>CAYVGY010000120.1:0-5293 GCA_964451065.1 uncultured Halobacteriales archaeon
CGCGACGAGGGGGCCCGGGGCCGGAACCATTCAGCTCACGTGGCAGGCGCCTGCAGACGACGGTGGGTTGTCGGTGACGTCCTACGGAATCTATCGGGGCACCGCATTCGGGGGCCCCAAGGAGCTCGTCACGCGGGTGGGCGCCGTGACGAGCTACACCGACACCGGCCTGGGGCCGAACGCGACCCGGTACTACGGGGTCTCGGCAGCGAATGCCGTGGGCGAAAGCACGCTCTCCAACGAGGCGGGCGCGACGACACCCGACGTCCCAAGCGCCCCGCGGTCGCCGCAGGCTGCGACTGGCACGGGGGCGGGACAGATCACCCTCACCTGGCAGGCTCCGCAAACGAACGGCGGGTTGGCCGTCACGAACTATCGCGTGTACCGCGGAACGACCACCGGCGGCCCCAAGCCCCTCGTTGCCCAACTCGGGAACGTGCTCTCCTACGCGGACTCGGGCCTGGCCAACCATACCACCTACTACTACGAGGTCGCCGCGGTCAACGCTGCCGGCGAGGGGGCGCGTTCCGTCGAAGCGGGCGCCGCCACGCACACGTTCGCGTCGGCCCCACGAAACCTGACGGCCACCTCTGGGCCCATCGGCGGTCAGATCTCGCTTTCATGGCAGGCTCCCGCCTACGTCGGACCCAGTGGGCCGCTCACGTACAATATCTACCGGGGTAGTACGCCCGGATCGGGGGTCTTGCACCGAACAAACCACCTGGGTGTTTCGTACGTCGACGACGGGGTCCCCATCGGGTCCACGCGGTACTATTCCGTCTCCGCCGTGAACGTGCTCGGGGAAGGGGCTCGCGGCAACGAGGCCAGCGCCACGGCCCAAGCCAGTCCGCCAACGGTACCGACCTCGCCCGGCTATTCGTCGACCGAGACGGGCAAGATTCGGGTCCGATGGCTGCCGCCGGCGCGCGACGGTGGGTCCGCCATTCTGGGGTACCGCCTCTATCGCACCACGGCCCTCGAGCCGGACCACGTGCTGGCAGCCCTCCCTGCCTCGCAGTGGGTCTACGTGGATTCTGACGCGGCCACGCCACTGACGTACAGCTACCGGGTCGCGGCCGTGAACGCGATTGGCGAAGGTGCCTCGACGGGCTACATCCGCGCGCACTCGTACCCGTGGAAAGTGGCGACGGACCCGGCCTGCGGAACGGCGCCATGCCCGTGACGGCGCCGGATGAGCCGGCCCTGGGAGGGCGGCTCCGGCCCGCGCGACGGCCGCCGGATGGGCCGCCTGAAAGGCTCCGTCCAAGGGGCATCCGGGGGCGAGGCCAATGCGTGGCCTTTGATTTCCGCCCCGCCGTCGAATGGGACCAGCCGGGAACAGCTCAGCGCGTCGCGAACCCTCCATCGCGGGCTGGGGTTGACCGGCGGTGATCGCCCGCCGAGCGGTTTGGCTTCAAGCGCAAGGCGCTGACGGCGCGTCGGGTCTTGAACCCGGTCCCGTCGGCCCGGCCTCACAGGTACACGCCCAGGTGCCGGGGGCGGAAATCGGCCCGTCCTAACGGCTCCGGTCCCCGCCTCGAATTGAAAGGGTTGAAGAAACCTTCAAATGGCGGTCTCCCAACCTCACCGTCATGAATGTGCGCTGGGCGGTGGCCCTTCTGGCCGTGGCGGCCGTCCCGACGCTCCAAGCGGAGGCGGACCCGTCGTTCAAGGCACCGACGAACCTGGTGTGGGAGCCTACCTGCGAGGTCGGTCAGATTCGCCTCACGTGGACGGCCCCGCCCGGCGACCCCGATTTCTACGTGATCAGCGGGCGCGACTTTCACCAACACGAGACCTATTCCGCGACGACCGTTGGTGCGGCCACCGTGGCCCTCATCACGCCGCACCTGACGCGCACGTTCTACCGGGTCGAAGCCAACGGCCTCAACGACAACCCGCCCATAGGTTCCAACATCGTCGGAGGCGCGATTCTCGAAGGCCAGATGACGGCCTGGGACGAGCGACTGGAGGCCAACCCGGTTCCCCTCATGGATGTCGTGAGCGGCGAATGCGACGATCAACCGCAGATCCACGGGTGGCGAGGGACCCTCGGGTACCGGGAAGAGCACGGCAACGCCCACGACCCTCAAGAACACGAATTCAAGTGGACCCTCCCCGAGTGCCCGGGCGATTGGATTCTGAGTGTGGCCACCGACGCCGCGCTTCCCACCTACTCGGGCACCACCAGCCGCATCGACGTGCGGATCGACGAGTACCAGCTCGTCCCGCAGACTCAAGGCTTCGGGACCCTGCCGATTGCGAGCGGGGAACACGACGTGGACGTGTTTGCGGGTCGGCTTCCCCTGCAGGGGTTGCCGCCCGAAAGCAGCCTTCGGGCCCTCGTCAATCCTCTGGGCGAATATGTGCTGTGGGCCCGGCCCGCGGACCCCTCCAGCTGCCCTGGCACCTAGAGGTTCGTCCTCATCGGGCCGACGGGTCCGCTGGCCGTTGCATTCGCCCGTTCGTCTTAGCGGCGTCTCGACATCCAAGGCCTTGTCCCAACCAATTGAAACATGCCCAACCCCTGGCGAAACCCGCGCCGAATCCACAACGCCCCGCCACGGACCGGTGTGTTCCTCCTCGCGTCGGCCTCGTTCGTGGCGCCCGCGGTACCGGTCGCCTCCTGCGTTGTCACTTTCGTCGAGGGGCTAGGGCCTGCTTGCGCTCGCGGACCCGGGGTATTCGAAGTCTTCGGAAGCGAAGGTCAATCCCTGGGATTCACCCACGGTCCCGACAGTCTCCCGAGCGACCCCGCCCCTCCGACGGCGGCGCCCACGTGCGTCAGCGCGCCGGGCGCCACGGACTATTACGTGCAAGCGATTTGCGCCCGCGCCGCCAACACCCCGGACCGGTTGACCACCCTCGCGCCACAAATCCGAGCCCTGGCCGAGCAAGCGCAAGGGATCCTTCTCGAATCCGGCGCGGATATCGATCACGCGCAGCGGTATCGGGTCCGATGCGTGGCCGGCGTCATCGATGTTCGGGCGGCCGTTCTCCCCTCTCCGATGGCACCGACCACGTTCGCCTCGGTGGCGCAGGATCTCTACGGTCGCGGCTTCACCGACGCGCGGACCAAACTCTGGGTGTGGTTCGACGGGACGTCTCCATGCGCATGTTCGGGCACGGCCCATCGGGCGCCCGACTCCTCGCTTTCCCCCCACAACCGCAACAACGCCGGCCAAGGGAACCCCCCAGTCGCCGTCACATGGGCCCGCCTCGCCCGCCAGGCCATGGCCTCATGCCGTCGTCAACCGAACGGCGGCGTGACGAAATAACACCAATAGGGCGCAATCGGGAGGTAGAACAGGAACCGCCCGTCGTAAAGGGGGGCGACACCGGGCGCCCCGGCCCGCACCGTGACTACTCGGGCGCCCAGCCACTGGCAGTCGGACCACAGGCTGGGGCTCCTGGGCCCGACGAACACGTTGTAGCACCGGGTGGGCCGCCCATCGGGGGCCGTGGTTGGCTTCCCGTACAGGTCGCACGTCTGATCGGTGACATCGTAGTCCGGGCCCCCATCGCTGCCCAACATGACCCAGACGCCGGGAACCGTGCCGATGCCGCCAACGGCGATCACGAACGTCTGAATGCCGGGCGTCAGGGTGTGATCCGCCGGTTCGAGGATTTCGAGCGATAGCGTTTCGGACGTCGGCCCTGCAGCGGCACTATTTGCCAACCAAGCCGCCTGCGGAAGCGCAGCCGCGACAAGAACGAGTGCGGCCGCCCGACGGACAGCGAGGTTTGGAAACGAGGCCATCTTCATAGTGAACGATGCTAAGTCGTCACCGCGGGCTATATCGGTTCTTCCAACGCTTCGAAATCGCGGCGCCGGCCAGTCGAACCTGAAGGCTCGGGCAGGCGCGTGTCGCCAACCCCCCGGCGCCTCGACGCGGCGAGGCCGCCCGACGCGAGGGCACCCGCCCGGGACCTCTAGGCCTTGGTGGCTCCAGGACCCGCCTAAGGAGCCACTATCGCGCCGCGGGTGGCTTGGTTCCAATGACCCCCCGCCGTCCTTCGGCTGCCGCTACATCCCCTAGCCTTTCCGGCCCTTGGCGGCTCCACGGGCGGCGCCGCACGGTTCCTCGGACCCTCGCCGCGGTGCTCGCAACGGTGTTGTTCGCCCTCCCCCTGGCTCCGCTAATGGGGCCGACGAGGAGCGCCCCGGCCGGTTCGACCTCACGATGGTTGGCACAAACGTAATGTACGCTGGGCGCCGGCACCATCGGCGGTGGTCCAGGGTGTGGGACGCCATGGCGGGCTCGTTGGCTGAGCGATTTTCACGTGACCACGCGGGCGCAGCAGCGGTCAGAAAGCGGCCGAAGACCTGGGTGGCGCTGGGGCGTCTCTTGGTCGCTGGCACAGCGTGGCCTGTCGCGCAGGCGTCTCCCGTTGAATTCGTGGCGGTCTGCGAGGTTGCTCCATGCCAGGACGGGTGCCTCCCCGCGGAGGATTGCCCTCCCCTGGAAAGCTGCGGCTCCCCAGGAGTTCGTGGCGAGGCGGGCGCGGTCTGCGCCAGCGCGGACGCGTGCGACGTCCACGCCAAGGTCACTCTCCATTGCCGAGGCGGAGAGGTCTGTCAACTCATCGGAGGGTTCATGGACGGCTGCTACGAGGGCGACTTCTGCCCGGTCGCGTGGTTCCACGTACACAACTGCGAGGATTACGTCGAAGTCTTTGGCGCCGAACACGATACTGCCGCCTATCCGGCGCAGGTCGCCGAGCTCCCGTACTTCTGTGATGAACAATGAACGGCCCCGGCGGTGCGACGATGACGGGCGGCGTCGGCCGGCCGTTCGTTCCGGAGGGGCCCGGGTTGCCCAAACGGGCGTCATGGCTCGGGCATGCGTACCTTCTTGGGCGCCGTAGCCCAGGCCAAGTGTCGGCTGCGTGGCATCCTACCGGCGCGGGGCGCGTACCGGCGTGTTTGCCCCGTCATCTCGTCGCCTCCTTTTTCAGCAGAGAACCGACGGCCACTCATCGTGGGTGAACGATCCCGGCCCTAGGTTGACTTCCCGCCCCCTTGAATGGAGGGGTTCCCGGTCCGGGAAGACGGCTGGAATCCACCAAGCCATCGTCCAGGACCGGACCCGCACGCGCGGTTTGCGTCGCCGGGTTGGACGCGCGATTCGGCGCGGCCCAAGGCGACCGACCGCCGATTGCTTCACCGATCGACTCGTCGGGAGGCTTCCCCAGACGGAATTCCTTGGGCCCGCCCGCCGCGTCGGCGGTGGACCACGCGGAGTTCGCTAACCTTCAATACCCGGGCCGATGAGAGGCGCGACCTCGCTCA
>CAYVGY010000120.1:5303-9279 GCA_964451065.1 uncultured Halobacteriales archaeon
TTGCGCTACAACCCCGCGGGCCTGGCCTTCCTTGAAGCCCGGCACGTCTCCCTCGCACAGTCGGGACCACGGAGACAGCTGAACGCAGTAAGCGTCGACGTGTGCCGCGCAGGCGCTCCCAGACACCTCGACGTCGGCGGGCGCACGGTCGAGGACTTGGTTGGCAGCGACCCTGGAAGCGTCGCAGGCGTCTTGCACACACCGCACCGCGTAGCCAGCAATCGGTCCGGGAATGCCCACGAGGCAATCCAGATCGGGCGCCTTCGGCCCTTCGGGGCGTGTGATGTCCGGAGCCGCCACAGCGGTCCCCGGCACGACGGTCATCAAAGCCAGCGTTGCCATTGCGAGGTAAGTCAATCGCATCTAAGGCACCCGACGGCTGCGTCGTTGTCCGACTCAATAACGGTTGTGGCGAAGAGTTTCTGCGGGCCCTCCGGGTTTTGAAACGGTTGGAAAAACCATCATAACGCGGAACGCCACACGGCCCCCGGACCGGCCCAAGCGCGGACTCCTAAACGGCATCGCCAATGAACGCGACGCGCCGGCGTTGCCCTTGAAGCCGTCTGTGGGACCCATTTGCTCCACTACTCCTTTGGCCAAGTGGACGCACGGAGCCCTCATGGTTGGGAAACCCTTTCAACCGGCGGTGCCCAAGTCCCGGGCCGCCTCGTTGACAACGCTCCTCCTCGCGCTCGTCTTGGCCCTAGCCATTCCGGCAGGAGCCCACCACACCGAGGCTCCGACTCCGCTGTGGGACGGCGCTCGTGCCATAAGCGAATTCAGCTGGGGCCATCGTAGCCAGGCGTTCCAGCTCGACGTTCCCCCCGGCCGGCCGCTTCTTCACGTGACCGCCCAGCAGTCCGACGCGATCGGCATCCGATTCTCGCTCACTGATCCTGCGGGCGCAAGCGCGTGTTCGAACTCTGGATCGTATGCGGGCTGCCACATCACCGACCCAATCCAGGGTCGATGGCGGTTCCTCGTTGACACGCAATGGCCGATCTACGAATGGGACGACCCGATCCGGTTCAGCGTGCACACCTACTACAACCCGCTCCCGTTGGCGCGTTTCACCCATGACGAGTGCGCGAACGTCGTGACCGTCGACGCATACCAATCATCGAGCAGCGTCGGCTCAATCGTCGAATACCAATGGACATGGGGCGAGGCGCCGGTCCCCGAATGGCAAGCGTCGACCGCGTCGGCCAGGGCCATCCATGCCTATACGCGGCCCGGAACGTACACGATTCACCTTGCGGTGACGGACGAGCGGGGCGAGGTGGGGTGGGCCGCTGCCACCGTCAAGATCCTCGCCGTCAAGACGCCGCTCCTACCCCCCTCGGGGGGCCCGCCAGTCTCCGCCGGGTCCTGCGCCGCGCCGTGACCCGCCACGGCGGCGGACCAGGGATGCCAGCCCCAGAATGGCCAACGTTGCCGATGCTCCCGGCCCTGGAGAGTCGACGTCGCCCGCGGTCGGCCACCGACCGGCAACCTCGTCTCGAGATCATTCCCGGCTCAAGGCACATGGCGGATGACGCCGTAGAGCGAACCGGCATAAACCCAGATGTACGTGGGCAGGTCGGCGCGCCAGGGAGGAGACCCCGTCTTGGCGGACAGGGTGACGGTCTCCGTGAATTCGACCTGCAGGTCGCCGCCGCCGACATAGACATAGTGGTCGTGGTTCCAGCACGGATTGACCAGCATTGGAATGGTGTAATCCGACAGGCAGTGCCGGTGGGGTTCGAACCATCCGCCGCTGCAAAGCCGACCATCCCCATCCGAGTCCTGGCAGACAAGGGCGCGCGCCTTTCCTAGGTCGTTCGCATTCGCTTCCTCGACCCAGAACGTGACGGTCCCATCCGGTCGGGAGGTGAGATGGAAACCGGGAAAGCACGCCCCGCCGTACCCGTCTTCATCGAACCGGTCCTCGCAGGGGTTGAAGAAGAAGCTGGGAACCGACGGGAGCCCGAAGAAGCCAAGATCGAGTCCATTGGCCGTGGGGTTCGTGTAAGCCTTGGCGTGGGCGGTCGCGTCGGACGCCAACCAAACCAAGGCCACCAATGCCACGCACAGAGAACGACCGATGCCACGCACGGGGTCGGCGGGTGCCCAGCTCACGCTAAATCTTTTTCGGCGACGGGCGGCGTAACGAGCTTCGCGCCCGGCTCGGGCGGTTACGACCGCAGCACGATCTCGATGTTGACGCCGTCCGGCACCTGGATGCGCATCAGTTGGCGCAGGGCCCGGTCGTCCGCGTCGAGGTCGATGAGGCGCTTGTGCACCCGCATCTCCCAGTGGTCCCACGTCTCCGACCCTTCCCCGTCGGGGGCCTTGCGGGTGGGGACCACGAGGTGCTTAACGTGGGAGCGAGGGGGTCGGTTGTCCATTTCTGGGCCGCCATTGAGTAGCTTCGGAGCCTGTTCATCCCGCGCGCGGAAATCGCCGAGCCACTCAGCGCCCGGATGACCCGCCACGGCGGCGGAGCAGGAACGCCAACGCCAGACCTGCCAACGTTGCCGATGCTCCCGTACCCGGAGTGTCAGCGTCGCCCGCGTCAACGGTGCCTGGATCCTCCGCGGGATAGGACATTTCAATCATGAAGCCGTCCGGCGAACGGGCGAAGGATCGGCATGCCTGGACCGTGACCTGGTTGTTCTCGTACTCCTGGGAGTCCAGCACGACATGCATTCGCTCGCCTCCTGCCGCGATCTCGTCCAGCCGTGCATCGAACGTCCTAAAGGAAAAGTCGGTTCCTGTGGCGTTGATCGCAAAAAAACCGGTGATCCGATAGGAGTCCACAAGGTAGGCCTTACACTTGTTCAGCCCAACGTCGGACTCGACGACGCGGCGCGCCGGTGGTCGCTCGTTGAGTGGGATCTCGGCCAGGTCGAGGCGCGCGAGCAGCGTCCTGCCGCTGCCGTCGAGCACCTCCAAACTTCTTGTTTCGGAGTCGCCAAAGTCGATGCCCCAGCCCGTACCATCCTCGTTCGGTTGGAAGGTTTGGATATTCTTGGGATCGCCGGTGCCGAGGCCCGTGATGTCGATCCGCGCCCCGTCATCCCCCGCCCTAACCGAGACGAAATACTCGCCCCTCTCCGGCTGCCAGCCAACCGTCTGTCCGCGCTCGAAGAAGACCATGGTTCCTTCTGGATGAATCGCCGGCGGTTGCGCATCGACAAGCGGGGCCCCCCATACCAGCGCCTTTGCGCACAATCCGAAGAACAACCAATGCACCGACCACTGGTGCCCGTAAACCCGCCGTGTGCTCAAGCCCTCCTCCTCACGCCCAGTTGATTGGCTTTGACCGCCAACCGGTATTGTCCTCGTATTGTCCATCATCAGATGTGCAGTAGTGGTTTGCCCAGCTGGAGGCCCAGCAGCTTTCATGAATCATCAGGACCGACATGTAGCCCGTGGTGCCCGTGGGAACGACGCCGGCCGCCCCGTACTCGAGGGTCCCGCCGTATTCCTGGCCTTCCATGCCTTCGTAAGTTGCGCGGACGGCGTATTCTGGCTGGTCCCAGCCACCAGAAGAGACATCATAGGGTTGGTGGCCGAAGCTCGCCACTTGGCATTCCTCGGACCACGTGTAGCTGGCGCTCGGAGGCCAACCAATCGTAAACGTCCACGCACTCGTACTCTCACAGGCGTTCATCGTCGTCGGAGCGTAGCCTGCGAAATACGTGTCGCCGTCGGCCGCCCAGCCGCTCGCCAAATGATAGACGTCTGTGGAAAGATGACCATAGGCGTGATCCGTGGTTGTCCCCCGGCCGACCCATCTCGTAGTGGTCACATAATAGCGGTCGTCGGGGTCTTCATCATTCGTAACCCTGTACCACTTCGCTATCCCATCCCAGTGTCCATACTCAAAGTGCATAGTGTCGCGAAGAACGAGGCCGGGCTGGTCCCCAGGAGGATCATCGCCGCCCAGTAGCGGGACTCCTGGAACGTCCAGGAAGATGGGAGGCATGTAGGG
>CAYVGY010000121.1:0-1399 GCA_964451065.1 uncultured Halobacteriales archaeon
TACGGGGCCTTCTCGCGGTGGACCCCGGTCTTCGAGAACTTGGCCCACTCGGGCGCGGCGAACTTGGGGTCCGCCTTGAGGCTCGAAGTAACGCGGGACAGGAGTTGGTTGGGAGGCACGTCATAAACGGTCGTCATGGCGTCACAGAACCCGGAAAGTAGCGCGAGTTAGAAAGGTCCACTATTTAACCGTGCCGGGGTCGGTGGAAGGTTTTTTCTTTTCCGCCGAGCCCCGCCCAAAAACCGCCACGCTTCCCCGCACATCAAGGACTCGGACGCCGGCTTGCGCGGCGATCTGGCCCGCGACCTCCTTCGGTCCGGCCGCGGTCTTCGACGACCGCAGGAGTCGGACCTTGACGAGCTTGCGTTTCTTGACTTGGTCGCGTAGCTCCTCGAGCCACTTGGGCGTCACGCCGGATTTTCCCAATTGCAGCGTCGCTCCGATCTGGCTCGGCTTCACGCGGTCACCTTCCGGCCGCCCCGATAGGGGTAGCGTTTCACGGTCTCGCACCGGAGGCATGTGACGGAGACGCGGCCGCTGGCCACGCGCACGCGGGCGGTGCGCCCCGGCACAAGGAGGCTCTCGCAGCCGCGGCAGACGCGCCGGCGGAGATCGGTCGGCATGGAGACCTGGTACCGCATGCCGATGCGCCGGGCTAGGCGGACGTAACGGTCGCTGAGGTCGCGGTTCTCGGCCGTGCTCCCCTGCGCCATGGCGAAGAGTTTGCGGATGCGTTTGAGCGCGATGTCGCGTTCCTCACCCTTGTTGCGGCGGCGCACGGTAAGCCGGGCGAGGGGGTCCTGCTATTTCTCCCCAGCGCCGCGTGTTCCGAACGCCTCCACAACGCATTTCACGCCCTCCCTCTGTGCCGCCCCTCGTGCCCCGGCGCGAGCTCGAGACCCGCCCCAGCCGCGGCGAAGGGAATTCCCTTCTGTATTGCTTCAAGGATGTGAGCCGGTGGCGCGCCGGCTGGAACTGGGCCTGGATCGTGCTCTCCAAGCGCCTGCCGTGGTTCGCCGCCAAGCGCGCCGCGCTCCGGCTCACCGGCATGAAGGTCGGCAAGGGCGTCGCCGTCGGCCTCGACGCCCAGTTCGACGTCTTCTTCCCGCAGTACATCACGCTCGAGGACGGCGCCATCATCGGCTACAACACCACAATCCTCTGCCACGAATACCTCCAAAAGGAGTACCGCGTGGGCCGCGTCCGGATCGGCAAGAAGGCGACCATCGGCGCCAACTGCACGATCCTGGCCGGCGTCACCGTCGCGCCGGAGACCGTGGTGAGCGCCATGAGCCTCGTCAACACGGACGTGAAAGGGTTCGTCGGCGGCGTCCCCGCGCGACCGCTCGGCGGCCGGCACGTCATCGGGCCCGAGACCGCGTAGGGAACCCGGCGGGGG
>CAYVGY010000121.1:1409-9226 GCA_964451065.1 uncultured Halobacteriales archaeon
CGGACATCGGCGGCTTCGAGGCCACCGCAAGCTAGAACTGCGCCCGCACGGTTGTGGGAAGGGGAGCGTGGACACCAGGATGAAACGGATAAGAATCGTTGGAGCCGTTGTCGGCGTCGCGGGCCGGGCGGTCGCCGGAGGCGGTCGCGCCTGGGCGACGCTTGGTCGCCCGGGAGCGACTCCAATCCATTCGAAGGAGCCGGAGAGTGGGTCCAAGTGACGAACCGGACGGACCCGATCCGGATGCTCGTCTTCGCCATCATCCTCATCGCCGCCGTTTCCGTACTGATGGGCGTCCTCGCCTGGGGCGCCGGCGGGTCGCCCTGGACGAGCGGCTGGGGCGGGATGATGATGGGTGGAATGGGTCTCATGATGCTCGTGCCGATCCTGCTCGTCGTCCTCCTCATCTATGCTTTGTCCCCGCAAACGAATCTGCGCGACGGCGACGATGCGCGGGGCATCTTGGAGCGCCGCTATGCGCGCGGCGAAATCTCGCGCGACGAATATCTTCGGACGCGCGACGACTTGGAAGGACGTCGGCCCTGAACGACTTCGTGGTGGTCCGCGAAGCCATCGCAAGAGCCGCCGAGCGCGCCTACTGCGGGTTCTCCCTCGCCGTAACCGGCATCCATCAGGCGGCCGGCAGGTTCACCACGGAATCAACCGTCCGGCGTCCGTCCACGCAGCCACTCCTCGGCGCGCTCCATTTGTTTCGTGCGCAAGCCCACGAAGACGCCGCCCTCGCGCCCGCCCGCGTAACTGGCCTCCTTGGGCGGCAGGAAATCGTTGAGGTCGGGGTGGTCGATGTCAAGGTGCACGATCCGCTCGTCGCCTTTGCGCGTGACGTGGAGGTAGACGCGGGCGCCCTCCAACGAATACCGCTCGCCCGTCTCTTCCACGTCCTGCAAGGCCACGCCTCGCCGGCCACCGTGCAACCATCCCAATAAGGTTTTCTTGTTGGCCCGTCCTCCCCCGCGACGTGAAACGCGTCTCGTTCCAAGTCGACGGCGAGACGCTCCACGGCGACCTCCACGAACCGCCCGGCACCCGCAAGGAGCCCGTGCCGCTCGTGGTCCTCGCGCACGGCATGAGCTCGTCCCGCCAGGAATGGTTCGACTTTCCTGAAAAGATTGCGCGCGGCGGCTACGCCGTCTTCACGTTCGACTTCCGCGGCCACGGCGAAAGCGACGGCGAACGCGGCCTCCAATCCAAGGAACGCGCCCGCGCCGACCTCGAGGCTGCCCTCACCGCCGCCACCAACGAGTTCCGCATCGACAAGGACCGCGTCGCACTCCTGGGCCACAGCCTCGGCGGCGCGTTGAGCATCTGCGCCGCGCCCCACCTGCCCATCAAATGCCTCATCGCGCTCGCCCCCATCCGGCGCCTGCGCGACGAGATGAACCTCTTCGAGTTCCTCGGCTACAACCTCGTCCGGTTCCTCAACCCCCTCGTCCGGATCTTCCACCGCCGCGGCCTCATGGTGCCCTACAAGGTCGACTATCGCCGCCTCTACGTCGACCCCGCCGCCATCGAGCGCGCCCGCCAAGCCGCCTTCCTCCAACGCCTCATCCCCGTCAAGAACTACCGACCCCTCGTGCGCAAGCTCGACGCCGCCCGCTGCGCCGCCGAGGTCAAGGTCCCCACCCTCGTCATGACCGCCCAGTACGACATCGTCGTCGGCAAGTACAACAGCCGCAAGGTCTACTGGGCGCTGGCCGGCCCCAAGAAACACGTCGAGGTCCCCGCCTCCGGCCACAGCATGTGCGGCGACGCCCGCAGCGACTTCGTCGCCGGCGTCTGCCGCGAATGGTTGGACGGACGCCTCAAGAGGCGTTGACCCCGTGCCGGAAGCCGCCGCCTTCTTCGACTTCGACCGCACCGTGCTCGACGGCGACGCCGGCGTCCTCTTCGGCCGCGAACTCGTCCGCCTCCGCCGCCAACGCGTGCGCGCCCAAGCCCCCGGCACCGTCGGCTGGGCCGCCCGCAACCTCCAACACGAGACCCGCGCCATGAAACGCCTCGCCCACGTCGCGGTCCTGGCCGCCGGCAACGCCGTCGGCGTCGTCAAACGCAGCCGCATGCTGCGCGAAGCCTACCGCGCCCTCGAAGGCTTCCCTCGGCAAGAACTCCACGACCTCGCCAGCGACTTCTTCGAAGACGAACTGCGGCCCCGCCTCTTCCCCGAGGCCGCCACCGAGATGAAGACCCACCACGCAGAAGGCCGACGCGTCATCGTCGTCTCCACCGGCATGCGCTTCCTCCTCGAACCCATCCGAAGACACCTCCCCGTCGACGACATCCTCGCCGTCGACCTCCTCCACCAGGACGGCCTCCTCACCGGCCAGGTGGAAGGACCGCTGTGGGGCAAAGACAAGGCGGCCCTCGCCCGCGCCTTCGCCCACGACCACCCCTTGAGCCTCCCCCGCAGCCACGCCTACACCGACCACTACAGCGACCTCGCCCTCCTCCAACTCGTCGGCCACCCCCACGTCGTGAACCCCGACCTCCGCCTGCGCCTCAAGGCCAAGACCAAGGACTGGCCCATCCCCGCCTGGCACGCGACTAAGCCGAAGCCCTTATCCAAACCGCCCCAGTAGGCCCCGACCCGTGGTCGCCTACGCGGCGCTCGCCATCTTCCTCGGCACCTACGTCCTCATCTCGCTTCGGCGCCTCGCCCACATCCCCATCGAACGGCCCGCCGTCGCGCTGCTCGGCGCCAGCCTCATGATCCTCGCCCGCGTCCTCACCCCCCAAGAGGCGCTGGCCGCCATCGACCTCAACACCCTCCTCCTCCTCATCGGCATGATGCTCGTCGTCGTCGTCCTCGAAGCCACCGGCCTCTTCGCCCGCGCCGCCCTCTACGTCGTGGAACACAGCAAGACCCAGACCCAACTCCTCGTCGGCCTCGGCATCACCACCGCCCTCCTCTCCGCCCTCGTCCTCAACGACGCCGTCGTCCTCTTCTTCACCCCCATCATCATCCACGCCGCCCGCCACCTCCACGTCCACCCCGTCAAGTACCTCGTCGTCGAAGCCATCACCGCCAACATCGGCAGCCTCGCCACCCAGGTCGGCAACCCCCAAAACGCCTACATCGGCCTCCAAAGCGGCATCCCCTTCGCCCGCTACGCGCTCTTCATGGCCCCGCTCGCCGCCCTCTGCCTCGCCCTCGCCCTCGGCCTCGTCGTCTGGATCTACCGCCGCGACCTGCGCCAGCCCCTGGCGACCCGCAGCGTCTCGGCCGTCGAACGCGAGGCCGCCATCACCCAACCCCGCCTCCTCGCCTTCGGCCTCACCATGGTCGCCCTACTCTTCGTCGGCTTCCTCGCCAGCCGCACCGTCGCCCTCCCCATCCCCCTCCTCGCACTCGCCGCCGGCAGCGTCATGATCTTCTTCGCCCCCGTCCTGGGCAAGACCAGCCCCCGCGTCCTCTTCCGCCGCGTCGACTGGTCCATCATCCTCCTCTTCGTCGGCCTCTTCATCGTCCTCAAAGGCGTCGCAGTGAGCGGCACCCTCGACGCCCTCTTCGACGCCCTCGAACGCCTCAGCCGCGGCGCCATCCACCAAGTCTGGGGCCTGGGCCTCCTCGCCTCCATCATCAGCAACCTCATCAGCAACGTCCCCGCGACCCTCCTCCTTTCCCCGCTCGTCGCCGAGACCGGGAGCGAGACGCTCTGGTACGCCCTGGCCGCTTCCACCACCATGGCCGGCAACGCGACCATCCTCGGAGCCGCCGCCAACATCATTGTGGCCGAGCGCGCCGAAGAAGAAGGCGTCCCCATCACGTTTTGGGACTTCTTCCGCGTGGGCTTCCCCGTCACGGTCCTCACCCTCACGGTGGCCTTCCTCGCGCTCTCGGCGCTGGCCCCGCGACTATAGGGGCGACCCCGCCCGCCCGGCCGAATTGTTGTCACCACGTAGTGATAACATTAGTCCAGTTTCACCCATCCTATCCTAATAAATGTTAGTCAGAAAAGCGCATTGCTTGCCATGTTCCTGCGAACGATCCGCGCCCGCGGCCACCGCTACCTCGTCCTGGTCGAGAACTACCGCGACGGAACGAAGGTCAGACAGAGGGTCATCCAATGGTTTGGGCGCGAAGATGAGCTAGAATGGGCAAAGGTGCGCGAAGAGCTGGCACAGCACCCCGGTTACTCCTACTTCGCCGTTCGGAAAACATGAACACGGTCGTCACCATGTGGTGATAACAATCTCGGCAGCTCAACGGGCCCAACCGCGGCTTCGACGCACGGCGTCGTGCCATCGCGCCATGGCCGCCTTTCGCCAAGCGGTCTTCCGTCGCGGCGGGAACCTTTTTCCGAGGCGCCACTGGGCCGCCAGGTCTTGCTCGGAGTTCCAAACCCCCACGCCGAGCCCGGCGAGGTACGCGGCGCCCAGGGCCGTCGTTTCTTGGACGGAGCTTCGTTCGACGGGGATTCCTAGGACGTCCGCTTGGTGTTGGAGGAGGAAGTCGTTCGCGGTGGCTCCGCCGTCGACGCGGAGGCTGGGGATGTGGTGGCCGCCGTGGCGGGCCAGCAGTTGGACGACGTCGGCGGATTGGTAGGTGATGGATTCGAGGGCGGCGCGGGCGACGTGGGCGCGGGTGGTGCCGCGCGTGAGGCCGATGAGGAGTCCGCGGGCGTAGGGGTCCCAGAAGGGGGCGCCGAGGCCGACGAAGGCGGGCACGAGGACGACGCCGCCGGTGTCGTCGACCGAGGCGGCGAGGGGTTCGGTGTCGGCGGCGTGGTCGATGATTTGGAGGCCGTCGCGGAGCCATTGGATGGCGGCGCCGGCGATGAAAACGGCGCCTTCGAGCGCGTAATGCGTGCGTCCGCGAATGCGCCAAGCGGTGGTCGCCAGGAGTCCGGAACGCGGCGTCGGGGTCGTGGTCCCGGTGTTGGTGAGGGCGAAGCAGCCGGTCCCGTAGGTGTTCTTGGTCATGCCGGGTCGGAAGCAGGCTTGGCCGAAGAGGGCGGCTTGTTGGTCGCCGGCGATTCCGGTCACAGGGATGCTTCGTCCGAGGAAGCTCTGAGTGGTCTCGGCGACGGGCCCACTGGAGTCGAGGAGTTCGGGCAGTTCTTCTCGGCGGGCCTTGAAGAGGTGCAGCAGTTCGGGATCATAATCGCCGCGTCGGAGGTCCAGGAGGAGGGTGCGGCTGGCGTTGCTGGGGTCGGTGCCGTGGGTGCGGCCGCGTGTCAGTTTCCAGAGGAGCCAGCTGTCGATGGTGCCGAACCGGAGCGTCCCGCGTTTCCGCGCGCGCTGGACCGCCTTGTCGTGTTCGAGGAGCCACCGGATCTTGGTGCCGGAGAAGTAGGGGTCGAACCGGAGGCCGGTCTTGCGCCGCAGCCAGGCCTCGTTTCCTTGCTCGCGGAGCGCCCCGCAGAGGTCGGCGGTTCGGCGGTCCTGCCAGACGATCGCGCGCCTTAGGGGCTTGCCGGTGCGCGTGTCCCAGGCGGCGATGGTTTCGCGCTGGTTCGTGAGGCCGATGGCGGCCACGTCGGCCGCGGTGAGACGGGCGGCGCGAAGGGCGGCGCGGGCGGATTGGGCCGTGCGGTTCCAGATTTCGTCGAGGTCGTGCTCGACCCAGCCGGGGCGCGGGTAGTGTTGCGTGAACTCGTTGTATCCCTTGCCTACGAGTCGTCCTCGGTCGTCGAAGACGCACGCATTGGTGCCGGTCGTGCCTTCGTCGAGGGCCAGGATGTGTCGGGCGCGGGACGCCACGCGGCGCGAAACGGCGGCGTCGATTAAGGGTTCGCTAGGCGGCAGGAGGTCGGCGGCGATCAAACCTTATATCCGACCGCCGCCGATCGTGGCAAGCGAGTCCCGCGCAAGTCTCCGGTTGCTAAACTATTAAGCGTGGCCGAAAGTGGGCCGCCCCGTAGGTGCAAAGCGTTGCGTGTCGTTTTTCCTCTGGTCGCTTTCGTTACCGCGCTTGCGGCGCCCGCCATGTCAGTACCGGGCGAATCGCCGCAGGTGGAGGGCCTCTTCCAGATGGATTCCCTTACGGCCCTGTCGTTCATGATCACGATGAAATTCGACGAGGACACGGAGCAGGTGCGTACGGGACTTGACCAACAGGGCAACCAGAACGGGAAGGTCGACGATTCGGAGGCCAAGAAGTTCGAAGACCTGATGCAGGACAACATCGCGGCGGGTCGAGAGGGCTCCGGGGAGGCAAGCACCGGAGGAATGATGCTGGATGGCAAGAAGTACAAGGACGTGGACGAGGACCCGGCGGTGGAGTCCAGCGGCCTGCGCGGGTCGAAGACCTCGAGCAAGGACGCGGTCCTGGTCCGGGTGACGTACCTATTGACGTTGGATGGGGCGCCTGCGTCGGGGTCGCGCCACGAGCTCACGGCCGAAAAGGATGAGGGCGAGGGAAGCGGCGACGAGAATGGCACGAGCGGTAAGGTCACCATCCGCGTGCCAGCCAACTTCAAGATCACATCCGTGTCGGGTGACCTTCGCAAGAATTCGGATTGCGAGGCTGGCGCGTCGGACATGAACGATGTGGAGGAGTTCGTGATTGCCTTCGCGGCGTCGGATGGATCGTGTGACGGCGAGGAGGACGAAGACGGCGGGTTCCTGCCGGCGGCCCCTTGGGCGGGCCTCGTGGCTCTGGCGGGGGGAATCGCCGTGGTCGGCCGACGTCGCAACGCTGCGGCAAAGTGATTACCACCCCCCGCCAGGTCCGGGATGGCCGATCTGGGGGGAGCCCCAATTCCTAAACTATAAATCGTGGGGGAAAGTAGGGCGGTGGGTAGGTGCAAACGTGCGTGCAGTTCACTGCGTAACCTTGGTCGCGATTGCTCTTCTGGCGCCCACGGCGTCCGCACAGGAGGAGTCGCCGCCCATGGAGTTTCTGTTCCAGATGGATTCCCTCACGTCCCTTTCCTTGGTCGTGACGGTGAAGTTTGACGAGGACACGGATCCGACAAGCCTGCAACTGCGCGCCGGGTTGGATGTGCAAGGCAACAGCAACGGGAAGGTCGATACGGCCGAGGCGGAGAAGTTCGAGAAATTGATCGAGGACAGCGTCTCGGAGAGCATCGGGGGGTCCCAGGAGGGGAGCGCGGGCGGCTTGAAGCTCGACGGCAAAGATTACGAGGACGTGGAGGAGGACCCGACGGCGGACTCCAGCGGCCTCCGTGGCTCCAGCATTTCGAGCAAGGAGCCGGTCCTGGTCCGGGTGACCATCGCCACGCGCCTGGATGGCAGCCCGGCTTCGGGCTCCAACCACGAGCTCACCGTTGAGGATGAAGACGACGACGGAGGCGGCGAGGAGGGCGCGGGCGGCAAGGTGACCATCCGTATCCCTCCCGATTTCAAGATCACGTCCGTGACCGGCGACCTGCACAAGGCGTCCGACTGTGAGGCAACCGCTTCCGACATGAACGACGTGGACGAGTTCGCCGTCGCCTTCACGGCTTCGAAGGGCTCCTGCGTCAAGGGGTCGAGCGGCGATAAGGACGACGGCGGGTTCCTGCCGGGAGCCGGATCGGTGGCATTCCTGGTGGCGTTGGCCGTCGTCGGCCTCGGGGTCCGCCGAGGACGCAGGGCCTAGCGCGACCCCTCCACGCGAATCCTTTCAAGGCTTGCCCCGTTGGGACGCCGTGACCCTCTACGCCGGTCCCTGGTGGAACGGTGGCGAAGCCAGCGAGGGGTGGGTCGACGTCGAAGACGGCCGCGTCCAGGCGCGGGGCCGTGGCGCGGCGCCGGGCGCGGCCCAGCGTTCCGTCATCCTCGAAGGTCTCACCAACTACCACTCGCACGTGGGAGACGCGTTCCTTCAGGGCCGAGACCTTCCCCGCAACCTG
>CAYVGY010000122.1:0-9201 GCA_964451065.1 uncultured Halobacteriales archaeon
CGCTTGAGGTCGTCGACGTGGTCGACCTGCTTGACGTACCATTCCTTGAGGTTGATGATCTCGACCGGCGTCTTGCTGCGCTCGCAGATGGGAAACTTCTGCCGCTTGGGCTCCTCCTTGAGGAGGTGGCCCGCCGCCTTGAGAGCCTCGACCTGGGCCGCCTTCGCTTTCTTCACATGGATTCCTTGCAGGTGGCCCGCGTCCGAGGTCATCATGCCTTCCGGTCCGATGGCCATGATGGGCGCAAGGCCGAGCTCGCGAAAAATCTGCACGTCGTGCGTGTCGCCGTAGCTGCAGATCATCATTGCACCGGTGCCGAATCCCGAATCGACGCTGGCATGGCCGACAACGGGGACTTCCCGATTGTAGAGCGGAATCTTGACCCGGGCCTTCGTGCCCACCAGGGCCTTGTAGCGTTCGGCGGCGGGGTGGACGAGGACGACCTGACAGGCGGCCAAGAGTTCGGGCCGCGTCGTCGCGATGACGATGTGAGAGAGCCCGCTCGGCGCGTCGACGAGGTCCCACCGGACATGGTAGAGCACCGCGTCGCGCTCTTCGTAATACACCTCGGCGTCCGCAATCGTGGTCCGGCAGTCGGGGCAATAGTTGTTGGGCCGAAGGTCTTGGACGACCTGACCCTTGTTCCAGAGCTCGATGAAGGTCCGCTGCGTCATCGCGCGGTACGCCGGACTGTCCGTGGCGTAAGCGTGCACGAAATCGCAGCTCATCCCCACGCGTTGCGCGATGTCCACCAGCTGTTGACCGTACTGCTCGATCTCCTTGCGGCAGAGCTCGAGGAATTCCTCCCGCGGGAACGTGTGCATCTTGCGGTTGAACTTTTTCTCCACGGTGAGTTCGATGTTGATGCCGTTGCGGTCCAGTCCCCAGGGGAACAAGACCCGTTGACCCTGCATACGCCGCGACCGCGCCAGCACATCGATGAGCGCATAGTGGGCCACGGCTCCGATGTGCCAGCGTCCGCTCGGGTAGGGGGGCGGCGTGTCGATGGTGAACACCTCCCCGGTTTCCTTCGTAGCGCTGGCCCACGTCGGCTCGAACGTCTTCCGCTTGAGCTCCTCCGCCACCTGGAGCTCGAGCTCCACCGTCCATTGGGTCTCCTTAAGGCGCGGCTCGGGAGGCGGCATCGGCGCCGGGACGGGGCGGGGTAGTAAAAAGGTTGCTTTGGCGGACGCAGCTCTACCCCTTTCTTCGGGAGAGAAACGCGAACCAGATAGCGTCCCGCCACCTCTCCGTCCACGGCGAAACCATGTCCGAGCCCGAGACCCTCACGCCCCGCCAGGCCGTCGACGAGATCAGCCGCCTCCAAGGATTTGACGCCGCGCTCCGGCGCCGCACCGCCGGCCTCACGTGGATGATCTGGGGGTTCGCCGTCCCGGGCATCTTCCTCTCCTACGTCCTCGCGGGGAACAGGCTGGGCGACGACTTCCCCCTCTGGGCTTACTTCCTCTGGGTCCCCTGGGGGCTCCTTGGCGGCGTCGCCTCGGCCACGGCCTGGCGGTCCGCCGCGCTCGCCATCCGCATCGATGAACGGCACCTCCGCCGCCGCATCGCCCTCACGGGGCTCGTCATCCTCGCCACCCTCTACGCCGTTTTTGGCCTGGCCCACCTCCTCCACCAGGTCGGCATCCACGCGGGCGCGGCACCCCTGGCCGGCCTCGGACTCGCGTGCCTCATCGTGGGCGCCACGGGCCTGCGATCCAGCGACCGGCTCGGACGCGATGCGTGGATGCTCGCCGGCGCCATCCTCCTCCTCGCCGGCGTCGCGTTCACCCTGGCGGCCGTTCCCCTGGACGACGCCCAGGCGGAGGACCTGTACGCAATCCTCACGCCCGTGTCGGCGGCCGCCGCCTTCTTCGCGAGCGGCTTCTACCTGAGTACACGCGGTTGAGGAGGCCGGGCGTGAACCTGCCAGAGTTCGATCCCATCATCCACCAGCCGACGCGGCTGCGCATCATGACCCTCCTCCATCGCAACCGCCAGGCGTCCTTCGCTTGGGTCCGTGACGCGCTCGCGCTCACGGACGGCAACCTGGGACGCCACGCCCGCACGCTGGAAGCGGCCGGCTACCTCGAACAGGGACGCGTGCTCACCCGGAACGGCTTCCAGTTCCGGTTCCGGATCACCGCGAAGGGGGATGCCGCCTTCGGCACGTATCTCAGCGGCCTCCGGGCGTACCTCGACGCGCAGGCCGCGGCCGAGGAGAACCCATAAAGCCCCCACCCGCCTCGACGCGCCGCTTGAGCCCGGCCCACCTGCATCGGCGGCGCGGTGTCCTCTTCGCCGTCCTCTCCTACGTCTCCTTCGGCTTCCTCAGCCCCGTCGGCCAGATCCTTCTCGACTCGATGCCGCCGTTCACGCTCAATGCCATCCGGACGCTCCTCGCGCTGCCCCTCATGGTGATCCTCTTCGGCCTACGCACCACCAAGGAAGCGCTCCGGCTCGTGAGAAGCGACCCGCAGGTCTGGATCCTCGGCGCCTTCTGGCTCGGCATCACCTTCGTTCCCTACCTGTGGAGCCTCAAGTATCTCCCCCCCACCATCACGACCGTCACGGTCTATGCTACGCCGTTGCTCGTGGCCGGCTGGCAACGGTTCCGGTGGCGACAGCGCGTCTCGCCCCTCGTCCTACCGACGGCCCTCATCACGATTGTCGGGGCCGCCATGGCCGTGGGAAGCCCCGGCGGCGTCCAGCTCGACTACGAGGGCCGCCTCGGACTCGCCTTGGCGCTGCTCGGCGTGTTGGGCTGGACCGGCTACACGTTGCATCTAGGTCGACTCACGCAGACGCGCGAGCCCAACGCGTTGACGTTGGCCGCGTTCGTGACGGCCGGCGTCTCGTTTCTGGCGGGAAGCGTCGTTTTCGAGGGCGTCCAGGTCGTGATTGACCGGACGACGGCCGCGTACCTGGCGCTCTACGTCGTGTTCCCCGGCGTCGTGAGCCTCTGGCTCTACAGCCTCAGTCTCCGACACGCCGACGCCGCGACTGTCGCCGTCCTCATCGGCGTTGAGCTCGTGGCCACCGCGGTCGTATCCTACCTGCTCACGAGCGAACGGTTCGATTCGTTGAAGCTTGGTGGATTGGCCGTCGTGGCCGTGGCCATCACGGCGTACTTGTGGCAGGACGCGCGTCGACGACCCCGCACGATGCCCGAGCCGGCGTCCTAGTCGTACCCGGCGCCGCCGTTGTACCAGCCGCGCGAATAGGTCGTGCTGGAAACGTCGATGAAGTACGTAGGGCTGTTCGCAAAGACGCCGGGGCCGTCCGTAGTACAAACGCTGAGGATGGGGTTCGTGAAAGTCTCGACGTGGCAGTCCGCCCGGAACCAGCTACTCCACACATCGCGGATGAGCAACTTCACCGTGCCCACGAACGGGTGCTGCACGAACACCACCAGGTAGTCGGGCAGCGCAATGACTTCCATATTGCACGAGAGTTGCGTCGGCGCCAGCCGCCAGCCGCAGAGCGCGAACGTGGTGGGCCCAGACGGGCCGGGTTCTCCCGCCCCAAGACCGACGAAAACGTCGAGAGACTCCGACGCGTCTCCTGCCGCGGGCAACAAGGGCGCCGCGGTCGGCGAAAGGAAGAGGCCCAAGACCACCGCGAGACCGAAGCTTCGAAGGAAAGCCCCGGGCACGGACACTCGGCTATTCCGACCGGGTTCATAGCCTTCACGGTGGCCGGTTCCGGTGCAACTCATCGACGAACAATCGCGACCCAAAGGCAAGCAAGGAGCGCCGTCGCCACGGAAATCGCGGGCGCCTTGGTGCTGGAGCCCGTGTCCGCCGCTGCGTCCGCGCTGGCCGAAGCCGACGCTGGGGCTTCGACCGTTAGGTTGAGCCACGCGGACACCTCCTGCGCCGTCGGTTGGGGCGTGCACTTGTAGGCGTCGACGAGGCTGAGCTCGGGGATGAACTCGATCCGGGTCTCGGCCGGGGCCGGCGCGTCCTCCGCCAGGCGAATCTCCAGCGTCGTCGAGCCCTGTTTGATGCTTTCGCCCGCGACGAACCGGAACGCGGCGAAGTCCGGGAGGAAACTCATGCCCGACCACCACTCGAGTTCGGGGATGGTGAAGTGGACGACAAACTCGGCGTCGGATGGGCACGAGGTGCCGACGAGGCTCGCTCGCCACGCATAGCTCAGGTTCGCCTCTCCACCGCCGCCAAGGGCAATCGCATGATCGGCTGGCATGAGTTCGGCGCGGAGTTCGGCGGCATCCACCGTCGGCGCGGACACGAGCAAGAGAAGAACGCAGGCGGGGCGGACCCTTCCCACGAGGTCACATCCAAGCGTCGAGGCCCTTCTGGGAATGGAGCTCCAAGTCCTCGAAGCCGAACGCGCCACGCACGTACTTCTCGATCATGTCCTTGTACCACGCGAGGTCAATCAGGTCTTCGGTCTTGATGGCGTCCACAGGCCACATGTAGTCGAGCGGCTTGATGCCCGTCTTGGAAGGCTTCTCGATCTTGTCCGAGATCGGCTTCTTGCACACGATGAACCGATACTTCTTCGACGCTCGCAATTTTTCGCCCGTGAGTTCCTGGAGCGCCTTGGCGCGCTTCATCCAGATCGAATCCGAACCGTCGGGGTTCGTCTTGTAGCTCGCGACCGGCTGGACGACCTGGACGAGCGTGAGGTCGGCCTTATCCACGCGGCTCACGTCGAACGACTTGAGGACCTCCCGCGTCCACTTCTTGATGGCGGCCTTGACGGCCTCCCGCGCCTCTTCCTCGTCGTTCCACGACAGCACCTCCCGCAGCGCGTTGCGCATGATCTCCGTGAGCAGCTTCTGCGCCACGGGGGCCTTGTCGCTGCCGCGGAAGTTGTTGCCCTTCGTCACCATCTCCAGACGACCCTTCTTCACGTCGAAGATGAGGTAGTTCTTGTGCACGACGAACACCATCGCATCGTGGTGCTCCGCCTCCAGTTCGAACGCCTCGTAGTCGAGGAACGCCCGAATCTTTTCGTTGGCGACGCGAATGGCCTCCTCGGCGTCGTCCGGAAGGATGTACCAAGAGTCGGGCGAACCCGGCTCGTAGTCTGTGCCCAGCGCCGCCGCGACCTCGGGGAAGTTCTTGCCGGATTTGCTGCAGCCGATGTAAAGGCCGTCGGTGTCCCCGTAGACGACGCGGGCTCCGCGTTCCTTCAACATGCCCATCACGTCGGCCAAGATCCTCTGCCCGATCGTCGTGATCTCCGCGCCGGCCCACAGGTTGAACCCCCGGCACGAGACGTTCACGGCCAGCATTTGACCGTGCGTGCCCGCGTTGCGGTTCGCCTTGAGCGACGCGTACATCATGGCGAGGCGGTCCACCTCGGCCTTGCCCAGCTTGCCTTCCTTCTTGGCGACGCCGAGTTGTTTCTTCACGCGGGCCGCGATGCCCATGACGCCTTGCATCGCCTGCACCGTGACGCCGGGTTCGTTGCCCTTCCGGATCCCGATCATGACGCCCACCGGCCCCTTGGGTCCGATGGCGTAGGATTCCTGCGGCCCCGGCGGTCGTGTCACCCACCGGTCGTCCTTCAGGAATTCCTCGGAGAGCCGATAAAGCCAAACCCAATCGTCCGGCGTTTCGCCTTTCCTCGCCAACCGGATCGTGTCCGCGCTCACGTTGCGGGCACGCAGGATCGTCGGATACATGGCGCCGACGTCCGCCGTCACCACGTGCCACCACGGCACGAAGTGCGAGCCCAAGTCTTGCGGGTGGAGCGTCATGCCGCCGGGGATGCTATAGGCCAGGTACTCCTCCTCGTCGCCTGGCTCCTCGAGTTCGCCGTTCTCGCGCTGCGCGACGGCCTTGGGGTTCACGATGACGTGAGGCAGCTCCAGCCAGTCGGGCATCTCGTCCCCGTACTTTGCGACGCGGAGGAACTCCTTGAGCCGGGCGGCCTGCGCCGGGTCCTGCAAGCGCGCCCGCGCGTGGGAGACGATGGTGGCTTTGGTGGGAGCGGAACCGAGTTCTGAAAGGACCGCCCGGGCGACCCCCTGGGCGCGACACGTGGCCGGCATGATCTTGCGGATGCGCGCCGCGCGGATCATGGCCATGTGGTCCCACATGCGGACATTGCCGCCCGTGAGGACCTCCTCGAAGCTCCAGCCAGCGGTGAAGGCGAGGGGCAGCGCCTGCGCGAGGAGGCGGCTCGTGACGCCGACCTGCTCCAGGACGTCGTGCTCGTTGTACTTCCGGGTCTTGGCGTCGCCCAGTTTCAGCTCGCTGGGGCTCAAGTAGACGCGACCGGGAATCTCGATGCCCATGAAGGGGGCGAGGCGTTTGAGCGTGAAGTCGTCGAGGAAGAAGTAGAAGCGGCGCGCCGCGTGGTACGTGTCGAAGCTCGTCGGATGGAAGTTCACCGTCTCGGCTTGTTGGCCGAACGTGAACGTCCGGTCGCGCGCCGCCCACCTCGTGGTGAACTCCTCGAAGGCCCGGCGCTCGCTGACACCAAGCGTGCGGGTGTTCCGGTCGTTCTCGAGGAGGCCTACGATCCGGTCGTACACTTCCTTGTTGTCGAAGTTGAGGATGTTGTGGCCACTGATGACGTCGTAGTTGGGGACGCGGCGGACCATGTTGAGGAGCAGCCGGACCTCCTCGTCGCCGTTGGCCGCCTCCTCCTGCTTCACTTCGACCGTTCGCCAGTCGGGCGGGTCGTCGACCAGTTCGAACGTGAACTCCTCCTTGTCGAGGTCCTTGCTGGCGCGGTAGGCGATCTCGATCTCCGACCAACCCACCATGTCGATGGGGTTGGCCTTGCGCGAGTTCGCCGCGTACTGGGTCGTCTCAATGTCGTAGACGAGGACTTTCAGCTGCACCTTCTCGCCGTTGGTGTCGAAGGGCCAAGCCGGCGTCGGCCTCTTTCCCAGCGCGTTCTGGTACACGCCGGCGGCGAGGTCCACGGCGACGCGTTGTTGGTAGGGGACATCATGCTCCGCCGTGAAGACGCCCTGTCGCGCGAAGAGTTCGTCACTGATGTCGGGAACGAAGTAGCTTCGCTTGGCGTAGACGGGAAACGCGGGCCGCCGGTCCCCGAAGTTCACGAAGCTGCGGATCTCTTGGAGTTCGCCGACGTCCTTGATCTTCTGCAGCGGGTGGAGGTCGTCCGAGGGACCCGCCTCGCTCCCTTGGGACCTCTTCTTCCAGGCGTCGACGACGCGGGCCCGCGCCTGCGCCGGGTCCTCGCCCTTTTCGGGGATGGCCCAGAACCAGGGATCATGCGGAAGATCACGGTTGGGAAGGGGGGGTCGACCCTTGAAGTAGGCGAATTCGTTGCTGGCCCCCAGCAGGACGTCCATTCCCAGCGGTTACAGAGGTGCGCGCTACTTGAAGGTTCGCGGCAGGTCCGCGAACGGCGGGCAGCCGTGGCCTACTTCTACGACGGTTCCTTATGCCCGGCGGGCACAGCCATGAAGATCGGAATCTTGGGAACGGGCAACGTCGGAAGATCGCTCGGCACCGCCTTCGCCCGCGAGGGACACGACGTGAAGTTCGGGTCCCGCGACCCGGCCAAGACGGCGGACGAGATCTACAAGCTTGGCAAGGGCTTCGAGGTGGCGCCTCTCCGCGACGCTACCGAGTGGGCCGAGCTCATCGTGCTGGCGGTCCCCTACCACAACGCGAAGGACACCCTTTCCGGCATCGGGGCCGCGTCGTTCAAGGGCAAGATCATCCTGGACGTGACGAACCCACTCACGCCGACCTTCGAGTTGGCGCTCGGATTCTCCTGGTCGGGCGCAGAGGAAATCCAGAAGGTGGTCCCCGCCGCTCGCGTCGTGAAGGCGTTCAACCACGTCTTCGCGGACAACATGCGCCTGGGCCGGATCGGGGCGTCCAAGCTGGTGGCGTTGGTGGCCGCCGACGACGACAAAGCGAAGGAGACTGTGCTTGGGCTGGCGCGCGCCATCGGCTTCGACGCCGTGGACGCTGGACCGCTCAAGTCGGCGCGCTACCTCGAGCCGATGGCGATGCAGCTCATCACGCTCGGCTACGGCATGAAGATGGGAACCGGGACCGGGTTCGCGCTTGCGCGTGCCAGGTGAGGCCGCGGCGCTACGTCTTCACGATTGTCGTGAGGGCCGCCTTCGTCGTCGGGTAGCCCTTCTCGGCCCAGAACTTGTAGCCGCCCACCATGTGCCGGGCGTCGAAGCCGCTCTTGCGCAGGTCGATGGTGGCCTTGAGGCTCGCCTGGCAACCCAGGTCCGTGCAGTAGGCAACGACAATCTTGTCACGCGGAAGCTCTTTCAGGCGCGCCGAGAGCTCCCGGCGGGGGATGTGCAGGGAACCGGGGACGGAACCCTCGCTGTGGGATTCGATGCTTCGCACGTCGAGGAGGATCGCCTTTCCGCTTTCCGCGAGTTCGCGCGCCTCGTGCGGCCCGACCTCGGTGGCGAGCTTGGCCTCGAGGAACGAGACGTAGTTGTCCTTGGGGGCGGCCATGGAATGGTCGAGGAGCCCGGGGCCTTTAATAGGTTTCTGGGGGGCTATTTCTTGGCGCGCTTGGCCGGCGGTCCCGGCGTCCCTTCTTGGCGGAGTTGGGGCAGCCTCGCCAGGGGGTGGCCCTTGGCCGCGTCGACCCACTTGGTGACGTTCTTGAGCCCTTGCGGACCGCGCTGGATTCGCTGGCCGCGATCCGCTGCCGTCCTCTCGATCGAGGCTTGGAGGCGCTTGGGGTCCGCGGCGGCGAGGTCGCGGATCGCCTGAATGCCGACGCGGACCAAGAGTTCCGAGTATTGGGGTCCGATTCCGGGCACGGTCATGAGTTCCGCCATGGCCTGCCATTGGCGGACGGTCTCGGCGGGCGTCCCCAGCTGGGCCGCGAGGGTGTCCGGGTCGGCTTGCCGGAGTTGGTCCGTGGTGGAGACGCCCAGATCGGAGAGTTTCTGCGCGTAGGTGGCGCCGATGCCTTCGATGTCGATGACGGGTCGACCGCCGGGGGCGCCGGTCGCGACGCGTCCGCGGAAGATTCCTTTGCGGCCGCAGTTGGTGCACGTGGTGATGAGGGGCCGTTCCTCGGAGTAGGCGGTCTCGAAGTTGGTGTCGCAGTTGCCGCAGTGGAGGACGAGGAACTTCTGGAGGACGCCTTCGACCTCGCGTTCGACGACCATGGGTTCGGCCATGGCGGCGGGCTCGGGGAGCGGGGCGGGCGCGGAGGGCGCCTGCGTCGGCTCCTCGCCGACAAGGAGGTTGGACT
>CAYVGY010000123.1:0-7225 GCA_964451065.1 uncultured Halobacteriales archaeon
CTCCTTGGGCGACTCCGGCACGAGTGTCACACGATCAATCTGCGGGTGGTTAGGCACGATATACAAGGCTCGACTTGCCGATGCCGATGACGTCGCCGGGCGCCAGGCGCGCCTGCTGGCCCGGCTTGAGCGGCATCCAGTTCCAGTTCGTCCCGTTGCGGCTGCCGAGATCCGTTAGGGTGACGCGGTCCGTCTGTGCCGCCACTTCCGCGTGTTTTGTCGACACGAACGGGTCATAGTCGAGTTGGACCTGTGCGTCGCCGCCTCGGCCGATGACGAGGGCGCGTCCCGTTTCCAAAGGCCACGACCGACCCTCCTCCACGCCGTGCACGAGGACGAGGCCTTGGCGCCCAGCCAGGGGCGGCCGGGCCAACGCGACGACCGGCTTCGTCTCGGTCTGCACCGGGACCTCGGTCGGCTTGAGACGCGCCAAGTCCCGGACGGCCTCCGCGATGAGGAAGAGTTGCCGATGGTTCACGAGGTACTCGTCGCCCTCGAAGGCAGCGCCTTTCTTCTTGCGGTGGATCGCCTCGATCTCGACGAGCTTGTCGAGGTGGTGGCGGACCGCCTGGCGCGAGACTGGGCGCTCCGTCCGCCCGCGCGCCGGCGACAGGCGCATGTCGGCGACGATCTTGGGCCGCCGCAGTTGGTACAGCACGCGAAGCCGACTCGAATTCCCGAGCGTCGAGAGAAAGCCTGCCAGCCCGTCGAAGTCCGGCTCGTCGGCCACGCGATCGCGATGGCGGCGCGGGGTAAACGGTTTACGGACCGCTCCAGTCGCCTAACGGGCCTTGGCTGGCGGCGTCAGCTCGCCGATGCGGGCGATACGCCTGCCCGCCTCCTCCAACGTCTCGACCTTCTTCGGGAAGGCGAATCGGACCAGACGTTCGCCTTTGGCCTTGTCGTGGAAGAAGCTCGAGCCTGGCACGGGGGCGACCTTCACCTCGCGGCTCATCCACCGCGCGAAGGCATGATCGTCTTCGGGGCTGAGCTGCGCGAAGTCGGCCAGGACGTAGTACGCCGCGTCGGGCTTGTAGCATGTGAATCCGGCGGCGGCTAGAGCGTCCAACAGAACATCCCGTCGCTCCGTGTAGTCGCGGCGGAGCTTCTCATAGTAGGCCTCGGGGAAGCCGAGGGCCGTGACACCCGCAATCTGCAGCGGGTGCGGAGCCCCCACCGTCAAGAAGTCATGGACGCGCTTGACCGCATCCGTCAAGGTCTTCGTGGCGATGGTGTACGCGAGGCGCCACCCCGTCACGCTGTACGTCTTGCTGAAGCCGAAGATGCTGATCGCGTGCTCTTGCATGCCGGGAAGGCTCGCGATGGACACGTGCTTGCGGCCATCGTACACGATCTCCTCGTAAATCTCGTCCGTGACGGCGATCACGCCCTTGTCCTGGCAGAGGTCCGCGATCACCTTGAGCCGGTCCTCCGTCATCATCTTCCCCGTGGGGTTGCCCGGGGTGTTCACGATGATGGCCTTCGTCTTCTTGGTGAAGGCCGCCTTGAGGTCTTCGTCGTCGAAGTCGAACGCCGGCGGTTCGAGCGTCACGAAGCGGGGCCGGGCGCCGCTCACGACCGCGTCGGGCCCAAAGTTCTCGTAGAACGGTTCGAAGATGATGACCTCGTCGCCGGGGTCGCATGTCGCCAAGAGGCTGGCCATCATGGCCTCCGTGGCGCCGCAGGTGACGACGACGTTGCGGTCGGGGTCGGTGGGGATGGCGTTCTTCCTCGTCACCTTTTCCGCGATGGCCTTGCGGAGCGCGGGCGCGCCCCACGTGATCGCGTATTGGTTGTAGCCTTCGTCGATGGCACGCTTGGCGGCGTCCTTCAATTCCTGCGGCGGCTCGAAATCGGGGAATCCCTGCGCCAGGTTGATCGCGCCGTCGCCGTTGGCGACACGCGTCATCTCGCGGATCACGCTCTCGGGGAAGGCACCGACGCGTTTTGCGACGCGTGCGTCGTCGATCTTGTGTCGCGTCGACAAACCGTTCGCACCCGAACCACTCGAAACGCCCTTTCGCATGCGGATTCGAGTTCCAGCGGAACCAATGCGGGAACCTTTAATATTCCGGTGCCGTTGCTCGCGGCTTGCAAAACGTGGGATGCACGTTTTCAGGGTCGATCGGAGAAAGTAACGGGACGAGCCCTCGGTAGGGCGCAGGAAATCGTCCCGGATGTCCGGCAGGCACCGGTCATCGCCCCGTCATTTGTGCTCCCATGTTTATCCAATTTGCCCACGGGACGGTGAATCCGTGGGGCCGGACTTTTAAGGAGGCCGTGGACGCCCGCGGGTTCCAGTGGAAATGGTTCTACCGTTTGGTGGCGGTTCGCCTGGTCGGCGGCGACCTGCGCGGCGGCTTCTGGAAGTCTGGGTTTTCCCAGATGAGAAGGCTAGCGAAATTGAGGGAGCTTGGATCGTCGAGGTAGTTGGGAAGGACGTCGACGACGCGTAGGCCGCTGCGCAATTGCGGCGATAACACGCGGTCGGAGATGTCGCCGCGGGCCACGCGGCGGACGTATTGTTCTGGAGTCCATTTCCCAGCCACCTCGGCGTAGCCCGGCAATCGGCCCCCGGCCGCGAACCAGTGGAGCCGCAGGCGTCGCGCCAGGTCGAACCGTGCCTCGTAGAACTTCTTCGCGATGCCCCGACGACGGTAGTCGGGGAGGACTACGATTTCGGCCCCATAGAGGAGGTCTCCTTCCGGATCATGAGAATCGAAGGTGCCGCGCGCCGTGATTTCGCGAAACGTGTGGCGCGCGAGCGCGCGTCGGCTCCGCACGAGGAAGCTGGCGCTGTGGCCCACGACCCGTCCATCGACCTCAGCCACGAACTGGCCCTCGGGAAAATTCCGAAGGTGGGATTCCAGATGTTCGCGTCGCCAAACGGCAACAGTGGAGAGGACCGGGTAGGCCAGCGCTTGAAGCGCCAACACCTCATCGAAGTCCTCGGCGGCCAACCGTCGAATCCGAATCTCCGCCAACCCGGCGTGACAGGGGGCCATCCCATAAGAGTCCTTCTCGTCGGTGACAAATTGTGAACATGTTTTAGTAGGCGCAACCGGCTTCGTGCGATACCCACGTGTTCATCGACTGCCACGTCCACTTGAACAACTACCACCTCGACGAAAAGGCGCCGACCGAAGAGCAGCTGCGCCGGTTGCGCGACCAAATGGCCAAATGGAACCTGGACCACGTCATGGTGCTCACCTCCTATACCGTGAACCCCGAGCGGCCTTCGGCCAGTCGCTTGCTGGAACTCCTAGCCGGCGATCCTCGCATCCACGTCATCGAAGGTGTCGGGGTGACGGGCCCCGACCCTGTCGATTGGGACGGCGTCGAAAAGCGGCTTCGCGGCCGCCAGACGTGGGGCGTCAAGATCTACCCCGGCTACGAGCACGTCTATCCGCACGACCGGGCGTTTCAGCCCCTGTTCGAATTGGCCGCCAAGCACCGGGTTCCTGTCATGGTGCACACCGGCGATACGTACGCGCCCCGCGCCAAGATCAAGTTCGCCCATCCGCTCCACGTGGACGAGGTGGCCGTCGACTATCCGGATGTCCAGTTCGTCATCTGCCACCTGGGGAACCCGTGGCTCCACGACACGGCCGAACTCATGTACAAGAACCAGAACGTCTACGCCGACATCTCCGGTCTCACGTTGGAAGAGTTCTCCGCCCCGCTCGAAGAATACATGCGGGAGGAGGTGGCCGACCTCATCCTGTACTCGGGCGAGACCGACAAGGTCCTTTATGGAACCGACTGGCCGCTCGTCCGGATGGGACCGTACCTACGCTTCGTCGAATCGTTGAAGATGGAACCCGACCAGCGCCGCATGCTCTTGGGAGAGAACGCCGCCGAACTCTTCCGCATCCCCCGCGACGCGCCGGTTTCCGCGCCGCCGACGGCCGGACCGGATGCCCGTCCTGCGGTTCCCGGCAGCTAGGAACCCGGCGGCGCGCCGGACCCAGCCTCCGGCACGTGGACGGCCACGTCGGCGCGTTGGCTCGGGACGACGTGCTGCTCCCGGATCGGGTAGGGAATCCGAATCCCTTCCTTCGCAAAGCGAGCGAGGATCCGTTTGCGGATCTCGTGCTGCGCCAGGTATTGGTCCACGAACTCTCGGACTTGACAAATCAGGGTGAATTGGAGCGAATAGTCGCCGAAGCCAGGGATGAAGCGGACGAAGGGCGCCGGCTCCCTGAGGAGGCCCGGTGTCGTCTCGGCCGCGGCCAAGGTCTCTTCGACCAGGACCTTCTCCACGTGGGCGGGGTCGGCCTCGTAGCCGACGCTCACGCTGATCAGAAGCGCCATGCGGGTCTCGGGTAGGTGGTAGTCCGTGACGACGCTCTGCGAGAGCTTGGCATTGGGGATGATGACGATGTTGTTGGGCAATGTGCGGATCTTCGTGGTGCGCCAGCCGACCTCGACGACGTAGCCTTCGACCCTGGAATCTTCGACGCGGACGAAGTGACCGGGGCGCATCGCGCGGCCGGTCTGCATCCAGATGCCGGCGAAGAAGTTGGACAGTGTGTCCTGGAGGGCCAGGGCGACCGCGATACCGGCGATGCCCAAGCTGGTGAGGATGGGCGTGATGCTCACGCCGTAGAAGTCGAGGATCGTGAGGAAGGCGAGGACGTAGATGATCGTGCTCAGGATGCGGCCACCGAGGTTTGCTGCGGAGCGCCATTCGGGCCGTTTTCGCGCCCGGAATTGGAGGAGTCCGTGGACGAGCCGAGAGCCGACCAAGGCAGCCAGGATCACCACGATGGCGAGGCTGATGTTCCGGGTCCAGACGACGACGTCGGGCGGAAGTCCGGTGCCAAGGTATCGGATGCCGATCCAGACGGCGCCGACAAAGATGGCGAAGACGAGGGCGGGATGGACCGCGCGGACGATGATGTCGTCGATTTCGGTCGCCGTTGACTTGGTCGCGCGTTTTATCGCGGCAATCACGAATTTTTCGAACAAGTAACCGAGGACGGCGGCCGCGACCAACAGGAGGATGAACGGGCCCCACGTGATGAGGAACGTCGTGACGTCTTGTTGGAGTCCCTGCAGCAGCATGGTCAGACCTCGTCTAGCATCCTGGAACGGATGAATTCTGCGACGCCTCGTCCGCCGGGGTGGTGCGTGACCGCGTCGGCGGCGCGTTTGAGGCTCGGTTCGGCGTTGGCGACGGCGACCCTGTAATGCGCGGTCCGGAAAAGCTCCACGTCGTTGGACGCGTCTCCAAACGCCACGATGACGCCGCCCCGCCGCCGCGGCAGGTTCCGGAGGGCTGCCTCAAGCCCGGTTCCCTTGTCGATGCCTCGTGGGGTCACGTCGACCCGGTCGCGGTTGATGTGGGCGGCAAGCCGGCTGAATTTCGGGTACCGGCGGGCCGCGGGGAGGTCCCGGCGGGAGAGGGAAATGACGGCGAGGCCCCGCCGATGCTGGATGGACCGCTCTTCGAGCCACTCGGCGAATTTCCAGAGTTCGGTGCCATCTCGGCGAACGGCCCCTCGAGACGTGGCAATCAAGGCTCCGCTCTCTGCGACGCAAGCATCAAAGACGCCGAGCAAGCCCGGCCGACGTCGGAGCTCGACCCAAGTGCGGCCGGTTACAAGAACCGTGCGCGCGCCGCGGCGCCGCGCCTCTCGAAGGGCCTCCAGTGCCGCGGGGACGGCTCGGAGCCGCGCGTCGGTGAGCGTGCGGTCGAGGTCGCACGCGATTACCGAAACGCGAAATGATTTTCCGTTCCGAAGAATCCGCGTTGGCTAGTCCCCCCGGTACGCCTCGATGGCGTCTGCCAAGACCTGGGCTTCGCGGGGCGCGGCGCGGCGGACATCGAAATTGTAGAGCGACGCACGAGAGGCCTGGCCCATATGAAGCCGCTTCTCGGAGTCGGACAAGAGCTCGTCGGGTCGCTGGGCGAACCGGTCGACGTCGCCGGGCGGGAACACGCGTCCGTTCAGGCCGTCTTGGACGATCTCCGCCACGCCGCAACCCGACGACACGACGGCGGGACAGCCGTACCGCCATCCCTCGAGAACGGTCAGGCCAAATCCTTCAATGTCGGACGGAAGAAGAAGGAGTTGGGACCGTGCGTAGGCGGCGGCGACCAATTCGTCGGGGAGCCAGTGGGCGAAGACGACGTGGCGTTCGAGCCCGAGCTCGCGAACGAGGTTCTTGAGGTTCTGCGCCCATTCGTGGCTCTTGGAGAGACCGAGGCCGCCTTCGACGGAGCCGGAGAAGCTGCCGTTTCCCACCAGTACAAGGCGGGTTCGCGGGCGGCGCGGCAGGATTTTCTTGAGGGCGCGGATGGCGAGGTCTTGTCGTTTGACCGGGTCCATGCGTGCCACGCAGAGGAGGACGTCGTCGTCGGGTTGGAGGCCGGCCCGTTCCTCGAATTGAGCGATCTCGGCGGCAGAGACGTCGTTCCAATCGGAGGGGTCGATGTGGGGGTAGAGTTGTCGGGCGACGCCGCGGAAGCCTTCGTGGAGCAGGCCTTCGAGGTCGCGCCGGGTGCTCACGATTACGGCGTCGAAGTCTTCCATGGCCTTCGCGAGGAAGGTGCGCGTGTACTTGGGGATGCGTTGTGGGACGAAGGGAACGTGCCAACGGAAGACCGTCGGGGCGCCGAGGCCCACGAGGGCGCCCACCTGCAGGAGTTGGAAGTCATGGACGTACGCGAGGTCGATGTCGGGCACGCGTTCGAGCAGGGCGTCGGAATTGAACCAGTTATAGCGGGCGTAGAACCGGAAATCCTCCACGTCGAAGCGGGGCGTCGCCAATCCATGAATATCGCCCCAAAGCTTCTCCTTCGTGCGCGCGTACGCCGCGAGTTGGTCCTTGGCGAGGGTGAGATGGTGGAGGTGGATGGGTCCTTCGGCCAGGGTCACGGAGCGGGGGCCGTCGGGTTGGAGGCTGAACCAGTGGGCCTCCATGAGGAAGCCGGAGCGGATCCATTGGCGTAGGGATGGAAGGACCATCCGACAGACGCCGCCGGGCGTGAACTGGTAGCGGACGCCCTGGGTTTGGGGGCTCAGAAGTTGGACGGCGCCGGACCCACTGCTAGTGGATTCCGGTTCGGACGTAAACCGAAGCAGGGGCGTCTGCGTAGAAATGCCGATGCGAACAGACTTCATTCAGCAGCACAAGGGATTCTCGAAGGAGCCACACCACGAAGAGACGGGGCCGTTATCTGCTTTTCTCAACCTCGACCCGGGTTGGGCGGGTTTTT
>CAYVGY010000123.1:7268-9092 GCA_964451065.1 uncultured Halobacteriales archaeon
AGAGCGAGGTGCGTGAGCGCTTGAGGGAAGTTGCCAAGCGAACTCTGGGTGCGCGGATCGACCTGTTCCGAGAAGAGACCGAGGGGACCGGCCAACTTGTGGAGGGCGGCGAAACGCCGCTGGGCTTCCTCGAGGCGGCCCATGAGCGCTAGGGCGTGGACCATCCAAAAACTGCAGAGGAGGAAAGCGCCCTCTTCTCCTTCCAGTCCGTCGGGGGACCGATAGCGGCGGATGAAGGGACCCTCGCCGAGGCGACGGTCGATGGAATCGACCGTGGAGGCCACGCGGTGGTCCGTGGCCGGCAGGAACCCGACGAGGGGGATGAGCAAGAGGCTCGCGTCGACATCGTGACCGTCGAAGGCCTGCGCGAACGTCCGCTGGGTCGCGTCCCAGCCTTGGTCGAGGATGGCGGAGCGCAGTTCGTCCCGCTCGCGCGCCCAAGCCTCATGGTAGGTGAGGTGGCCGCGCGCCTCCGCGACGCGGATCGCGCGGTCGAGGGCGACCCAGCACATGAGGGCGCTGTGCGTGTAGCGGCGGCGGGGTCCGCGGATCTCCCAGATGCCGTGGTCGGGTTGGCGCCAGTTCTGGGCGGCGTGGTCGGCGAGCGCGCGCAGGGTGCGCCACGCCTCGTCGGGGAAGCCTTCGGGGAACCGGTAGGCTTCGTAGATGGCGTCGGCAAGGCTCCCGTAGATGTCCAACTGGACCTGGTCGGCGGCGGCGTTGCCGATGCGGACGGGGCGGGACCCAAGGTAGCCGCCGAGGTGGGGCAGTTCGGTCTCGGGCATGGAGGTTTCGCCTTCGAGCCCGTAGCAAACGCGCAGGTCGCCGATGTTGTTCGTGGCGCCCCGCAATAGGCGGCGTAGCCATCGCAGGTAGCGGCGGGCCTCGCGGGTATGGCCGAGACCCAGGAGGGCGCGCAGGGCGAAGGAGGAGTCGCGGAGCCAGGTGAACCGGTAGTCCCAGTTGCGGCTGCCGCCGGGGGTCTCGGGGAGGCTGGTCGTGACGGCGGCGGCGAGGGCGCCGGTCGGAGCATACGTGAGCAGCTTGAGGGCAAGGGCGGAGCGGCGCAGGGGGGCGGACCATGGGGCGGGGTAGTTGCCGCGGGCGACCCATGTGCGCCAGAAAGCCGCGGTCTGGCTCCGCTTGTGCGGCGTAAGATAGGCCTCGACCGGGCGGACGAACCGGGTCCCGTAGCGAAGAACGAACGTGGTTTCGTAGCCGGGGGATGCCTCCCACGTCGTCGCGGCGGCGTCGCCGCCGATTCGAAGGGGAACGGACGACGCGATCCCGACGGACTGGTCGCCGGCGCTGGCGAGGATTCCGTGTTCGTGCGCTTGCAGGCGGGTCGTGGCCATCGCATAGGCGAACCGCGGCATGAACTCGGCTTCGAACTCGATGCGGCCGCTCGTCACCTCGAGGGCGCGGTGGACTTCTTGGTCGGCGTACTCGTCCCGGTCGAGTTCGGAGGTCGACATGAAATCGGTGAGCGTTGCGCGGCCTGCGCTTGTGATGAACTCGGTGCGCAGGATGTTCGTGTTTTCTTCATAAGATTGATGGGACTCGTAGAGGTCGCGCGGGGCGACGGCCATGCGTCCCCCGACGTTGTCATCAAGGAGCGCGGCGAAAACGCTGGGAGAATCGAGTCGGGGCCAGCAGAGCCAGTCGATGCTTCCGTGCCGGCTCACGAGGGCGGCCGAATTCAAGTCGCCAATCACGCCGTAGTCCACGAGGCTGGGCGGCGGGGTGCGCCCGCGGACGGGGGGCATCGTGCTCCGAATCGTGCCTTCGCGGCCAAAAAGCCTGCGTTACACAATGGGTTCGCGG
>CAYVGY010000124.1:0-8720 GCA_964451065.1 uncultured Halobacteriales archaeon
AAGGTCCGGTACGATGGCTCGTCGAGGAGCGCGAGGGACAGCCCCGCAATCATCGTGAGCAACGACGTGAGCAAGAAATAGCTTTTCCGCCGCCTGCCGAAGAGCGGCACGAGATCCGAGAGCAGCCCGTATGCGGGCTTGAGCAGCCACGGGAGCCGGCCGAGCGTGCGGAACGTCGCTACCTGGGTTGCTGACAATCCGAACCGTTCGCGCAGGACCATCGTGAGGGCCTGTGCCGGCAGGGTCCAGAGCACTTGCGCGAAGTACACGACGCCGAAGAGGACAGCCAGATTTCGTGCCGCACGAGTCGTGAAGGGGTGGAGCCGGACGATCCGGTGGATCACGGCCGGGTGAACAACTTCGCGAGCTCGGCCCGAACGTACAGCCGGGCGCGGTGGACATGGGAGCGCACCTCGGCGCGCGGAAGTCCGAGCGCCCGAGCCGTCTCGTCCTCGGTCATCCGCTCTGCGTCACGCAGCAGGAGGGCGACTCGCGCCGTCGGGGGCAGGCCTCTGACCGCTGGACCGACCGCGTCCGCCACCGCCTCGGCCGTTGCGAGGTCCTCGACGGAGCTCGACCAGTCGAAAATGGGATGCGCGTGCCGACCGAGAGGATCGAAGGCAGAGGCCAGAGCGTCCGGGTCTCGCTGCACGTGGTCGCGTCTCGCCCGAAGGCGCTGCTGGATGACCACGGCCGGACGCAGGACGATGAGGGGGCCCTGCTCGTAGGGCTGGGTGCTGCGGATCCCGCTGACGCCGACGAGAATGATGACGAAGAGCAGGATGATCGAAATCGTGACAAGGACTGGGTCAACCATGGGGTTCGCCTACGGGTTTGGGGAAGGGTTCTTCGGTTCTAGGATGAGATGGACGCCGTCGACCTTCGTCACGATGGCCTCCGTGCCCTCTTCGATGACGGTGCTGCTCGTTGCGCTCCACACGATGCCGCCGATCTTGACCTTGCCTTTGAGGCTGTCCGGCTCGACGCGGGTCACGACCTTGCCGACCTGACCGTGCAGGGCGTCGCTCGAAAGCGTCTCCGGCGGCTTGATGGGGGGCGCGAAACGCTTGTAGAACTGGATGCTGCCCCACCAGGAGAGGGCGGCAATGATGACGACGACGATGGGGCTGAACGCGTACCCGTAGATGAAATCGGTCCAGGCCATCTGGACGAGGCCGACGATGACGCCCGTCGTGCCCGCCACACCGATGAAATAGCCCGGGTTGGCGAGCTCGAGGACGAGCAAGCCGAGGCCGATGAGGAAGATGGTGAGGCCCAGCGGGTCGACGACCATGCGCGGGACCCCATTTGGGGCACTCCATATCAGGGTTTGCGTCGCCGGCGCCAACGTTCATCCGCGCCTCGAACATCCGCGGCGCGTGGAAGGATGGCAAGTTGGCGCCATCTGGATCGGCGCGGTTAGCCTTCTTTCCCTGGGCGCGACCGTCGTCGACAAGATCAAGGCCCGGGGTGGCGGCCGACGGATTCCAGAGCGGGTGCTACTCGGACTCGCGTTGGCGGGCGGCTCGCCCGGCCTCGCCGTCGGGATGGTTCTCGCCCGGCACAAGACCCGGAAGGCGAGTTTCCTTGCCAGGTTCTTCGGCGTCCTTCTCGTCCAAGCCGCCGTGGTCTGGTTCCTGATGGCTCAAGGCTACGTGTAGGTTCTTGGCCCGCGGCGACCGCCAATCAGTGTCGACGGATTGCCAAGACCGCTGCCACGAGCAGGAGAATCCATCCGAAGCCGGGCGCCGAACCGCCGGCCTCCACAGATTCCTCTTCCACCTGCGCGAGGGCATCATCAGGCGACGGCGCCGAGGGCGCCGGCCCGGAAGGCTCGCCCACGGGGAGCGTCCCGTTTGGAATTCCCGTCGTGAACGTGTAGGTTGCGTCCCCCGTCGCCGTGTCGATCCGAACCGCGATGCCGTCTGAATTGTAGACTTCGGCATACGCGCTCGGCTCGTCGAGGACCGCGCCTTCCTCCGTCGCCGAAACCAGCGACCGGTTCACCACGATGCGGTACCCCTCGCCGGTGGTTTCCCCAACGAGTCCAGAGCAGGTCGACACGTCGGGGCGCAGTTCTTCGTCGGTCTGGCAATAGAATCCGCCCCGGTAAAGGGGTGGAACCGCCGGGAACACGATCGTCGTCCACCCGACCAACCACCTCGAGGCCCCCACGCGAAAATGCAACCCGAACTCGCCCGGCGGGGCCTCCTCAGGAACCACCGCCGTCCCAATCATGACGACAAAGGCGTCTGCGGACTCCTCCAAGAGCACGATTTCCTCCAGTTCCCATGCGGCCAAGGCCGTGGGTGCCGGCACGCCGCCAAGGCTGGCGTCGTTCGAGGCATCGGAGATCAGCGTGACGGGCGCCTCCGCCGCCACCAAGGTCGGCGCGAGAGCAAGGACGATCATGGTGACCCACAGAAACGGAGCGCGCATCATGATGGGACGAGAGACGATTCCGCACCATGAATCGGCTACGCCAACTTGGAGGCGGGGCTTCAAATACGAGCAGTCTGGGTCCTTCGACGTGGACCTTCCGCCCCCGACGTACGCGCTCCTCGTGGGCACCACCCTCCTGGCCCTCCCCATCCTCATCCGCCGCGCAAGCGACAACGCGGCGCGCTTGCTCGTATGGCAAATCCTGTTGGGGTTCGCCCTCGTCGAACTGGGCCTCGTCGTCCTGTACTATTCGCGCCTCGCGTGCTGGACCCTCGCAGCAGCCGGGACCGTACTTCTCGGAGCCGCCGCCTACCCGCGCCGGCCCATGCTCGGAGGAATCGCCGCCGCCCCGGTGGCCATCGCGGCCGGTCTCCTCTTTCAATTCACCCCGGGCGAAGCCGCCTTCGCCAACTATTTCGCCATCGGCCTCCCCGTGGCCGTCGGCCTCCCGCTGGCCGCGCTTCAGGCGCGTTGGCTCAGGTGGGACGCGTCGCACCGAACGGTGCTAGCCTCGGTCGGCCTCCTGCTTTTCGGCGGCTTCATCGCGGTCTCGGCGTTCTCCATCGACTTCCTCACCCGCTTCGAAGTCGCGCACCTGCCCGTCTTGGCGGCCAGCCTGGCGTCGCTCCTCTGGCTGGCCGGACATGGCCGCGACCGCGTCCGCAGGGAGCGTCACGTTGCCATCGACGCCATGAACCCCGGCGAATACGCGGGTCGTCCGGCCTCGCCCGCGAATCGACTGGCGTTCGGCCTGACGAATGCAGCGCTCCTCGTCGGCGTCGCTGGCCATGCCCTGAGCGCGAGCGCATACCCCGGCCTCGCCGTCCGTTCATGGATTGGCCTCGGAGCAGCCGGTCTGGCGGTGGCCTTCTTGGTCGTCGGACGGGCCACGCAAAGACGGGTCCAAGATCTCGGATTGGCCGCTTCCTTGGCGGCGCTCGCGGCTGCCGTGACGGTGCCGCTGGCCGCCATCCGACACGAATACCTGGGGCCCGGCGACAAGAACCTATTTCTTCCGCTGGCGGCGGCCGGAATCTCCACGGCCCTCGCCCTCACCGCCTTCAGCGCCGCCCTTGCCGCCATGATCGACGCCCGGCGGCGGGCCCGGCTCGGACCCACGACAGATGAGGAGGCGCCTGGCGCGCTGCGACGGGAAACGAACGGACCCGTTCGCGTCGCCGACTTGGAGGATCTCGCTTCCGAAGTCCGGGCCGCAAACGCTCGCGTGGGAGTCCTGGTCGTGAACGCGCCGCAGACGCAGCCGCTCTGGACGCTCCCCGACGACGTCTACCGTTGGCTGGAAGAGCGAAATGACCCGGCGGCGCGCGTCCACGTGGCCATCCGAGAGTCCGACGCGACCTACCTGGTCCCGCCCCTCGTGCCGGAGGAGCTCGACGAATGAGCCCCGAGCGCCGCAAGTGGCTTCCCGCCGAAGCTTATCGGTTCCTCGTGCTGCTGGCGCTCCTGGCGCGCGAGGGTCAGCCCGCGACGAAGCGGGAATTGGCCTGGGAGACGCGCGCCAATCACTACATGATTACGCGGGTCCTCGGCGATCTTCAACGGGAAGGACTCGTTCGCCTCTCGCAAGAGGCGACGTCATGGGAGATCCGCGCCACACCGGAGGGCGGAGCTTTCGCCGCGCGCCACGAGGAGTACATCCTGCGGACCTTCGGCGCCGTGCTCGGCGAGCATTTTCGTTACGGGCGCAGCCCCGCGTGGGCGCGGCGGCTGACGACAGAGTCCCCAATCGGCCGCGGACGCACCGCAACCTTCTAGGCGCAGCGCCGGCGTGCACCGGTCATGCCGACGCCCGACGAACGCCTTTTCTTGCGAATCCACGAGCACGTCCGCCGCCGACTCGCGCCCCTCCAGGGGCCCATGTTCTGGCTCGGTTGGGCGTTCCTCCCCGCCGCCGTCGGCGACTTGGCCTATGAACTGCGCGACGGCTTCCAAGGCCTGGGCGACCTCGCCATCCCGGGCCTCCTCTTCGGCGTCGCGTCCACCCTTCTTTCCACCCATGTGTTCGTGCGGGTCGTGACCGCGGCCGGGCGGCTGCTCGAGCGACATGGATGGCGTCCTCCCGCGCCCGAAGGCGCCGCGTAGCATACCTTTCGCAATTCCCCCGCGGACCTTCCTCTAAAAACCTAGATAGGTGGCCGACCCTGCAAGGTACGACACACCTTGGTCGCCTCGGCCCCCCTCGCAGACCTGCCTACCCTCTTCATCGGAGGTCGGAACGGGTCGTGGAGTGTCGACAGGATTGCCGCCGTCAAGGGATCGGCGCTCCCGGCCGCCGAACGCGTGGCCGTGCTCCAGGGACCGTCCCGTGATCCACGGCCCGGCTCCGGCTGGGTGTTGAAGGGCATCGTTCAACCCCCCCAATACACGAATGCCGATGAGCAGTCCCGGCTGGAGGCCGTGCAGCCACCCCTTGGTCGTCGAGGGGCGAAGCGGGCCGCCCTCATCCCCATCAAGAAATCGGACGAATGGTGGACGTTGAGCCGGCCACGTCGCCGCGAGATTTTCGAGGAGCGCTCGCACCACCTGGCCACCGGCTCGGAATACCTCCCGGCCATCGCGCGTCAACTCTATCATTGTCGCGAGCTGGATGAGCCGTTCGATTTCCTGACGTGGTTCGAGTACGCCCCGCAAGATGCGCCGGCCTTCGAAGAACTCGTGCGACGGCTGCGGGAGACTCCGGAATGGGCCTTCGTGGAGCGAGAGGTCGACATCCGCCTCTCGCGCGCGGCGTAACTAACAAGGCCCCATGGTCGGAAAGGTCCGTTCTAGCGTATTCTGGGCCCGCCGACCGTCCGCGTCTCGCCGCCACCCTCCAAGATCATCGACACCGCCGGCCGGAATTCATAGGCGCCGGAGACTTCGATGACGGACGCGGGGACGTCGAAGTGGACCGTCAGGGCCGTCGTCCCTTCCTGCACCACCTCCCACCTTTCCCCGATTACGAGTTGCCGGTCTTGGACCGCGAACTCCTCCTCGGTCGCATTCGGCCAGACGCCGTGCGCGCGATCGATCGTCAGGCGGAGCGCGTCGTACGAACCTGTCGCCACCGATGTGCTTCCCATTGACGAGCGGACGCCTTCGATGTACGCATTGAGGTCGACGACGGCCAGGTCCCTGCTGACGCGCGCCCAATCGTCGGCCGCGGTTCCGACCCGATGGACCTCCACAAACGAGACGCTAAGCACCACTGCGGCAAAATCGTCCACCGGCGTTGCCGTCACGGCCACACTCACTCGGCCAGTATCGCCGGCGGGTTCTGTGCACCCGCCCAACGCCGTGGCGATGAACGTGGCCGCGAATGCCAATGCCTGGTCCACCGAAGACCGGCGCAGCATGGACCTCGGCCGCTCCACTCCCCGTGGGTAAATAAGCGCTACCGAACCAAGCTCTGCGACTCCACCGGAAGAGGGCACGCAACTTCTTTGTCGGGCGCCACGGGTGGGGGCTATGTGCAAGCCGGACTCGACGAAGCAGGGCGTGGGCCCGTCGTCGGGCCTTTGGTGATTGGCCTCGTGGCGGCCAAGAGCTCGGCCAAGATCGCGCGCCTCGGAGTCCGGGACTCGAAGACTCTGACACCGACGCGACGCGAAGAGCTTGCCGAAGCCATTCGCGCCAAGGCGGACCACGTAGAGTGGCTAGCGCTCGAACCGGCCCAATTGGACGCCTCGATGAAGCGCCGCTCTCTGAACGACGTCGAAGTGGAGGCCTTCGCCCAGCTCGCTTCCCGCCTCGTGGCCGACATCTACTTCCTGGATGCGTGCGATGTGGACGCGGCGCGGTTCGGCCGGAATTTCCTCCAACATTTGGGGCGGGCCGCGGCGCCGCGTGTCGTGAGCGAGCACAAGGCGGACACGAAGTATCCGCTCGTCTCGGCCGCGTCGATCATCGCGAAGGTCGAACGGGACCGCCGCATCTCGGAGATTGCGGCGCGACTGGAACCCGACGTCGGCCTACCGCTCGGTTCGGGGTACGCGCACGACGCGACCACGATTGCGTTCTTGCGAGAACACCTGGAACGGTTCGGTCGACTCCCCGACGAGGCGAGGACGGAGTGGGCGACGTCGCGGGACCTCATCGCTGCGCGGTGGCAACGGACACTTGAGGTCTAGGGGCCGGCACGAGGTCCGCCAGGAACCGGTGCAACGGGAGGCCGTTGGCCCAGACGAGTAGGTCGTTGCCCTTGGCGGTCCGTTCGATCTTGGGTAGGCGGTCACCGAGGCGCGCCGCCGGTCCTGAGAGATCCATGCGGGGCAACGTGAAGAGGCGCCACGCGTCTCCGCGGAATTTCTTGAGGCGGAAGGCGTAGAGGGGAAGGACGCCGCTGCGTTCGCATTGGCGTCGGATTTCGTCGATCTGTTCGACGAGGCGGGTCGAATCGCTGAAGTAGAGGCGGTCCTCCTTGCTCGACTTGACCTCGACGAGGAAGCTCACATCGTGGCGCAGGGCAACCAGATCGGCGCCGAGGCTTCCGGCTGCGCGGACAACGAGGAAGGGATGGCGCAACGCGGTGTCGTACCCCGTCTTTTCCTCGGCCGATAGGGACTTGCTTACGGACGCCAGAACGTCGGCGTCACCGCTCACGATTCCTCGGAACTCGCGCTCGTAGACCGCGGACAGAATGCACCCTCGCATGCTCAACGTCTTCTCGCCTCATGACGGTTTCGAAGGGGTGGCCGAAAGTGGCCGCGCGGGGTCCGGCGCTCAGTACACCTCGCGTGGGACGAGGAGGCGGAACATAGTAGCGTTGTCGAGCGTGTCGTTGACCGGGTGAGCCAGCACGCGGAGGCCTGGATGGTGGGCAAGGCGCGGGCTGCCGACGACCGCCGAGCCCTCCGCACGGTTGAGTCGGTCTAGCGAGTGGGCGCCGTCTGGCGTCGGCCGGAGTTCCGCGCCGGGGACCAGGCGGGCCAGAGTCGCGCGGCACTGCTCGAGTGCGCGGGGGTGCGCCAGAACGGTTCGGATGTCTTCGAGGTCGACCGTTTCTGGAGCCACGAGCGCATGGTCGATCGCAATGGTGGACTCGAGCCAAGCATCGGCGCCGGCTACGAGCTCAGCCACCTCGCCCAGAGTCCCGATCGTCGAGTTGTGGACCGGGAGCCACGCGGCGGCGGCGCGGCCATCGCGTGCGGCCGCCCACGCCTCGCCGAACGTGTCGCACGTGAGCGCCTCCACGCCGGGAAGGGCTTCGGTCAAGGATTCCTCGCTCCAACTCCCCCGGCCGCCCTGGATCGCCACGCGGACGGTTCCCTGGAGGTCGCGGCTCACCGAGATCAAGGTGGAAATCCAGGCGTCAAGGCTTCGCGGCGTCCAGCCATGCGGGGCCAGCCGTCGCTCGTAGCGGCGTCGCACGTCCGCCTCGCGGGTCGGGTCGCGTCGCGGGAGGGCGGAGAGGAGCTTGACGAGTGCGATGCGCTGCGCGAGGCGTCCTCTTCTCAGGAGAAGGTCAGCGATGGCGCCGTCGAGCCGGTCGATGGAGGAACGCAGCGTGTCCAAGGAAGCGGCGGAAAAGGTGGCGCACGTGCGGGCGCGGTGCGTCCCCCCTGCGGTCGCTTGCGTTCGTCAGACCGGCTTCGCGGGAGCGCCCGACCGACGGGTCGGACGCTGAAGGAATTGGTAGGGCATCACCCGCACCATCGAGCGCGTGGCGGGCCCAGGTATTAAATGCTACGCAAGAGGTCGACGCCCAGCGCACGGGTCCCGGGCTCAGAGCCGGTCGGTTCCGATCGCATCCCGGATCCACCCAACCAGTCGGGCGTGCGCTTCCCGACCGTCCTGGCTCAGACGGACCACCTCGTCTCCTCGCTCGTTGGGCCCGACCTCGACGAAGCCGCGCTCGACCAAAAAACCCAGATACCTTCGAAACAGGTCGTAATTCAGACGGACAGCCATCTGAAGCTTAGCTCGGGAAAATTCGACTGGCGGGTACCCGTCGGGTCGCCACAGGCGGTCGAGGAAACGAGCGAGCACATAGAGGTCTGGCCGCTCGAGAGTGGAGGGCGGCGGGCCTTCCAGCATGGCTCACGGTCCCAGGTCCGGAATCGGCGGGCGGTGGCGCCAACGTCGAAGCTCGCGGACGACGACGAAATAGTGCGTCGCCCACAGGACCATTAGGGCGCCGTACGTCGAATACGCAGCCAAAAACATCCAGTCCTGCCAATCTTCGTCGGGCGAGACGGGAGCGAAGGAGTCGACGTAGCGGTGCAAGACCAGGACTCCGAAAAGACCGAGCACAGCCAAAAGAATCCCCGACATTAGCA
>CAYVGY010000125.1:0-8613 GCA_964451065.1 uncultured Halobacteriales archaeon
ACTCGAACGCATCGGCGTGCCCGCCATCCGCAATTCCCTCTCCGACGACACGGTGGACATCGTCATCATCGACGAGGTCGGCAAAATGGCCATGCACTCGGACTCCTTCTGCCGCGCCGTCACCGACGCCCTCGACCACCCCAAACCCGTCATCCTCACGCTCCACAAGAAGAGCCGCAACCCGCTCCTGCAGGACATCCGGCGCCGCGACGACGTGCGCATCCTCGAGGTCACCGCCGTCAACAAGAACCCTCTCCCCTACACGGTCGAGAAGATCCTCAACGACAAACTCGACACGACCACGTTCTATTATTGAACGTTCGGCAAGCTTTTGACGCAGCGCCCGCCTCACCGCACTTGTGCCCACGCTCTCGGACCTCGCCAACCTCGAAGAGGTCGTCGAGGGCACGACCCGCCTTCTGGTACCCAAATCCACGCACGTGAAGGGCCCCAAGGCGAAGGAGGGGCTCCCGTTCTACAATCCCGCCATGCGGTTGGCGCGCGACCTCAGCGTCCTCGTCCTCGGCGGTTTCATTTCCCAAGGCTCCGGAAAAGCAAGCGTCTGCGACGCGATGAGCAGCCTGGGAGCCCGCGGCATCCGCTTCGCCAACGAAATCCCCGGCACCCACGTCCTCCTCAACGACGTGAACCTGGACGCCGTCACCTTGGCCAAACGAAACACCGACCGCCTCGAACTCCGCAACTGCGACTTCCGCATGGGCCGCCTCGAGACCCTCCTAGCGGACAACCGCTTCGACTGGGTCGACGTGGACCCCTACGGCACCCCGGCGCCATTCTTGGACGTCGCCGTGGGGGCCGTCCTCGACGGCGGCGTCCTCGCCGTGACCGCCACGGACAAGCCCGCGCTCTGCGGTGTCTACCCAGAGGTCTGCCAGAGACGATACAATGCGCGACCCCTCCACCAGCCCATCATGTGGGAGGTCGCCACCCGCATCCTCATGGGCGCCGTGGCCAGGGCGGCCGGCCGACGCGACCGCTTCATCGAACCGATGCTCTCCCACAGCACCGAACACTACGTCCGCGTCTACGCGCGCATCCGCGACGGCGCCGAACAAGCCAACCGCGACGCGAACAACTCCGCATACGCCTGGATCGACGGGACCCTGGCCCGCCACTTCGAAGCCCGGCCGCCTCCGCAGGGCGACTACGCAGGGCCGCTCTGGGCCGGCCCACTTTCCGACACCGACCTCATCGACCGGCTCATCGCGAAACCGACCATCAAGCTGGCCCGCGATGCGACCAAGCTGCTCGCGCTCCTCCGAGAAGAATCCGAGGCCCCACCCCTCTACTACACGATCGACGAATTCACACGCGCCGCCAAGACCGACGCGCCGCGCCTCGATCGGTTGGTGGACGCCCTCCGCAACGAAGGTCACGTCGCCGCGCGCACCCATTTTACGCCCCGCGGCATCAAAACCGACGCGCCACCCGAGGCCATCCGGAAAACGTTGCCGACCCGTTGAACCGCCCGGGGCGCTACCGCGGCGCCCCGCGATAGCCCTTGGCCACGAGGTACACTTCGCTGCTCTGGCGCCGCGTCGCCTCAGGCCGATACGGCTTCAACATCTCGAACCGGGCCTTCACGCCCTCGAAGAATTCCTTGTAGTCAGCGCCCTCGAAGACCTTGACCAGGAAATTCCCCCCCGTCTCGAGGACTTTCTCCGCAAACCGCAACGCCGCCGTGGACAGGAAGATGCTCTCCGCCTGATCCATGCCGTAGTTGCCGGAAAGGTTTGGGCTCATGTCACTCAAGACGGCGTTGGCCAACGGACGCCCGTCGGCCCGCGTCATCTCGGCGCGGAGCCGCTCCGCCGTCGCCTCGTCCGTGAGGTCCCCGCGCAGAAACGTCGCCCCCTCCACGGGCCGCACGGGCGCCAAGTCGATCCCGAACACGCGCCCCTGCTTGCCCACCAGTTCGACGGCGACCTGGCTCCAGCTCCCCGGCGACGCGCCCAGATCCACAACGACGTCGCCCGCCCGGATCAGATTGAACTTTTCTTGGATCTGCAACAGCTTGTACGCGGACCGGGCCCGGTACCCCTCGCGTTTGGCGCGCCGATAGAACCCTTCGCGTTTCTTCTCCTGGTACCAACGCTCCGTCACGACGAATCCCGACCCGAAAACCCGGCAGGTTAAATAGAAACGAGGAGTCTGCGCGCGCCGCCGGATGGTTCTCCTTAGCGTCGTCGTCCCCACGTTCAACGAGGCCAGCCACGTCCAAGACCTGCTGGCCGAAATCGAACACAACCTGGCCGGACGCGACTACGAAATCGTCGTCGTCGACGACAACAGCCCCGACGGCACGCACGCCCGCGTCCAGGAGTACGGAAGGAAGCACGCGCGAATCCGTGGAATCCTCCGCACCAACCAGAAGGGCCTCGCCACGGCCGTCATCGAAGGCATGCGCCAAAGCCGCGGCACCTACGTCGTGGTGATGGACAGCGACTTCCAACACCCCCCCAGCACGGTCCCCCAGTTGCTCGACGCCGCCCTCGAGGGCGACGCCGACTGCGTGGTCGCCAGCCGCTACGCGCCCGGCGGCAGCCAGACGGGCTTCCCGGCCGCCCGCCGCGTCATCAGCTGGGGCGCCCGGACGCTCGCGGTCCTCGGACTCCCCGTGGTCCGACGCAACAAGGTCCGCGACCCCATGAGCGGATTCTTCCTCGTGCGCCGCGACCGCGTCCCCCTCGACGAGCTCCGACCCCGCGGCTACAAGATCCTCGTCGAGATCCTCGCCCGCAGCCGCCTCGAGCGCGTCACGGAAGTCGGCTACGCGTTCCAAAACCGCCGCGGCGGCCAAAGCAAGCTCCGCATCAAGACCCAGATCGACTACATGCTCCACGTCGTCAGCCTCGCCTGGAACGACCGAGAAAACCGCCGACTCTTCAGCTTCCTCCTCGTGGGCGCCTCGGGCCTCTTCATCCACCTGGCCGCCCTGGCCCTCCTCATCGACGTCGCCGGATGGGACAACCTCTGGGTGACCGAGCGCGGCGGCGAAGAGTTCCTTCTGGGCACGCTGGCGGCCGGCATGGTCGCCCGCGAAGTCGCCATCCTATGGAACTTCGGCTGGAACGACCGCGTCACCTTCCATTTCGAACGACGACAAGCCCATCATCGGTTCACGATGCGCCTCATCCGGTTCCACATCGTGAGCCTCTGGGCGTTCCTCGCCTACGTCGCCATCTTCTACCCCCTCATCCACATCCACGTCCACTACCTCCTGGCCGCCCCCGTCGCCATCCTGGCCGGCGTCGTGCTCAACTACGCCGGCAACCTCCGATGGACCTATGCCCGGCGGAGGGAAACCCACGGCCAATAGGCGCCCCCCCACCCGACGGAAGAAGGACGTCCCCAAGCGGACACACGTGGCGGCGTCTCCGGCGCCGCCGGCCCCGTTCATCCCCGTCGCCGTCGCCCCTCACCGTCCCTACGCCCCTATCGACGCTGGTTTCCCCTTGGCCCGCCGAGTCGGCTACCCTCTCGCCATCTTCCTCTTCGCGCTCCTCTTCATCGGGACCCATCTCGAACAACCCCCCCAAGTCGTCACCCTCGACGAAAAGCACTACGTGCGCTTCAGCCGCGAAATCGCGGCCGACCGAATCCTACGCGACGCGAACACGACCCACTTCGAACTGGAAAACGTCCCGATCAACTACGAGCATCCCCCCCTCGCCAAACACCTCATCGCCCGTTCTCTCCAACTCCACGACGCCGGCCAACTCGACCTCACCTGGAACCAATACTTCGACGGCTGCGACGCCGCCGAGACCACCAGTGACCCTTGCCCCGCCGGCCGCGACTGGCCCGGATGCGCCACCATGCAACCCGAATGCGCCCCCGAAGCCCGCGCCTGGCGCTTCCCGAGCCTCCTCCTGGGTGCGGGCGGCGTCGCGGCGACCTACCTCCTCGCCCTCCGCCTTTTCCGCTCGGTACCCGCCGGGTTCCTCGCCGCCGGGCTTCTCCTCTTCGACAACCTATGGTACCTCCAATCCCGGGTCGCCATGCTCGACATTTTTTCCAGCTCCTTCTCGCTATGGGCCCTCGCCCTCGCCCTCGGCGCCGGCCCCCTCAGCTGGATCCTCTCCGGGCTCGCCATGGGCGCCGCCGTCGCCTCCAAACTCCCAGCGCTTTTTGTCCTCCCCTTCTTCCTCCTCTTCCTCTACCTCCGTCTGCCCTTGCGGACACCGGCACGGCGCGCGGCCGCGACGGCGTTCCTGGGACTCGGGCTTCCGCTCGTCATTTACTTCCTCACCTATGATTCCTATTTCGTCAGCTGGATCCGAATCGACGGCATCGGATACGCCCTCGGCCAGTTCATCCTCACCCAGGGCGCTGCCGTCACCACCGACTACGGGTTCACGTTCCACCACGACTACTCCTCCCCTCCGTGGTCCTGGATCCCCCAATTCATCCCCACGCTGTACATGTGCGGCGACGGCTGCGGCCATCCACCCACCATCTACGCCGTCGGGAATCTCCTGATCTGGTGGCCCGCGGCGGCGGCCGTCCTCGCGATCCCTACCGTCATCCTCTGGCGCCGATGGCGCGCCGGGAGGTTTTGGCCCCGCGGGGAAGCCCTCCGGACCTTGCGCCACCGCCGGCTCGTGACCGGCACCCCGGCGGCGCTCCTGTTCCCCATCGCCCTCTTCCTCGGCACGTACCTGCCCTGGTTCCTCCTGACACGCACCCAACTCAACTACTACCTCACCCTCAACGTCCCCTACCTCAGCATCCTCATGGCCGGCCTCCTCCCCTACGCCTGGCGGCGCGGCCGCCGCTGGCGCTACGCCGTCGTGGCCTACCTCGCCTTGGTCGCCGCCTGGTTCTCTCTCTGGTGGCCCATCGCCACCGCGGCAGACGTGCCCAAACTCTACTTTGACTTCCTCTGGAACCTGCTCCCGTGGATGTCCAAGTGACCGACGCCCTCGAACCGACCGGCTTAGAAACCCACGCCTCTATCCCGACGGGCTCGTTCCGAATGGCCGAGGACGCACCTGCCGAACCCCCACCGGCCCGGCCGGCGCCGCCCGCGGACGGACCATCGTACACGTGGGACGACAAGGCCGGTTTCTTGGGCGGTGGATTGGCCGTCCTCGGCACTCTCCTCCCCTGGTACGCATCCCAGGGATGGGTTCCCCACCCGACGAGCCAAGCGTGGGCGGCAGGCGGACTCGCCGCCCTCACGCTCGTGCTCCTCGGCGTCCTCCGCGGGCCAGCCAACGAACGCCTGCGCCGCCACCTCAGTCTCGCCCTGGGCGGGGTCCTAGTCCTTGTCACCGGTTGGGTCGTCGCGAACTACTTCGCCTTCCATTTGGATGCCGAACCCAAGTCCGGCGTCCTGGGGCACCTGGGCTTCCTCGGCCTTGGCCTGGATCTATCCCTGGCGGGTGCCCTCCTGCTTACGTGGAGCGGCGTCGCCACGCGGCGGCCGGCGCCAGCCCCCCTTCCGGCGGAGGTCCCCTACGAGCGGGGCCTGCCATGGCATGCGCGCGCCCTGTTTCCCCTTCTGATCTTTGCGGCCGCGTTCACTTTCTTCCACTACGACGTCCAACACCCTGCCATCGTCGACTGGGACGAGACCCACTACGAACGCGTGGCCGTCCAGTACGCCGACGGGACCTTCGTGGACCCGAACTCGCCGGAGCAGAAGCCCTTCAACGCAGAACACCCCCCGGTGGGGAAATACCTCATCGCGCTGGGGTATCGGCTCTACGGTGAACCGCTGGACGACCACGACTGGCCCAAGATCTATGGCCAAGAGGGGCCCAACGGGAAGGCCGAGGGGCTCTGCCACCCCAAGGTGAACGAGGAGTGCGCCCGCGCTTCCGAGGCCTGGAGGTTTGGCCCCGTCCTTGCCGGCAGCCTCGGCATCGTCGGCATGTATTGGCTCGGCCTGCGCCTCTTCCGCAGCGTCGCCGTCGGCGTCTGCGCCGCCTTCTTCCTCCTCATGGACAACCTCTACTTCATGATGAGCCGGACCGCCCTGCTCGACATCTTCGGCGCCGCCTTCGGCATCCTCGCTCTCGGCGTGTTCCTCGGACCCCGACGCTGGCACCCTTGGGTCGGAAGCGCGCTCTTCGGCGTCGCGGTCGGCAGCAAGTATTCCTCCGTCTTCCTCCTGCCGGCCTTCTTCCTCCTCGCCTACCTCTGGTCGCGGCACACCAGCCGGTGGATGCGGATCCGCGACGGCCTCATCTTCGCTGCTATCGTGCCCTTCGTCACGTACCTCCTCATCTACCTCCCCTACTGGATCGCGTGGACGAAATCGGGGGGGTTCTTCTTCGCCGTCGACACCTTCATCCTCGTCCACGACGACGGCTTCAAATGGCTCTACAAGGCCGACGTGCCCATCCACCCGCAATGGAGCAGGCCCGAAACATGGATCGTCCTGCGCCAACCGATCCTTCTCTTCGTGGACACGAAGGATGCCGTCACCAGTGTCGCGCACATCTACGCGCTCGGAAACCCCTTCCTCTGGTGGTTCGGCGCCGTCGCCGCCATCTACACGTGGTTCGTCTCCAGCTTCCAGTTCATCCAACGCCGCCCGCGGCTTGGACTCCACGCGTTCTGGCAATGGATGGCCCGACCATTCCAGGTGCGTCGAGACAACGCGCTCTTGTTGGCCTCGCTCATTTTCGCCAGCGCGTACTTCCCCTTCTTCGCGGCCAAGCGCCAAACGTTGATCACCTACTTCGTCTCGGCCGCGCCGTACCTTAGCCTCGTCCTGGCCGGCTACGTGGGCTACCTATGGACGCGCGGCGGGGCGCCCCGACTCCTCGCAATACTCGCCCTCGCGGCCGCCGCCGGGACCTTCGCCTTCTACCACCCCGTGGTCGCGGGAACCTACATCAGCGAAGCTGATTTCCAATACATCATGACCCGTGTGCCCGAAATGGCCCAGTAACCCCGCCCCGGCAGCCTCTGCGAAGACGCTAGGACGAAGGCACGATGCGCGCGTACGCAATCTCCGCCCGTCCTGTGGACGTGTCGCCCCACGCCGCGTGGACCGTGCCTTCAGGCCCCACCACGAGGCCGTTGTAGTCGCCGATGAACGGGAAATCGTTCTGGTGGAGGCCTAAGTCGCCGTCGAAGCTCACCGTCGTGAGCCGGTGGTTCTCCCACGTTTGGCCGCCGTCACGGCTCCACGCGTGGACCTGATCCAAGAACTCGGTCCCCGAATAGGCTTGCGTCGCAAAGAGCACATGCACGGTGCCATCGGGCCCGACGCGCGGCCGCACGAAATACTGGCCGCCCGCCTGCTGCGTCGCCACCTGGACCGGCTCCGACCAGGAGACTCCTCCGTCGTCGCTGTGCGACGACAGGACGTCGGAACGGTCGAAGCGGTTGTCGGTCCAGAACGTGTAGATTCGGCCGGAATGGTTTCCCTCGGACGCGTCAATCGCCATCTCCACGAACGAGGGCGTGCGGAAACTATGGTTGCCGTGTTGGCGCGGCGTGGGCCGGATCTGGAACGCGGCGCCGACCTCTTGGAAACTCTTGGCGTCGTCCGTGCTCTTCCAAATCCACGCCGTCGTCCGGTCGCCGGCGTCGGAGTCCTCGTTCTTCTGCATCGTCACGTAGATGGTGCCCTCCTTGGTCGCCGCGAACCCGCTGAAGAACGCGAGCGCCCCCTGGGGGTCCGCCGGGTGGAGGTAGAGGGGCGGGTCCACGGTGTCCCCGCCGTCGCGCGTGGACGACACGACGGGCCGCACGTTGGCGGCCGGCCCGGTCCCGATGTAGGCGTTCCAGATGGTGTGGACGGACCCGGTCGCCGGGCTCACGATCATCCGAGGATAGTCATGAAATAGGAGGTCCCCCGCGCCTTCGGCTTGCAGGGCGTACTTGTCGTACGTAAGGCCCCCGTCGCGCGACCGCGCCAGGATGAAGGCCGACCCCGTGTCCGGGGCCGCCGGGCACCCCACCTCGGGCGGCGGGACGGGGCACTCCAGGCCGACGTTGCCGGGCGGCGAGTGGTCGTAGATTTGGAGCGCGTAGTAGAACGTCCCCTCGGAGTCGAAGACCATGATGGGGTCCGTGACGCACTCGTAGCCCTTCGTCTCGGGGACGCGGTGGTTCTTGTCGCCTCCGACGTAGACCGTCGTCCAGTTCTTGCCGCCATCCTTGGTCACCTGCGCCACCGACCAGACACAGTCGTTGCTGGCTTCTGGATCCTTGTCCTTGGACGCCACCACGACGTTCAAGGGGTCGAGGGGGTTGACGGCGATGTCGACCTCGGCCTTGGCCGGCGACGGATTGGGAGAGGCGAACGCGATGCAGGCCTGCCTCCACCAGTCGCCTCCCTCGCCAGGACCCACCGAACAGTCCAGGGCATAGTCGCCCGTGGGGCCGTCGGACTCGTTGTCGGCCCCGTCGGTCCCGTCGGACTCGTCCGTAAGACATCCCGCCGCCACGAGAAGGAAGGTCAGCAATCCCGCCAAGAGCTTCGGGGCGAACATCGTCCGCCAGCACCCCCGCCGGTAGGAAAAAGGTTCCGCCGGCCCCGTTTCCTTCGAGTAGCGTCGATAGTCCGAAGACAGCAAGCCTCATAAGCGAGGAGGAGGCGTAACCTGGTGGTTTCCATGCGCGTACTGG
>CAYVGY010000126.1:0-8487 GCA_964451065.1 uncultured Halobacteriales archaeon
CTCCTTGGGCGACTCCGGCACGAGTGTCACACGATCAATCTGCGGGTGGTTAGTTCGGCCGTCGCGGTGGCCGGGAGATCCTCCAGCGGCCGTGGACGTCGGAAACGAGGGGCGCGGTCATGTTTTGCCAATCAGCAATCGTACGGGTCTCCCCCCGGATCCACGTATGGCTGGCCCTCCGGGTTCTCCCACAGAACCGGGAACCCGGGTGGAGGGCTAATCCCGGGCTGGTTCGTACCTACCGAGCAGGCGACCAGAGGCCTAACACCGGGACTGAAGCGCGATGGTCTGCTATGACGCGCTCGAGGATGGCGTCCAGCGGCCGCGACGGAGACCATCCGATTTGCGATTGGATCTTCGCGATGTCCGGGACTCGACGTCGCATGTCTTCAAAACCTGGCTCAAAGGCCTCATCGTATGGGACCAGCCGGACCCGGCCGGCGGCGGGCGGATGGCCATCCACCAGCGTCGCAATCCTGCGCGCTAGATCCAGGATGGAGATTTCCTCCGTGGAGCCTACATTGAACACCTCTCCGGGCGCCCGGGGGTGCTCCCCTAACAGCAGAAGCGCGCGGACGGCGTCGTCGACGTCCAAGAAGCAGCGGGTCTGCCCTCCGTCCCCGTGCACCGTGAGGGCGACGCCCTTCAGGGCCTGCTCGACGAGGCGAGGAATCACCATCCCGTAGGCGCCCGTTTGACGGGGGCCCGCTGTGTTGAACAGGCGGGGAATCACCAGCGGGACGCCGTGTTGCCGATGGTAGGCCAGGCCGAGGAACTCATCCACAAGCTTGGTCGCGGCGTAGCTCCATCGACCCCTCGTTGTGGGTCCAATGACGCTCGCGTCGCCTTCCCCGAACGTCTGGCTGGTCCCCTTTCCGTACACTTCGCTGGTGGACGCAACAACCACCCGCGGTCGCCTCGGGCGCGCTGCCTCCAAAACGTTTCGCGTCCCTTCCACGTTTACGTCGACGACGCGGAGCGGGTCCCGGATTACCTCTTGCACACCCACGACGGCCGCCAGGTGATAAACGAGCCGGGCCTCCTTGACCAGGTCTTTCACAAGGAATTCATCCTCAATCTGGCCGCGGACAAGCTCGAATCCCTCATCCCCCTCAAGGCGCGCCAGGTTGCGCGACCGACCGGTCGAGAGGTCGTCGAGGGCGGAAACCGTATGCCCGCGGGATCGAAGCGCCTCACAAAGGTGCGACCCGATGAAGCCGGCCCCTCCGGTCACGAGTACGTGCGTGTCATGCACCCCCCCTGGGCAGCGGACCGCAAAAGAAACCGGCTCGCGTGGAATTCTGGACCCCTCCAGCTGGGTTGCAAGGGTCCGTTTCATCGATGGGCCGCTGAGGCGAGCGAGGGGCGACCCAAGTGCCCGTGGTCTCCGCGTCGGCCGGCCGGTGCGAAGGCACACCCCCCCTAGCCAAGGCCACACGGCGGTTGGGCCATGGGCGGCGGCCTTGAACCGGACAATCGGGATACGCCATCGGACGACCACGCATGCCAAGACCCCGTGGGTCAAAGCACGATGTCAATGTCGAGCCTCTCGGCGAGCTCCTTGTACCGGTTTCGGATCGTGACCTCGGTCACGCCGGCGACCTCGGCGACCTCGCGCTGGGTGCGGCGTTCGCCGCTGAGGATGCTGGCGATGTAGATCGCGGCGGCGGCGACGCCCGTGGGGCCTCGGCCGGACGTGAGCTCCTTGTCGGCGGCCTGCTTGAGGATCTCGATCGTCTTGGCCTGGACGTCGCCGGAGAGCTTGAGCTCGCTGCAGAACCGGGGGATGTAGTCCGCCGGACTCGTGGGCATAAGCTTGAGCTGGAGTTCCCGCGCGATGAACCGGTACGTGCGGCCGATCTCCTTACGGCTCACGCGGCTCGCGTCCGCGATCTCGTCGAGCGTCCGGGGCACGTCGCACTGGCGGCACGCCGCGTAGAGGCTCGCGGCCGCGACGCCCTCGATGGAGCGGCCGCGGATGAGGTTCTTCGTGACCGCGCGGCGGTAGATCATGGCCGCCGTCTCGCGGACGTTGCGCGGCAGACCCATGCCGGACGCCATCCGGTCCAGTTCGGACAGGGCGAAGGCGAGGTTCCGCTCGGTCGCGTTGCTGACACGGATGCGGCGTTGCCATTTGCGCAACCGGTACAACTGGGCCCGGTTACGGGTGGGGATGGACTTGCCGTAGGAGTCCTTGTTCTTCCACCCGATCATGGTGGAGAGACCCTTGTCGTGGATCGTGTACGTCATGGGCGCGCCGACGCGGGCGCGCTTCTCGCGCTGTTCCGAGTCGAAGGCGCGCCATTCGGGGCCTTGGTCGATGAACGTGTCGTCAAGGACGAGGCCACACGTGTCGCAAACCAGCTCGCCGCGCTCGGGGTCGTTCTTGAGCTGCGTGCTGCCGCATTCGGGGCAGGTGGTGATCTCCTCGACCTGTTCCTTTTCTTTCTTCACCATCTAAGTCTCTCCTAGGTGTATTCGTCCCTCGCGCAAGAACCGTAGGGATGGTACGCTCCTGCGAGAAGGTTTATAAGCCTTTGGTCGGCATTCCGCTGTATGTAAGGTCCGATATTAAAGACTTGCGAAGAGTCTAGAATATCCTTCAGAAAAATCGGCCCTGAGTTTATATGCAAAGACGCAGCCGAGGCGCCCCCTGTTTCCAGTGGACGCGTCCGTCTGTTCGGTCGGCCAATGTGCCGGACGCGCTATAACGAACCGCCGGGTTCGAGCGCCGCTTGAAGTGGTTCGGGTCGTCCGGAATCCGCGGCCCGTATCCGGAGAAGATCGACGCGGGCCTAGCGATGGCGTTAGGTCGGGCGACCGGAGAGACGGCTCCCCGGATCCTCCTGGGGCACGACGTCCGCCTCACCTCCCCCCTCTTGTCGCAGGCCTTCAAGGGGGGTGCCCTTGCCGTCGGCGCCACGGTCACCGAATGCGGCCCCGCCGCCACGCCGTCCGTCGCCCACGGCGCGCGCGACCACGACGTGGGCGTGACCGTTACCGCCTCCCACAACCCGCCGCCCGACAACGGATTCAAGTTTTGGAACAGGGACGGGTCCGCCTGGTCGGAGGCACAGTCTGCCGGCCTCGAGGCGGCCCTCGACAAGCCAACCAGATTGGCACGATGGGACCGCATCGGGCGCGCTGGAACGGATCCCCACGTCACGGACCGGCACCGGGACGCCCTGCTGCGGTTCGCCGGTTCCCTCACGGGCCACGTCGTCCTCGACTGCGGCGGCGGCGCAGGCTGCCTTCTTGCACCACGCCTCCTTGCAGACGCCGGGCTCCACGTAACGGGGATCTTCATTGAGCCGGACGGCCGTTTCAGCAACCGACCCAGCGAACCCTCTCCCGAGAACCTCATGACGCTTCGGGCGGCCTGCCGGGAAACGAACGCTTGGGGCATCGCGCACGACGGGGACGCGGACCGCATGGTGCCCGTCGACCCGCTTGGAGAAGTCGTTCCACCGGAGCGAGTTCTCGTCGCGTTGGCCTTGCTGCGGAGCGCCAGACACATGGTGGTACCCATCGACGCGTCGCTGGCGCTGCAGGACGCCCTTCCTGACGCTTCCTGGACCCTTTGTCGCGTCGGAGACGCCGCGTTGAGCGCGACGCTTCGTGAGAAATACGGGGACCTGGGCGGCGAGACGAGCGGCACCTACGTGGTCCCTGCGTTCGATTACGCGCCGGACGGCCCGCTCGCGGCCCTCCTCTTCCTGCGCGCCGCCCGCGAAGGACTCGTCGAGGAGGCCAAGCGACGGCTACGCGCCACGCATCGGCTGAACCAGAAGCTCCCCTTGGGAGCCGTCGACGTGGACCGGTACCGGGCAGCCTTGGACGGCGCCCCATCCGTGGACGGCGCGACGATGAGCCGCATTGACGGACTCCGTGTGGATCGGGAAGCCGGCTGGTTCCTCGTGCGACCCAGCGGAACCGAACCGATTGTACGCCTCACGGCGGAAGCTTGGACGCCCGCCGCCGCCAAGAGCCTCCTGGAGGAGGGCCGGACCACCGCCCTCCAGGCCCTAGCCGAGGCCAAGCTCCGCTAGGTTACCCTTAGCCGAGATTCCAACCCTCGCGGCGCCCGCTCACTTCTTCGCGGGGGGCTTCGCGGGGCCCTTTCCAGGGGGTTTGCGGCCGGCCAGGACGAACGCGGCTACAATGAGGGCGACGACGATGAGCACGATGATGACAATCATCAGCGTGTTCGTCGCCTTCTTGCCTTCCTCTTCCTCGCTGGGCGGAGGCGACGTCGTGGGCTCCTGGCCGCCCTGGACCGTGATGTCTCCCGATTTTTCGGCCGTGTTTTCCACGAAGTCGTACGCCACGAACCGGACCGGGTGGGCGCCGTTCGTCAGCTTCGAGGTGTCGAGGCTGAACTGGTACGGCGACGTCGTCTTCGTGTCCTTGAGCGTGCCGTCGACGTACATCTCGACCTTGTTGACCTGTAGGTTGTCCGTGGCGGTGGGCTGAAGCTGAATGGTCCCGGTCTGGGCGCCACCGGGGGCCGTCCAGTCAATCTTGGGCGACTCCGTATCGAAGCCGACCGCGAAGACCGAGCAGCAGGGCGACGTGACGGTGGCCGTGTAGACGCCGCCCGAAAGCGTCAACGTGATGCGGCTCTCCGGGTTCCACTTGGCGTTCACGAACCGGAGCAGGACCGCCTGGTCCGCGTCCGCGGTGACATCGGTGGCGTTCAGCTTCACCGTGATCTTGACGCTGCTTGTGGCGCCAGACGTGCCGATAGTAATCGACAGGAAGCTCGACACATCGATGCCGCTGGGCTGCAGCGAATCCACGCCGAGCTGGGTGGCTTGCGCCGTATCGGGCCATTTCACGATGGTGACCACGACGTTGGAAAGCGCGATCGCCGCCGTGAACTCAATCGTCGGGAAGTTCGCATCGCCGGTGTTGATGACGATGATGTTTCCCGCGCTGGCCGTTCCGATGTTGACGTTCCACGCGGCCGTGGCGCCCGTAGGCGGCGTGATGGAGTTTGCGGTCAGGGTTTGGGTTTGGCCGGAACCAGTGTTTCCGCCGCCACCGCCGCCACCGCCGCTACCGCCGGCGCCTCCCACGGTGAGGTCCAAGGCCAAGGATTCGAAGTCAAAGTAGTCCGTCTTCACGATGCCGGTGAACCGGAAATCGCCCGCACCAAGGCAGGATGCCAGAAAAGTGACCGTATAAGTAAACGTACCATGCGTATCGTAGCCGTAAGCCATGATTTCCGATGGTTCCGTGTACCCGAAGAACACATCGCCTCCTTCGGGAACATCTGTCGAGGAGGCCCCGCTGTTGAAGTTCTCTCCCGACGCGTAACCGGGCGCGCCGTGGCCGGCATTCGAATCATACCCATAACCGGTATGTCGGCCCAAGAAGTTGCCCGAGGTTCGGTAACCATAGCCGGAGACCGCACCGAGGCCCGTGTTTGCCAGCGTGACGGTGAGCGCGCAAGCCGTGTCCAGCGTGAAAAGATCCCCGTTTACTGCCCACTTGTAGTCCTTCTTAACGGGAGCCGGAGGACTGGGACCTTCAATGATGAGCCTCATCATGCTGATTGGGATAATTTCATCCGTGTCCAACGCCACGGTCATCGTAATTGTAACCGTATCCGACGTCTGGATGTTGTTCTGGGTATTCGTGAGCGTAACGTCCACAGCCGAGGCTGTCTGGAGCACGATCGTGATACCGGCCAATAGGAGCAGGGCCGCCAGCCCGGAAGTGGTCACACGTCGAAGCGGCGCCCGCCCTGCTTGTACTTTAGACAAGATCCCCACGCCATCCAGTGATGCGCTCGGTGACCGAGCGAACGGTGGAAGTCTATGACCCGTATTTAAGCCTGAGCAAAACTGCGCCGAGATATTTCATCATGCCAGGCGCACGCCTACATCCTTCGTCAGTTAAATACAAAAATCCCATGGCGGCCGCGACCCGATGGCACTCAACAGCACGCTGGCCATTTACTACATTCTGCCAGGCTTCGCCGCCTATCTTGTCACCAGCGTCGGGGCCCATCTCCTCATTCCCCGCCTCATCCGGAGCGGAATCGTGGGCCAAGACGTCCACAAGCCCGACCGCCGGGAGGTCGCCGAGATGGGCGGCATTGCGATTTTCGCCGGCATCGTCGCCGGGATTTCAACCGCAATCGCGATCTCGACGTTCGGAGACCCCGCCGACTTCGGCCGTCTCTACTTCGTTCGGATTCCGCTGGTGACGGCAGCCTTCGCCACAATCGGCATCATCGCAGTGATTGGAATCGCCGACGACATGGTCACCATGCGCCAGCGCACGAAGGCGCTTCTGCCGGCGTTCGCATCCCTTCCCCTCGTCGCCATCGCGGCCGGCGACCCCTTCGTGTTCATCCCGGGTTGGGGGGTGGCCGACATCGGCTACGCGTACCCCCTAGTAGTCGTTCCTCTCGCCGTCACGGGTGCCGCAAACGCGACGAACATGCTGGCAGGCTGGAACGGCCTCGAGGCGGGCCTGGGCGCCACCATGTTCGGGACCCTTTCCATCTACGGGGCAGCCAACGAGAACACGACGCTCCTCGCCATTTCCATACCCTGCCTCCTCGCCTGCGTCGCCTTCATCTCGTTCAACTGGCACCCGGCCCGCCTCTTCCCCGGCGATGTCGGGACCTTCACGATCGGCGGCGCTTTCGCGGCGTGCGTCATCGTCGGAAACGTGGAGTTCTTGGGACTTTTCCTCATGGTGCCCTTCGTCATCGACTTCGCCATGAAGGCCCGCCACCGGTTCCCCAAGACCTTCGCAGAGGTCGACGGCGAAAAGCTTGTCTGCCCGCGTGGCGAGCCCCCTAAGGGGCTCGGCCAACTGTTCCTCCACATCGGCGGTGGCATGAGTGAACCGGCGCTCGTTAGGTCCCTCGTCGCGTTCGAAGCCGTGTTCGGGGCGCTCGGGCTCCTCGTCTTGCACTGGTTCGGTTCGCTCTGACCAGTCGTCGGAAAAGCGTGCAATGGCTTAGTAGGCTGCAGGCCATGACGACGCGTGGGTTCTAGGCCAATGACCGGACAGGAGTCGTTGCTCGGCCTTGCAGTGCTGGGCGGTTGTCTCTTTCCGCCCGACCCGACGCCAACCAACGGCTAAAGCTTCGAGGAGTTCTTCGAGACCGCGGCTGGCCTTCCCGACGACTGGACGATTGCTTCCGGCGACTAGAACACAACGGCGAACGCCACCACGCATCCTCGGGTGGGCTTGTTTGAAGGCCCACTCAATGATTCCGGCCGATACGCCCTTGTAGTCGCCGACGGCAGAGGTACGGTCGCCGGCCTGAAGTTGTCGGTCCAGACGCGTTTCCCGTCGGGGGCGAGAGGAGCGGTCGCGGGAATCGTCGCCCCCGCGGAGAACCCTCAGAACTACGTCGTTGCGCTATGGGGACCGGCGCCGGGGGCCTCGGCTTCCTGCGGTTCGAGGACGGCCAGCCCATCGAGCACCGAGAACGCAAGGACTACCAGTTGCCGTTCGATACGTGGGTTTCGGTCGGAGTGGAGGTTGCGGGCGGCACCGCTCTGATACTCCTTGACGACGAGAAGTCGTCGCCATGACGGACCGCACAATCACTATCGGGCACGTCGGCCTTTCGCTGGAAGGACAAGGCTCTGCGCAGTTCGATTCGTTGCACGTCGAACGAATCTGAAGGAACCTCCTCGATTCCGTGCCGTCGCCGGGCCCCGGGGTTTGACGGTCGACGCGCTAGGAGTCCGTTTCAGTAACCCGCGTTGCACAGGTCGCTGACGAAGCCGACTCGATGGGCTCTTGTGCCCACGAGCATTCCTTGGTTCGAGGGATGCATTCGTGGCCAAGACGTACCGAGACTACGAGCCGAACCAGTCGTTTCTCCTGCCGCCCAACCCCCGCGACTGGCTTCCGGAGGGCCACGTGGCGCTCTTCGTGGACGACCTCGTTGACAAGCTCGACCTCAGCAAGATCTACGAGCCGTACGAACGGGAGGAACGCGGCTACCCGCCCCACAATCCCACCATGATGGTCAAGCTCTGGTTCTACGCCTACACGCAGCGCGTGTTCAGCAGTCGCCAGGTGGAACGGCGCTGCGCGGAGGACGTCGGCTTCCGGGTGCTCGCCGGCGGCAACCAGCCGGACCACGTGAGCCTCAGCCGGTTCCGCAAGAACCACCTCAAAGACTTGGCGGGATTGTTCGCCCAAGTCCTCAAACTGTGCCAGGAGGCGGGACTCGTGAAGCTGGGCCACGTCAGCTTCGACGGCACCAAGATCAAGGCCAACGCCAGCCGCCACAAGGCCATGAGCTGGGACCGCCTCAACAAGGAGGAAGAGAGACTCCGCAAGGAGATCGAGGCCTTCCTCCAAGAAGGCGCGGACCTCGACGACGAGGAGGACGCGCGCGACGAACCCGTCCCCAACCGGTTGCCGCCCGAGTTCGCCACCAAGAAGCAGCGACTCCAAAAGATCGAGGAGGCCAAGAAACGTTTGCAAGAGCGGGCCAAGACGGAG
>CAYVGY010000127.1:0-8380 GCA_964451065.1 uncultured Halobacteriales archaeon
ACCATCGCCCTCCTCTTTGTCTTCACCGTCGGCGTATGGACCAGCGACGCCGGCGCCCTCGAAGACACCTACGCCGGCTTCGCGTTCCGGCAGTTCGACACGCTCGAGAACGCCGGCGCTGGCCTCCTCTTGGCCGCCACGGTCCTCTACGTCGCCTACGCCATCGGAAGCATCCTGCGCGCCGCCCTCGAAAAGGAGCGCGCCCGCAGCCCCGCCTTCAAGGCGTAAGCGCGTACGCCGCCAACGACGACCGCAACGACACCACGGCCCGCCCCTGCGCATCAAAGACCAGGTTCGGGAAATCGTACCGACCCGGCGACCCCGTCCCGATCAACTCCTTCGTCACCGTCGGCGAAGCCCCCTTGGCCCCCGCGAACCGGACCAGCACGTCCTGGTTCCCTTCCCGCGTCGCGACCCCCAACAAGTCCCCGTGCGACTTGACCGCGGCCGCAACCGTCTCGGACGGGAACAGTCCCGCGAAATAGCGGGGCCGCGCCGCCAACGTCCCCACCGCGTTCCCGTCGTGCCACACACCGTCGAACCAGCGGTACTTTACCACGTAAGTGCCCCCGGCGCCCGCCTCCAAGCGCACGGCCCACAACGTCCCGTCGCTCCCCGCGTCCCAGTACAAGTACTGGCTCCCCGGCGACGGCAAATCCGACCCGGCATTGAACCAATGCACGCCATCCTCCGTCCACCGCTTCGTCGACACGTCCAGGAGTTCTCCGCCCGGCAACGCGACGAACAGCGTCGGCATCCCCTGCGCGAACGGCTTCGTGAAATCCAGGAATGCGTTCGACCCCAATGCCGGCAAGGGCGCATTCGGCACCCCAACCGCGAGGCCGGGACGCTCCCACGTCAACCCGCCGTTCCCCGAGAACCAATAATACTTGTTCCCGACGCCCGCCTGGTGCACCGCCAAGTAGGGATTGGGCTGAAGGGGGTTCGCCGCGTCGGCGGGACTCAGCGCCGTCGCCAAGACCCAGGGCCGGTCGGGCGCGGGTTGTGGACCCGTGAGCGGGCGGAACTCCCACGACGCCCCCGCGTCCTGGCTCACCCAAATCTTGTCACCGTACGGATCCACCAGGTCGAACCAAACCGTTAGCACGTCCCCGTTGGGCGCCACCGCCACATCGCCCTCCGCGTTCACATTGAGCGGCGCCAATGGCGCCGCGGTCCACGTTTGGCCCCCGTTCGTCGTGCGCCACACCCGGGCCGACCCGGCCGCCCAAACGGCTCCATCCGGCCCCGACGCCAACGCGACCTCACAACAGTTCCCGACCGTCGATACCCAATATTGGTGGCCCCCATACGTCTGGAGGCTGGAACCCGTCACCGTGGGGTCGAGGAAGGGCAAGGTCGGGTTCGGCAACGACGGACCAGGGGTCCCGTCGTCGACGTCTCGACCTTGCGCCACCCCCTCGACGCTTTCGCCGTCGGACGCAGAGTGCGGTGTCCCTCCCGGCGCCGCCAGGAACGGAAAGAAGAACGGTGACGACGCGAGCGCGACGATGAGACCCGTTCGCAGCGACAAGGAGCCCGTAGACTCCTTACGGCCATATGAACCATGCGTGCGACCGCTGCACAATTCGAGACGGTGACGGCCCGACCTGGAGGGCGCCCTACGTGAGAAGCTCGAGCTCTTCGGACTTGGCCGGCTCGGCCGCGCCCGTGGAGACCACGGGCACCTGGACGACTTGGGTGCCAGGGACGGCCTGCAACTGGGCCAACGCTTTGAGACCAAGGTCCGTCGGGCGCAGGATCCCATGCCCGGCCTCCGGCGCGTCCTCGATGAGTGTCGCCTTGCGCAGCTTTTTGAGGTGCCACCGGACCGTGCCCGCGTTGATGGGGAGACGCGCCATGACGTCCCGGAACGGCGAGGCCGGGTTCTGCGAGATGAACGAGAAGATCGTGCGCGCGTTCTCGTTGCTGAGCGCGGTCACGGCCTCGCTCAGTTGACGCGCTTCCATGCCGCCCGACACGGGGTAGAACACGCGGTACCCGTTCGCCTTGCGGCTCTTGATGAGGTCCGCCGCCTCCAGCTTCCGAACGTGCCACAGCACGGTGCTCGTCTTCATGCGGAACTCGGAACTCAACTGCTTGAGATGGACGCCGGGGTTGCCCTTCACGAACCCGTACAGCATGCTCCGTTGGGGGTTGCGCAGCGCAATCTTGGGGTCGATGTACCGGGAGGCCAGCAGCCAACCGGCCACGCTCGAGGCCGCAAGGCCTGCCGTGACCGCCAACGTGATGGCCCAGTTTTCCCGCAACACTTCGCCGACGCCTTCGCCAATGCGGTCAAAGCCCTGGTCGCTGCCCGGAGGCGCGGGCACGTTGCCGCCCCCACCGTCGCCTTGATCCTGTTCAAGGTAGGTCTTGATTTCTTTGAGCGTCTTGTCCACGTCGGGCGCCTGCGGGTTGGGCTCCTCGCCTGAGCCGCCGGCGCCGCCCGACACCCCATCGTCGAGACCCATTTGTACGCCGTCCACGAGCGCGGCCGAGGCCACCGGCACGAGCGCGAGAACGATGCCGCCAAGGACCAAGAGCCGCGTCTGGAAACCGCCGCGCATACCTCACGGGAGTTCCCGAGGTCCGGATATATAGGTTGTTGCATTCTTTTTTAAGCAAGTGGTTCCGGCCCCAGTCCCTCCCTGGTGAGGAAGAACTCGGCGACGGAACCCTCCGGCTGCGAGCGGTGCTTCACCAGCACGGCGCGCCGGACCCCTGGACCCACCCGTTCCAGCCGAAGAATCGTCTTCACGATGTGCTCCATGATGCGGCCCCCGAAGGCCAAGGCGCCCTCCTCGCCCGTGTAGACCTGCCCCGTCACAAGGGCCGGCAATTCTTTCGTCCGCGTAAGCCGCAGCAAGTCCCCCATCATGCCCGTGAGCGCCTTCTGCGCTTGGTCACCACCATCGACGCCCAGCCCCAACCGGTAGAACATGTTGATCGAATCCACCGCCAAGAGACTCGGCGAGGCAATCTTTTGCAAGGAACGGACCGTCCGTTCCTGCTCGGCCAGGCTCCCCGGGGAGAAGAACAAGATGTTCTTGACCACCCGCGACAAGTGCGGCCCCGCGATCTGCGAGAGACGTTCCATCGACACGCCTTCGCTGTCGACGAACGCGACCTTGCCTTTGCCTTGCAAGACCGCCTGGACGGAGGCTTGGAGGCAAAGGTTCGTCTTACCCGTGCCCGCCTCACCATACACAAGCGTGATGGCGCCCGGTTCCAGTCCGCCCCCCAACAACTCATCCAACGGCGGGCAACCGGTGGACAGCCTCATGGTCGGAATTCGGCAACCTTGTCGGGCTTAATGACCTTGACCTTCGAGGCCGCGACGCGACGCAGGGCGTCCTCCGTCGGACCCGCGGACACGACGACGAGCAGATCCAGTGCGTACTCGCGCACCAGCCGTAGCGCCTCATCCGCGTGGACCCGATCAAAAACGCTACGGACCGCGACAGCCACGGAATTCGGAAACAGCGTCTTGCGCGAAGCTTGGAGCGCGAACGGTGTGTCCCCCAGCTGGGTGGCCGTCGCGAAGGCGTAGCCGTGATCCGCCAAGACCTCCCGAACCTCGGCCTCCGCGCGTCGCAGACCGTCGTCGCTCACCGTGATGTCCGGCTGCGCGTTCAACTCCGCGTCCAACACCAACGCCGGCGTCACGTCGACGACCGTCCGGACCGACGGCGCCGCGACCTCCGCGGGCCGACGAGCCGCGAGGCGTTTCTCCTTCAGCGGCAACCACCGGTCCGCCATGTCGGCCACGAAGTCCCTGGCGCGGAACCGGAGGTGGTCGCCCTCCGCCAACAAAAAGCAGGTACGCACCGTCTTCAACGATCCGGCGTCGTGCAACGGCCCGATGCGCTCGGCCAACGCTACGAGGTCCGCTTCCGTCACGTCCGCACACCGGTCCCGTGGCACGCGCACGAACAGCCGCTCCTCGTCGACGGGGTCACCCACAATCCGAAGAAGGCGGACCCCGTACTGCACGTCGAGCTGACCGCGGGCGCCGCGAGCCAATTGCAAATCATTGCGGAGCCGCGCGTCGATGACCGGCCGGGCAATCGACCCTGGGACGTGCAGGTCCTGCCTCGAACCCAGCAAGAACACGTCGTTGATCTGCTGAAGATCCCAAGGCGCAACGCCTTCCAGCCCACCCTCGAAGTCGTGAATCGGATGGGGCACCTCCGACGCGGCCCGCAAGAACAGGTACCGGGCGCCGTCACGTTCCACGACCTCATAGGAATAGGACTCTTCAAGCCGAGCCCGAATCGACTCCACCTCGGCCGGGGGCACGGGCAACGCATCCGACTTAAGCACCGGCATCCGAAGGCATCCCGCCGTCTTGACGGCGGCCAGGCTTCAAATGCGTATCGAAGTGAGTCGGGCTCCGATCCCGCTACGCTCGCGTGCCGCCCTCGACGCCCCCATCAACGTCGATCGCCACGTCGAAATGCAACGCGCCGGAGCCCCCAAGCTCGGGGCAAGCGCCCCCTGGCGGCGATGGGGCGCCCTCGTCCGGAGACCGCGATGGTGGGGCATCCACGGGATCCGCCGAAGGGGGTCCCGCCAACGAGCTCGTTCCGTCGTCGTCCAACGAGGCGCCATCCTCGGAGGTGGACCATGAATCCGGCCCCACGTCCGTGGGGCGGGCCCAGACGGGCTCACCCGACGGCGACTCGCCGGTGCCCTCGGCCGGCGAGAACGTCGCCACGACGGCCACGGCGACGAGGGAGCCGAGTATGCTCCAGATCTTGACATGGCGGTTGAGGCGGGGCATCCGGTTGATCACCACCCCGGTGCTGGGGACGGACCCCTCTTAACCAGTATGGATTCCGACGACAAACGAGGCCCGACGCTATAAGCCACCTCCAGCACGGACACAGAACAAGCAACATAACGCCGATTCTGCTTCAGGGCCCGGTGCGTCGGATTGGCCTCCTGACGAGCGACTTTGGCCTCTATCACGACCTCGTCCGGGCCCTGCGCGAACGCGGCCTCCCCTTCACCAGCCTCGCGTTCGGCGAGCGCCCCGGCGCCAACGTTGGCGTCGTCGTCACATCCTGGAAGGACGCCGTCGGCGCCAATCTCCCGCAGGACCTGCCCGTGGTCACCGTGCCCCTGGATGCCGAAGGCCACGAGGACATCCCCGGCGTCATCGCCAAGGCGCTTCAGGTCCTGGAGGGTGTCGCCGGGTACACGGAAGTCATCATCGGCATCGACCCGGGCCAGCGGCCCGGGCTGGCCCTGGTGGCGGACGGCCGCCTCGTCCACACGGTCCACGTCTATCGGGTCCACGACGTCGCTAACCTCGTGCGCGCCCTCCTCGAACACCACCCCCATGATCGCGCCATCATCCGCGTCGGTCACGGCTCGCCGGCCGACCGCGACGAGATCCTTCGCGACGTGTGGCCCCTCCGGGAGCGGGGCGTCGGCATCGAGCTCGTGGACGAGACCGGCACCACGCCCGAGACGGGCGCTCAGGCACTGCCGCCCGACGTGGCCGCCGCCATCGCCATCGCCCGTACGGCCGGGCGCCACCTACAGCGACCGACGGGCGCTCGCACGACCAAGCCGCCTCCTACGGCGCCACGGGGAACGCGACCTTCGAAGGAGTAAGCGACGATAGGTCGAGCAAGGGGAGCACCGCAGGTGTCGGCGTCAAATTGTGCATCTTCTGGTAGCTCGTCTGTGCCTGCCATGTCCCACCGTTCACCAGCGCGACACCCTTGTAGCGGTCCAGGCCGACGACGTGGACGTGCCCCGTCGCAAAGATGTCCGGTTCCAGGTTCACCACGAGGCGGTCGCGGGCCTCGGGCGCCACCGGGGTCTTGGCCCCATAGGCGGGTGCCACGTGACGACACTGCAGCATCTGCCGCATGATTTCGGTGGGGCGCTCGAGGCTCAGGCCAGGGACGGACGTGGCGAAATCAATCATGCTGAACCCATGATAGGCGAGGACGCGGCGGCCATGAAGGGCAAACGTGCTGGGGTTGCTCACGAAGGTGGCCTCCACGGCATCGAAGAAACCGCGGATCTCGGGATTGAACGCGGGCTGGGGCTCCGTGGGACGCGTCGCGTCATGGTTCCCGGGCATCACGACGACGTGGATGTGTTCGGGGAGTCGTTCGAGTTCGCGGGCCAATTCCCGGTATTGCTCGAGGACGGTGGGAATCGCCAACGATTGCTCCTGGCCCGGATAGACGCCGACGCCGTCGACCACGTCGCCGGGCAAGACGAGGTACTTGACGCTCCGCGCCAGGGCCCGTTCGCGTTCGGAGCCCTCCTCCCCATGGAACCAACGGATGAGCCGTTGGAAGGCGCCACGCAGAAACGTCGAGCTCCCCATATGCACGTCCCCAACGAAGGCCGCGCGCAGGGGCAGTTCCAGGCCCGGCCGCGATTCGGCTCGAAACGGCAAATCGGGGCGCAGCAGATTGTCTGCCACCAGCAGCGACGCGTCCTTGCTCGGCTTGGCTTGGATGCCAATCACTTCGTCCGTGACCAGCGAGTCGGCCAGGGCGATCAAGTCGGCTCGGCCCGCGGGGACCAAGACAGTGGTTTGGCCCGAGCCGTCCTGCACCTCGAGGAACCTATGGCCGGTCTTGCCGGACTTGGCCACGTCGTCCACGAGGCCGATGAAGGCGACCTCCTTGCCGGACGCCGGAATGCGGGCGATCGGGACGGCATTGGAAAGCTCGCGACGGCGCCGGAGCATGCGCGACAGGGAGTCGTAACGGTCATTGAAGTAGCGGACGAAATCGTTCAATTCGCCCACGGGCGGCTCGTCTCGCGACGCGTCGACGAGGACTTCCACTTCCGCGTCGTAATCGGCAGCATCAATCCAACGGGCCGCTTCCGCCGGAATCGACGCCTGCGACGCGGGCGTCCGGCTCGCAGGAGGCGAAGGCGCCTGAAGCGCCTCGGCCGAAAGGAGTTGTTCCAAGGTCAGGTGGAACGGGACCTCAAGGAACGAGGCAAGGACGCGGCGCACGTACGCGGGCGGGTCCACTTGCCGGCCAATGTGTTCGGCCGCCCTGGGGTCCGCCACGCATCCATGGCCAGCCAACAACTCCACAACGCGGTCGTCCACGTCCCATCCCGCAAGAGGCAACCGGCACGCGCCGCGAACGATAAGAAGTTTCTCGTGCGCCCTCGACGGAAGCGCCTCATGGGATATCGTTAAATCGCACCGGGCTCTTGCGCGGCCACAATGGGTCCCTCCAAGCCGTGGCACCTACGTCTCAGGGAGGGGCTCCTTCGATTCTGGCGCAATCCCAATCCTCGAATTGCGGCGTTTCGCGACATCCTCGTGGCGGGGCTCGTCGTGCTCTTCCTCCTAGGAATCGTGTGGGCGTACACGGGCCAGGATTTTCCTTCTCAAGCCCCGCTGGTCGTGGTCGAGTCGGGCTCGATGATGCACGGATCCCTCTCGCCTTGCGGGTCGGAAGTCGGATGCGAGGACCGTTACGGGTCGCCATCGTTTGGCCGCGTCGGTACCATCGACCCCGGCGACCTCGTCCTCGTCAAGGCCATCGACGACCCCGGCGACGTCGAAACCGCCTTCGAACCGGGCGCTGACGGCCATTACGGCGGCCCCGGCGACGTCCTCATCTTCCGGCGCGGCGACAACATCGGCGGCACGCCGATCATCCACCGCGCCATGCTCTACATCGAGGCCGTCCCCAACCCGTGCATCCCCAACGGCGAGGACAACGCGACCGCCTGCAAGTATCGAATCCAAGAAACGTGCGACGCGGACTTCGCCCAGTCCATCGTCCCACGCCAGAACCAGAGCGCCTGGGCCGCGTACTGCGATGACGCCGGCTCCGCCGAACCAATCACGCTCTCGCTGCAACGCGACGGCGTTTTCCTCAACCTGGTCCACTACCCCTGCGCCCAGAATTGCACCTCCTTCACCCGAGAACCCGTATGGTTCCATAGCGGTTTCATCACCAAGGGCGACAACAACCCGACCCAGGACCAACCCCAACCCTACCTCGGCCGCATCGCCCTCGCGGCCAGCACCTGCTGCCCCGTGCCCGAGGAGTGGGTCATCGGCCAAGCGCGGGGCGAAATCCCCTGGTTCGGCCTCATCAAACTCGCCATCTACGGCAACAAGAAGAACTACGGCGAACACTCCGACCCTTCCGGGGCCAACCAAGGCACCTTCCTTAACGCGCGAGCGCCCTGGGACATTTGGGTGAGCCTCGTCATCGCGATTGGCGTCCTCATCGCGCTCCCCATCACGGTGGACTTCCTCATCGGCCGCGCACGCCGCGCCATCAAGAAGCGCCGGGAACGCCAAGCCACATCGTCCACGCCGCCAGAGCCTCCGCCCGAGTCCGACCCTCAGCCCCCCAAGCCGCCCGAC
>CAYVGY010000128.1:0-8298 GCA_964451065.1 uncultured Halobacteriales archaeon
CCCGCAACGGCCGGATGTGCCGCGGCGCCAACATCTAGATCGTCCTGCGGAATCGGCGGAACCGCAGGCACAGGCCCTTGCGCAAGCACGCCCAAAGCGAGCGCGGCGCGTATTCCGTGTGGACCCGTCTGGGGGCAGGCTCCGAGTGGGCGCGGCCGGCCGGCCCTGAACGGGCGTGTCAACTTCCGGGCCATCATCGCCGGAGTCGCAACGGGCTCGGGCAACTCTGTGCGTCGTCCTGGCCATCCGTGCTGAGCGAGTCGTCTTGGTCCGCAGCACGGCAGGAAGCGGCGCCCGACCCGCGCGGGCGACCACGACGATGCCAACTCCGCGAACGCTGGACCGAAAATGCTGCCGTCAACTCACGACGCCGCGGTAATTCGTGGCTGCTCCACCGGACCCATACCCATAGCACTCCACGTTGTGGTTGTTGAGCAGGATGCAGGTGTACCAGTACCCTGCGTCGACGGCCACCGCATCGCCGCCATGGTAATCCTCGGCCTGGCCGTCCCCGTTGTAGCCGTAACAGTCGACGTTTCCGTCGTTAGTCAGGATGCAGGTATGAAGCAGGCCGGCGGAGACCGCGGTCGCGTTACCGCCCAGGAAATCCTCCGCTTGCCCGTCGTCATTGGCGCCATAGCAGTCGACGTTGTTGCCGACCGTCAGGACGCAGGTATGGTACCCGCCAGCAGCGACCGCCGCGGCGTCGCCCATGCGATAGTCTGCCGCCTGCCCGAAGCCGTTGCTCCCATAGCAATCCACGTTTCGATCAAGGGTGAGGACGCAGACAAAAGCGCCGATGCCAGCGACGACCGCCGCCGCATCGCCGCCTAGATAGTCATCGGTGGAGCCGTCCACGTCAAGCCCGTAACACTCGACGCTCCGCGTGACCAACAGAACGCACGCAAACATGTCTCCCACGGAGACGGCGAGCGCGTCCCCGGCCAGGCGATCTTCGACCTGCCCGAACCGGTTGTCCCCGAAGCAGTCCACGTTCTGGAGCCGGGTCAGCACGCAGGTGTGTCCGCCCGATGAGATGGAAACGGCATCGCCGCCCACGTAGTCCGTATCCTTTCCGCGGCCCATGTCGCCATAGCAATCCACGTTGCCGCTTGGCAACAAGACGCAGGAATGGTACGACCCGGCGGAAATGGCCGCGGCGCCCTCGAGGCCAAAGCAAGGGCTGGTCCTGGGCAACTCCGAATTGCATGTCGAGACCACCCCCGACTCGACCAGGGGCACGGCGCCCACCGTCGCGGTCATGGCCAGTGTCAGACAGGCCGCCGCCAACCAGGCGTGATTCCGACCCATGACGCGGCCGCGCGTCAAGCTGGCCGACGGCCGAGCCGGCTCGCGACCACCGCGTTGCCAAGATTCCGCGCTGGATGAAGTACCAATGCCGGGCTTTCCGGCTTGTGGGATCCCGATTGCCTTGGACCGTACGTTCACGGGTGCGGGCACTCTGGTCAACAATGGTTCACCGGCCCGTCCCTTGTGGGACAATCGCTATTAGTCCTGATGGGAGCACCTGCGGCGCAAGGAGTCGGGCCGCAACGTCAAGCTGCTTCCGCCGCCCCATGAGCCTTGCCGCATCCGCACGGGTCGCCCGCGCGGCCGAAGTACCCCGACATGCAACCACCTCATAACCCTGAAGTCTTGCGCGGGCGCAGGAATTTTGGCTCGCCTGCGCGGCACGAACGTCGACGACGTACCCCGCCACGGGGCTCCAGGACGCCCCGGGCGGCGACGGCTCCGAGACGTACAATCGGAAGCAGATACGGGTCCACAAGCGCCTCATCGACCTCGACGCGGACGACCGGGCCCTGCGCCAACTCATGCGCATCCAGGTCCCCGACGGCGTCAACATCGAAATCGTGCGGCGGTCGTAGGCTCTCAGGGCGGCGGAAAGGAACGGAGCGGTGAGCGTGAGCCCTGGTCGGCTCGTCCAACGCTTTCCGAGCTTACGTTGCACCCCTTCAGGTGTGGAACACCCATCCCGCCGTGCCGAAGCCCGTCGTGAAGCACATGGCGAGCGTCAGTCCGTTGCCGCCCACGAACACGTGGACCGGGAAATTGGGGTCCCAGCCATCGACCAGGTCGAGCGTGTGGGCCGCGCAGAACGGGGCCCCGAACTCGTTGACGTCTCCGCAGTCGAGGTCGCCGTCGAGATCCTGGCAGACAAATCCCCCGACGACCGCTAACGTGTTGTCCGTGATGGCCACCGCGGCCTGGCCGAGCGCGTCGACGAAGAGGTCGCCGCCTGGGAAGCACACCGAGCCCGGGAGGCTCAGGCAGAGCGGGGTTAGGCACGGCGCCGCCAACCCGCAGTCGTCCTGGCCGGAATAATTGAGGGGATGAGCGTTGACCGCGGGCGAACCCATCGAGAGCGCGACGAGGCCAAGGATCGCGATTCCTGCCAGACCGTTGCGGTCTGCCATGTTCCTACCCAACCTGCCGGGGCTCATGCGGGCGGACAGCCGCATGTCCTGCCGGGGCAGGAAACGACCTGCTCCGGGAGGCGGGAAGCGTCGCTCCCGGATGCATCGCCTCGGGGGAAGCGCCCGCTTCACGAGTGGAGCACGATGCCCGTCGTGCCGGCGTTGGCGAACGTCCCGCATTCCAAGTTTGTGGTGAGGAGGCCTCCCACGAACACATACAGGGGGAAGTTCGGGTTCCACCCGTTCGTGCCCATGTAGAAGGTCTGGGCGAGGCAGAAGGTCTCGCTCAGTTCACCGACGTCGCCACAGTCGAGGTCCGTGTCCAGATCTTGGCAGACGTAACCCCCGACGGGGTCGAAGACGTCATCCCTGATGGTGACCCAGGCGCCACCCGCGGCGTCAGTCGGGACGTGCCCGCCGGGCCAACAGATCCGGCCGCCGACCGAACTGGAGGTGGGGCAAGGGGGGACCACGCACGGCGGGGTGACGCCGCAGTCGTCGTTTCCGGCATAGGTGAGGCCGTGCGAGGTCGCGGGCGAGGGCATCGCGGCCAACGCGGCCAGGGTCGACAGTCCTGCGAGAAACAGGGCGCGAGAGAACTTCATGGACCCGCCCACCGCGTCGTGAGCTAAGAAGACCCCCAGCCGTCTGGCCTGCCACCGCAGGCGTTCACCTGCGGGGCGCCCTTCCGGCCAGTTTCGCCCGCCCGGGGCCAAAACGGAAAAAGAGGACCCGCCCGATGGGGCGTCGTGCCGGGCGTCGACGACCACCGCGTCCTGGCCCGCTACCCGTTCCTGGCCGAGGCCCGCGCCTGGGTCCAGGAAGGCGGCTACGTCCTGGGCGACCTCCTCAAGGACCCCGCCTACGAGCGGCCGCGCCGGCGCGCGGTCCAACGCGTCAAGTCCGCATTCCAGAAGGACGGGCTTCCTGAAGCCAACGGGTCGAGCGAGACCGATTCGACGGTGGAGCTGCTGAGCTATCCGTTGGCGCGCGCGCTCGTGGCGACGGTCGGCGATTCCTACCTCGCGAGCCGGTACGCCGTGGGCGAAGCGAAACTCCTCCACGGCCGACTCAGTGCGGACGACGACGACACGCTGTGGACCGTGGCCGCATCGCTCCAACTCCCCTTGCGGCCCGCCGAGCAAGCGTTTGCACGCATCCATTTCTTGGACTACCTTCGCCACGCGCCTGGCCGCGACCCCGCGTGGAAGCTCGTCAACCAAGCCCTCGACCATGGGTGGGTCGAACTGGCCCGCGACCGCATCGTCCGCCTCTGCGAGGAAGCGTATCGCGAGCGGCTCCTGGAGGAACTCGACGGCCTGGAACGTCCCGGCCGTCCCTTCCTGGAAGCGTTCGAGGTCGACCTCAACCAGATCCGCACGATGCTCGCCGCGCATCGAGCCAAATTTGAATCGGACACGGAAGGCCCGGTCCGGCCGGAAGCGTTCCCGCCCTGCATCCAAGCCGTCTGGAACGGCATCAAGGGCCACGTGAACGTCCCCCACATGGGCCGGTTCGCCATCGTGAGCTTCCTCCACACGCTCGGCATGAACAGCGAAGACATCCTCAAGTTCTTCTCCAGCGTCCCCGATTTTGACGCGAGCAAGTCGCGGTACCAGATCGAGCACATCACCGGCAAGATCGGCGCCACCCAGTACACGCCGCCGTCCTGCGGCACGATGCAGACGTACGGGATCTGCCCGCTCGAGCAACGGGACGACATCTGCCTGCGACTCATCCATCATCCGCTGGCCTATTACCGGAAGAAACTCTGGGTCCTGGGTCCGGCCAAGCCGGCGGCACCGCCGAAGGAGGTGACGGATGCCCCCGCCCCCGCAACCTGACGCCGCCGTGAACGCCTGGCTGGAGGACCGGTTCGCCGCCTACTACGCGAACCATCCACCCGAGCTTCCAGACCGGTTCGGCCGGCGCGAGTACGGGTTCATGTTCCACGGCGGCAAAGGGATGCTCCGCCACGTCGCGTTTCCCACGCGGCGCGAGTTCGAACGGTTCCACGCGGAGCGCGGCCCCGCCCACTCCTACTACTCGACCGCGTACTATCAGCGGCCCGACGCGCCGACCATGAACGAGAAGGGGTGGCTGGGGGCGGAACTCATCTTCGACCTCGACGCGGACCACGTGCCGGGCTCCGAGAAGAAACCGTATCCCGAGCAGTTGGCCATCGTGAAACGCCACTTCATCCGGCTCGTGGACGAATTCGTGCGCCGCGACTTCGGCTTCGACGAAAAACCCCTCCTGCTCACGTTCAGCGGCGGCCGAGGCTACCACTGCCACGTGCTGGCCGAGAAGGCGGTGGAGCTTACGAGCCAGGAACGACGCGAGATCGTCGACTACATCACCGGCACGGGGCTGGTGCCGGAGCGGTTCGGCTACAAGGTGGCGCCCGTCGCCGAGCGGAAAAGCAAGTTCGGCCCGAAGTACTCATTCCGTGTTCCACCCGCAGGCGCGCCCGGCTGGGGCGGCCGCATCAACGACGTCCTCATCGAGCTCGTGACGCGGTTCCGCGACGGCGCCCCGTTCGAAACCTTCCTCGAAGAGTTCAAGGACCTCCAGGTCGAGACGCTCAAGGGCACCAACCGCAAGCCGATGAAGAAGGAATTGCAGGAACTATACGACCAGTTGCGGCGCACGGACCCCGCGCGGGTGCGCGACGGCTACTTCGACATGGGCCGCGTCATGCAGAATTCCTCGCCCTACATCATCTTGGCCCGCGCCGTCCCGTTGGGCAAGGGCGAGACCGACGAGCCGGTGACCAGCGACACGAAGCGCCTCATCCGCACGCCCGGGACGCTCCACGGCAAGAGCGGGCTGCGCGTCGTGAAGCTGTCGCGCGGCCAACTCGACGCGTTCGACCCGTTGGTCGACGCGATCGCGTTCTCCGACGAGCCCGTCAAGGTCCAAGTCGCGAAGCCGTTCACGGTGGCCCTCAAGGGTCAATCGATCCCGCTGGAGCCCGGGGTCGCCACGGTGCCCGAATGGGCGGCCGTCTTCGCGCTTATGAGGGGGGTGGCCAGTGTGGTGGAAAAGAATGGGGCACGGTAATCAGCCAAACGAACTGGAAGAAGCCGCCCAGGCGGGCCCGGTGTCCCCCCGGCTGGACGACGTTTGGCCTGTGGAGCCGCAGGTTTGGCCGACTCGGGACTACTGGATTCCTGAACCTCGAACTCGGCCAGACCCTGACCAGTCGGGGCAAGCGCCGGGTAGGGAGGGGAGCGGAACGCCTGGGCCAAGCAAGGAGAGGAAACCGCGAAAGCGAGGCCGGCGCACACTTGTAATCGTCTTGATCTTGGCTTTCCTGATTTTCCTTCTGTGGCCACGAGCACCATCTCTCGGCGAAGCTAAAATGTCTTGGGGGGCCGTAACCGAGAACCAAACTGAAATTCGCTTGTCGATGCCGATTACAAGCCGAGCGATTTTCCCCTTTGAAGTCTCCGACGTCGACTTTGACGTCGTCGCAAATGGCGTTCCCGTGGGAGGAGGATCGTTAGACTCGGCCGCCTTCCTCTCTCCGTTTGGAAGCGACAAATTGACCTTTTCCGCTTCGCTCGGCAACGACTTCGTTCTGCAATGGTGGAAATCGCACATTCAGAACGGAGAAGCAACAGATTTTCGGATCCCGATGTCGATTACGGCTGGTCTTGGAGCTCTTTCCTTTAGCATTCCGTACGCCCACCGGTCCCCCTTCCTGACGACGCTCCTAACCGACTTGGATAAGAGGGAGCTATGCCACGATCTCTCGCCCAAGGATCTCGCTAGCAAACTAAACATCCAGACGGGCGAGGCGGCGCCCAAAATTCGCGCTTGCATTGATTTTCAACAGAGTTCCTGGGAAAAGAGCGGCCTCGCGATTAAGACGTTCGTCAGTTTCAATATCTCGCTGGATCCACCTGGCCCGGAAGGGTCGGTTACAATCACGGTGGAACGCTTGGGCTTGGAATTGCAGGGCGTCCCAGTGGCAGCAATTGACCGAAAAATAGAAAGCGGTCTACCCATCGAACTCGAACTAAACGTCGACGAGGAAATGCTGCGGCAGTGGTGGCCGAAGCACATCAACGGACCTGCATGCGAGGTTAGCGACGTTTCCATTTCTCTCGACTTTCAAGTCAAGATTCCAACGGAGACGCTCCGGCCGAAAAGGCCGATTCATGTGGCGAACTTCCAGACGGGTTTCATTTGCAATCAGGGAGATTTCGACCTGACGCCCAGAACCGTCCCGACGCCCACAACGGTGCCGCCGCCCTTTCAATCACCGACAACGACTACGGCCGGCGTTTCCTCGTCGACATCGCCGAGTACGACGACGACCCAAAGCCCGACTTCGGAGATTGCAAGTGTAACACTCGACAGCGTGGAGCCCTGTCCGGATCGCCCCAAGACTTGCCTGAAGACAGCATGGACCGCTCACGCGGGCGAGAGCGTTGAGGATCAACGCATCCTAAGGAAAGCGGGCTCCGGGTGGGTCGAGTGGGCTACCGTCCCCGCGGACCAGTCGGAGTGGCGTGATGATCCTTTGTTTTGTTCAGCAACGTACACGTACAAGGTAAGGCTGTCTCTGAACGATGGTACCACGGTCGACTCCGCCGAGAGGTCCGGTACGACGGAGCCATGCGGCTCATAGGTGCATGATTTTCGGGTCGTACGTCAGCCGGTGAACCATGAAGACACGACAATGGACCCTATGCCTTCACGCCGACCACGGTCGCATCGCCGCGCCTACGTCTGCTTCGGCGGGTCCGCCCGGAACCGGAGGACAGCAGCGATGCCGCCAAAGGCGCGAAGCAAGGTCTCGCCATCCTCGGAGTCTTGGCTCACGAGTTCGGCGTCGGCGCCGGTGGCCTCGGCGAGTTCGCTCATCTCGTCGATGATGTCCTTCTTGTCCTTCACGATGAGCCGGCTCTGGCACTTGGGGCAGGTCTCCGTGAGCTTCTCGTCGACCTTGTCCACGGGGATCGTGCGGTCGAGGAAGGTCTGGTCGCAGCTCGAGCAGGCGATCGTGGCCCGGTACCGGCGAAGGCCCTCGCTCAGCAGCAGCGTCTTCACGGCTCCCATGTTGAGCGCATACCGGACGTGCTCTTCACCATACGTCGCGAGGCCACCCTCCATCTTCTGAACCTCTTGCAGGAACCGGCGCATCAGTTGCTTCTCGCGCACGACCGCGAGGTTCTGGAGGGCGCCTTCGGCCCGTTCGACGAGCTCCTTGAGGCCCACCTCGTCGGTGTAGCCCGTGTCGAAGAGGTCGATGATCTTGGGTTGGAGCGTGTAGTGGACGAAGCCGCCGTCGAGGAAGTACTTCTTGGTGGGTCCGGGTCCGCCCAGCAGGATGCCCTTGAGCCCCGGGGTGTTCATGAGGATCTCGCTGATCCGTTCGCCGGATTTCTTGAACCATTCATCGGCGGCGATTTCCGTCAGTCGTTCGAAGCGGCGTTGGGATTGGCCGCCGCGGCCGTGCTTGCCCGGCACCTGGCTCGTGTCGTAGAAGACCGCGTCGATCCGTTTGCCGCGCAGGATGCCGACCGTGCATTCGCGCCGGTCGATGAGGACGAGACCGTAGACGTCCTTCTCGACGAGAATCTCCTCGAGCGGTTCCGTGTAGAAGGTGGAGTCGCAGCGGTAGATGAAAGTCCTGAGGGGCTCGGGGGGCTCGAGGACGAACGCGGTCATCTCTTGCTGGTTGTTGCCGGTGACGACGGCGCCCACGAAGAGCACGAGGCCGTTGGCCGGCGCCATCCGGTAGTAACGGAGGCGGGAAAGGAGCGATTCGATGGCGCCTGTGACGTTCTTGCGGGTCTGGGTGGACTTGATGTTGCTGGCTTGGCTGGCCTCGTTGCGCAGGTAGTTC
>CAYVGY010000129.1:0-8177 GCA_964451065.1 uncultured Halobacteriales archaeon
GCCCGCGGGCTGCAACGAGCTCGGACAGGCCGCCGCGAGCGGCCACTGCGAACTCCTGGGCAGCGCCACGCTCGCCGCGGCGCAAGCCATGGTCCTCGGCGTCGTCAACGGCAAAGTCTGCATGGCCGCAGCCCCGAGTCCCCTCAACAACACGTGCGACCACGGCCACATGCTCCAGGTCAACGTGAACCAGGCCGTCGGCACGTCGACGGTCGGCCACGTCTACGTCAATCAGGCCGGAAGCGGCGCCGCCGCGACGTTCAGTGTCGGCTACAACTACACAGGCGACGAGCCCGCGGGCTGCAACGAGCTCGGACAGGCCGCCGCGAGCGGCCACTGCGAACTCTTGGGGTCGGCCACGCTGGCCGCGGCCCAAGCCATCGTCTTGGGTCTTGTCAACGGCGAGATCTGCCTCGGCTCGGCCCCGGCTCCCCTCAACAACACGTGCGACCACGGCCACTTCGCCACCGCCAAGATCGACCAGACGATTGGCGGCACGACGTACGGCCACGTCTACGTGGACAAGACCGGCACCGGCAGCAACGAGGTGTACGTGGTCGGGTTCAGCTACGCGGGCACGAAGCCCACCGGCTGCACCGAGGTCTCCGCGGGCCACTGCGAGGTCGCGCGCACCAAGAGCGTGAACGAGGTGACGGGGCTGCTCCTGGATCCGGACGGTGACGGAGCGACGACGCAGCAAGAACTCAACATGGGCGCCTCTACTTCCGGCGTTGCCGGCTGCACCGCGACCGCGAGCTCAAACCCGTGCTCCAATCCGTTCTATAAGTATTCACGGCCGGATGATCCCGCCACGAGCCGGGACGAGAACGGCGTCGGCTTCCCCATGGATTACGATGGCGACGGCACGCACAACCACAACGAGGCCACCGGTGCCTCGGGCGGCCAATCCAACCCACTGCAACGGTGCAGCAACCGCGAAACCAACGATGCCTGGAGTCTCACGAACCCGACCGCGACTTGCGACGACGAACAGTATTTCAACAATGAGGCCTAAGCGACGAGGCCGGAACCGCCGGTTGCCAATCTTCTCCCCCCTCTTTCTTCCATGCAGCGGTTCGAAGTTCTTACAAGAAGGCTTACAATGAATACGGAATTCTTATAGCCGGCCGAACCTTCGGCATTTAAAAGCGAGCAAGCTCGTCTATGCGGCGCGGATTCCATTTTGAAGGTCTAGGAGTTTCGCTAGTCCTCATCGCGTCTTTCCTGGTTGCATTGAATACGGTGCCATCGGCAGAGGCCAGCCATGCCGTGGTCAGGCCTCTCGACGCGACCACTCCGCGGGTTTACGCCACCTCCGACAACGCCGAGACCAGCACGGCCACGAACCTGCTCAAGGAGGTTCGCAACGCGACGCTCCTCGCATGGACGCCGGCGGCCAACCTGACCGGCGGCCAAGTTCACTGGGTCGAATCTGGCTACAACACCGATGAGGCAACCGACCTGCTAGGTACCACCGCCACGCTGTTCTACACTACCGACGGTTCCGCCCCCGTCAAGAACGGGCAAAAAACGAAGATCGAAGTCCTCCGAAAGGTCCCTCCTCAGACTCCCGAATTGCCGGTGCCAGATCCTCTCTATCGCGGCGACATTCCCGTAGCAAACCTCACCGGTGGAAAATGGGTCCTCTTCGTCATCGAATTGAAAAATGGGAACGACCCGCAAGGTGGGGCCGAAGCGTGCGACCTCGGGTGGGATCCAAGGGTTCAGCGCAGGAACATCGTCACTGGCGGTTGCCCCACCAACGCCGACCAACTCGTGGGAAAGGGCTTCAACTACACCATCGGAGACCCCGTCAGGCCGAGGCTCCAACGCACGCTCATCACGCCCCACTGGGACCCGAACCTCTCCAAGGCGGTCTTCGCCTCGGCAGCTGCTTGGACCACAATTGCATTCGACGTCAAGGATGCCCCCTTCAACAGCGTCACGCAATGTTGCAGGCTTGACCTCCAAGGCACGATGGGTGGGGCGCCGCGGTCGCTGCTCGTCACCCTCACGTGGGGTTCCAACACCGTTGTCCTCTACAACCATACCACGCCATCGCAGGGCGCATGCGGGGGAACCAACTGCCTGACGCTCACGCAAACGAACACCACCGCAAACCAAACGCTGAGTTTCGCGTGGCGTTCCACGGCCACGGCGCCGACTGTGAACTGGCCGCCGACGGTCAACACGGATGTTACGCTGAACGTGGCCGTCCACGATTTTGCCGGCAACTTCATCACGTTCACGACTGCAGACCCTTCGCCGGTGTTGCACCGGGACACGATCAAGCCCAACAATTCCCCGCCAGCGAGCGATCTGACGGTTACGCAGGTGACGCCCTCCCAACTGAACACGACGGGAAACCCTCCCACCAACATCGTTGTGACAGGGATCGGGGCCGTTGCCACCGTCCGCGCCTGCGTTCTTGACACCCACATGAATACGACGAACCCAAGCGCCGTGAAGATGTTCTTCTCGTCGAAGGTAGGGACCACGACCGTCTTCGAGACCGAGAACACGACGCTCCCCTTCGTCGCCACCGGCGCCGGGCTGTGCACGGGAACCGGCGTCAAGACCTTCCGCGGCCCTGTCGCGCTCTTGCCGAAGGCGGGTAGCGGTTCGTCGCTGCCCTCCGCGTTCTTCCTCAACGCGACCGCCTGGATGGTGGACGCGGTCGGGAACGCGAACGCCACCGTCAAAGTCAACGTAAAGGCGCCCGACCCCACGGACGCAGCCAAGACCTGGAAGCTCCAGATTCGAAAGGGCGCTCCGGTCGTCGCGGTTACACCAGCGACGAACACCAACGGCTTCGCCAAGACGGGTCCATACAACGTGACCGCCCTCGTCACCGACGCAGACCCCGGAGTCGACGACAACCTCGTCAAGCTCCGCATCACGAATTCTACCGGCACCTGGTCGGCCGCATTACCCACAGCTTGGACGGCCGTGCCAGGCTGGCCGAACACGTGGGAACTGAAGATGACGAAGGGCACCGGCGCCAATTATTCCCTCGGCATCCCCGACGCAACCATCGGCTCCATCATCACGTACAGCGTCCGGGCCCAGGACAAGATCGGCAACCTCGCCGGCGTCGAGACCGGCGGCACCTCCAACATCACGCTCAAGGTCGACAAGAAGGGCCCCCTCCTCAACGAGACCGGCGTCCGGGAATGGCGGACCGCCCCGCCCAACGACATCCGGTTCCTGGCCGTGGACGAAGGCGTCGGCCTCAACGCGTCCACCGTCCAGCTCTTCTACCGGATCCAGGGCGCCACGACGACCTACTCGACGAAGAACATGACGGTGTCCGGGGGCGTCGCCAACGCCACCATCTCCCCCGCCGGCGGCCACCTCAAGAAGATCGATTACTACGTCAAGGCCAAGGACCTCCTCGGCAACGACGGCAACAACGGAACCGACCTGGCCCCGCGCAACTACACCATCGACACCGAGCCGCCCGAGGTCACACTCGACCCCATCCCGACCGAGAGCACCGACGGCCTCGTCACGCTCACCGCGCTGGCCACGGACGAGGATTCCGGCATCGACCGCATCGTCTTCCAGGGCCACTACAAGGCCCAGGGCCAAGCCGCGTTCAGCGAGTACGTGGACCTGCAGAACGGCACCTCGGCCGCGGCGGGCCCCCTCTGCCTGGGCGGGGGAGGCCTCACGTACGAGTTCCGCGCCTTCGCCATCGACGCCGCCGGCAACCTCGGCGCCTACTCCGCGCCGCGCGCCGTCACCGTGACGGGCGCCGGATGCAACCAGACCATCGAGGTCGCCATCCCGGCCCCCACTACCCAGGTCGACGCCGCCGCCGGCCAAGGGACCACACTCATCCAGTACTTGGCCCGCCCCACGGGATCCTTCACGGCCGCCGCCCTCCTCACCATCAAGGTCGAGTACCTCCTCGACAACGAGCCGTTCCGCAACGAGACCGACCAGAAGTGGCTCGTCCTCTCGTCCTCGGGCCCCAACAGCGGCCAGTTCCTGTGGCGCCTCCAGGTTCCCTCCTGCGAGGCGTGCCGCGTCCGCGTCACGGCCACGCTCCCCGACGGGACCAACGGGACCGGCGTGAGCGACGCCTTCGCCATCCTCAACGGCATCCCCACCACCGACCTCGACCACAACGACATCCCCGACGAGTGCGAACTCACCTACTTCGGCGGCCTCGGCATCGCCGACGCCGACGACGACCCCGACGGGGACGGCCTCGAAACCGGCCGAGAATGCGGGCTCGCGCAGACCTACAACGGCACGCATCCCCTTGACCCCCTCAAGCTCGACAGCGACGGCGACCGCGTGGCCGACGGCCTCGAGATCCGCCTCGGCAGCGACCCCACCGACCCCAACAGCAAACCCAGCGACACCGAACTCCGGCTCGAAGACTGGGGCTCGTACTACTTCGTCGTCCCCGCCGTCTTCGCCGCCACCGCCGCCGTGTTCCTGCTCGGCATCGCCCGGAGGTGGTAGATCATGATCGAGCGCTACATCGCCCGCCGCACCGCTACGGCACTCTTCTTGGCCGCCCTCGGACTCATGCTCGCCGCCGCCTACGTCGGCCTCGTCTATTACGAGAACACCATCGAGTTCGGCGCCGAACAGGTCATCCGCCTCGACCTCTTCCAATGGGTCGTCCTCTTCAGCATCATGCTCGGCCTCATCCTCGTGGCCCTCCTCGTCCTCTACTTCACGCCGGTCGGCACCACGGTCGTCGCCGTGGCCGCCCCCGAGACCGCCGAATTCATCGAAGAGCCCGCCCCCGCGTATTCCGAGGCCGACTTTGCCCCCACGGCCGAACCCGTCATGGAGGCCGAGACGGAAGCCCTCGTCGTCAAGTGCACCAACTGCGAGACCGAGTTCGAGCTCCCCTACAGCAAGGAGCGGCCGCTGCGCGGCACCTGCCCCAATTGCGGCGAGGAAGCCGTCCTCGAAGAACCCGAAGAGATCCTCGAACGCATCGGACCCGCCGTCATCGACCTCGAAGGCATCGGCCCCAAGTACGCCGACCAACTCTCGGACGCCGGCATCAAGACCACCGACCAACTCCGCCTCGCAAGCGCCGAGCGCCTCGCCAAACAGACCGGCATCCCGATCACCACGATCAAGACGTGGCAAGCCATGGCCGACCTCGTCCGCGTCAAAGGCATCGGCAAGCAATACGCCGAACTCCTCATGCGCGCCGGCATCGAAACCATCACGGAACTCGGGCGCGAGACACCGGAACACCTCGTCGACCGCGTCGAGGCCTACCTCTCCACCGTCGACGTGGCCCCCACCAAGGCCAAGCTCGACGAGAAGAAGGCCAAGAAGTTCATCACCGCCGCCCGCAACCTGACGCTCGACAAAGAGTTCGCCGAAAGGCTTTAAAGCGGACCGGTTCTCGGCAGCCTTCCCCGGGATTCCATGGCCGAGTTCAAGTGCGTCGTCAACGACCCCAAAGACGGCAAATCCTACCAAGTCGAGGTCAAGGGCCACCACGCCAACGCCCTCGTTGGCAAGAAGGTCGGCGACGAGCTCGACGGCCTCTTCGTGAACCTCCCCGGTTTCAAGGTCAAGATCACCGGCGGCGCCGACAAGGAAGGGTTCCCCATGCGGCCCGACCTTCCCGGCATCGGCCGGCGGCGCCTCCTCGTGGCCGAGGGGTTCGGCTACCACCCCGACCGCAAAGGCAAGCGCCACGGCAAATCCATGCGCGGCAACACCGTCACCCTCGACGTCATCCAGGTCAACCTCGTCGTCATCAAGCACGGGGCCAAGCCCATCGGCGAGATCCTGGCCGAAGGCAAGAAGGAAGAAGCGAAGAAGTAAGCCGCGCCGCCTTTCCTGCGTCGGCGCGCCCCCGCCTCGCCGGGACCCCTTTCTCGGCCCCATCATTCGCTCCGGCTCCACAAGCCTTTTCTAGCCCCGGGCCCCGGTAAGGGAGCGACGGCCCAGCCCCGTCCCAGCCGGTCGGACTCGATGCGCCGCACCATTGCGAGGGCACCGTTCCTCTCCCTCGCCGGGCCCCTCATCCTCGCCCTTTCGGGTTGCCTCTCCAGCGGAGCCTCCAACGCCAGCATCGCGGACGCCGCCGCCCCGACCGCCGACTACGACGCCGAGACCTGCGGCCTCGTCGGGGTCGTCCTCGACGATGCAGCGCTCCCCCTCTCGGGCGCCGTGGTGAGCCTGGCCGGCCGGGACCAATCGACCGAGACGCTGGCGGGCGGCGGCTACGCGTTCGACAACCTCCCCCCAGGACACTACTACGTCACGGCCCACAAGAAAGGGCACGACGACGCCATCACCCCCGAAGCCGTCGCCTGCGACGCCGGGGGCGAGATCGAAGCCCCGGCCCTCGTCCTTGTTGCCAACGGAGCCGCCGATGAGGAAGGCTTCAAGACGCCCGTGCACCGGCGCGGCGTCGTCCCCTGCGGCGGCCACATCGGATCGAGCAACCTCGCCCAGGTGTGCAACGGCGTCTCCATCGTGCTGCCCGTGAACGTCCGGCCCCCCGTTAACCCGGCCGAACCCACGTCCGTCCCGCTCGAACCCGGCCGAATCACGGCCGCGGTGGTCGAGCTCGAATGGGAACCCTCGGCCGGCGTCGTCGGCCCCAAGAGCCTCCGCGTCCAAGTGCCCGCCATCTCCGACCGCGCCGCGTGGACCCATGAGACGAGCGCGGACTACGAAACCGTCCAAGACGACACCAAGCACACGCAAACGATCTTCATCTCAGGACCCTCCCCACTTCGCCTCCGGCTCGAGGCGGCCCCCGGCGGCGAGTTGTGGGCCCCCCAACCGGGCGCCCCGGTCCACTGGTATCTCGTGCGCGACCACATCCCCGACTCCCCGCTGCCCACCGTCGCGCTCCTCGTCGACCAACGCTTCGACCTCTACGTGACCTACTTCTACGGCGACCTTCCGGTGCCCACTGACTACACGATGCTGTCCACCTGACACGGTTCGGCACCGCGCGCCGTCGTCCGCGCCCCTCGGGAGGCTCCCCGTCGGCCCGCTCATCCCTCCAGAAAGGCTTTCTAGGGGGCAAGACCCGGAACCGCGGGAGATCGCTGTCCGTGCCCCGCGGGTCCCAATCGATGACGCATTCCACCCCGCGTGTCCCGCCGTTGGTCATGCTGGCCGGGTCCGTAACCCTCCTCTTTTCCGGCTGCCTCTCCAGCGACGGCCCAGAAAGCTCGACCGCGACCAACGCCGGGCCCGAAGCGGACTACGACGCGGAATCCTGCGGCCTCGTTGGCTTCGTCGTGGACGATGCCCGACTCCCCGTGGAGGGCGCCCGCGTGAGCCTCGCCGGTCAGGACCTGGCCGCCGAGACCCTGGCAAGCGGCGGCTACGCCTTCGACAACCTCCCCCCCGGCCACTACTACGTCAAGGCCCACCAGAAAGGCCACGACGATGCGGTGACGCCGGAGGCCGTCGCCTGCGAGGCCGGCGGCGAAGCCGAAGCGCCCCCCCTGGTTCTGGTCTCGACCGGGGTGACGGAGGACGGCTTCCAGACGCCCGTCCACCGGCGCGGCGTCGTGCGCTGCGGTGGCCATGTGGCGTCGACCAGCCTGGCCAATACGTGCAACAGTTTCAGCGTCCACCTTCCGGCGGCGCCCCCGAATCCCTTGCCGCCCGCGGATCCGACCTCAGTACCAGTGGAGCCCGGCCGTGTGACCGCGGCCGTCGTCGAGTTGGCGTGGGAGCCCTCGGTCGGCCTCGTTGGGCCCCAAGCCCTACGCGTCCAGCTCCCGGCCATCGCCGACCACGTGGCTTGGACCTACGAGACGGGGGGCCAATACCAAGCCCTCCACGATGAGGCCAATCACACCCGGACAATCTCCGTGTCGGGCGCGTCCCCCCTGAGGCTCCGACTCGACGTTCCCCTGGAGGCTGCCTTGTGGTCTCCGCAACCATCCGCCGAGCCCCACATGTACTTCGTCCGAGACTTCATCCCCGACACCCCGGTGCCGAACGCCGCGCTCCTTGTGGACCAGCGGTTCGACCTCTACGTCACGTACTTCTACAACGACCAGCCCGCCCCGCCGGATTACACCATGCTGCCGGCTTGACGGCGCGCCGAAGGTTTAGCGACCCCATCCAAGGTGTCATGTCGGAAGTAGTACAATTCGTCTCAATGAGTGCTACTGTTCGAATCAAGATTCGCCGCGCGGGCGGTCGCCTCATCG
>CAYVGY010000130.1:0-4004 GCA_964451065.1 uncultured Halobacteriales archaeon
GCCGATTCGAGTCTGACCCAGGCGCCGACGAGTCCTCAGCCGCTTTCCGATTTACTGGCGGAAGCCGTAATGCCACAATCCAAGGCCTGCTCCAGAAACCCCTTATCCCGTCCCACCCGGCTTCGGGGGCTGACGAGGATAATGCCGCGCCGCTTCGAGTCACTAGTCCTAATGGTCTTGCTTTCGGGTTGCCTAGGAGGCTCGAGCTCGCCGAGCGAGGATCCGCAGGACCCCGCCACTCCCTCGGCCGCGGAACCCGAGGTGGGTGAGAATCGCGGTTCGATCGCCGGATTGGTGACCGACGTTGAACAGCGGCCCCTGTCGGGCGCCGAAGTGGCGCTCCTAGGCAAGGGCCGCCGTGGCCAGACGGACGAGAAGGGGGCGTTCACCTTCAACGAGCTGGAGCCAGGAGAATATACCGTGGCCGCGAGCCGGCTGGGCTACCTCCAGCGCGCCACGCCCGCGCTCGTTGAAGCCGAAAAGGTGACGACCGTCACGCTCGAATTGGACGAGACCTTCGTTCCGAGCCAGCCGCGCACGTCGACGGTCGTTCACACTGGGTTCATCCAATGTTCCGTGGGCGCTCTGATCTACACGAATCCCTGTCAGGACGTTCTGCCCGCCAACAAGGACCATTTCCCCGTCCTCGTGGATCCTGTCCTCCCGTTGGCCGAGATCCTTTTCGAGTTGGCTTGGAAACCCGGAACGGCCGTCACGGGCCAGGAACTCATGCTTCAATTCTGTCGACGCAGCGACCCCGCCGCGGTGCCGACGTTGGGCTGCTTGGACGCGCCCGGACCGATCATTCAGTACCAGACGGGCCATTCACCGATCATCATGAAGGTGGACTCGGAGTCCATCCCCCTCAACGAGACGCTGGTCTACGAGGCATGGGTTGGGTCGGGTTGGTATTACTGGGTCGCCGGTTTGCCCCTCGTCCCCGTGACCTTTGCCTGGCAACAAGAATTCACGCTCTACGTGACGTTCTGCTTCATCGACGAGTGCGCCGAAGGCTTCACGGCCTTGCCGCCGTCGAGCCCCGCCGAGCCGAGCCCGGCGGCCTCTCTATAAAGGACCCTCGGCCGCGCGCGAATCCTTATATGCAAACCCAGGCGCTTAGACGCCCGTGGGTGTCTCCGGGGTTCGCGCTTCATTCCTAGTCCTCACCGTCGCCCTCGCGGGCTGCGCCGGCCAAGCCGAGGAGGCGGAGGAGGAGTCGACCGGCGCCGAGGATCCCACCGTCACGGCGGGCCTGGGCTCCATCACGGGGAGCGTCATCGACGTGGAGGAACAGCCCGTGGTCGGGGCGCAGGTGGCGTTGCTCGACACGGAATTCCTGACGGACTCCGACGCCGCCGGCGCCTTCACCTTCAACGGGCTCACTCCCGGAACGTACACGGTGGCCGCGAGCAAGATCGGCTACGAGCAGGACGCCGTCTTCGCCGAGGTCGTCGCCGAAGCCATCGCCGAGGTCGAGATCCAGCTCGATCCCAAGGAGCTCCCGCCAGAAGTGGACCCGCGCACCGCCACGGAGACCGGCTACATCCAGTGCTCTTGGAACCCCTACTACTTCGTGAATCCGTGCCAGAATGTCCTGCCCAACAACAAGGACCACTTTACGGTCGAGATCGACGCCACAACCCCCCTCGTCGAAGTATTCTTCGAACTCGCGTGGGAACCCACCTCGGCGGCCACGGGTCAAGTCCTTGAGCTCGACTTCTGCCTCCCGCAGGAGAACTCCGCGACCCACGCGGCGGGGTGCGTCGTCGACGACAACACCGGCGAGTTCTACGCGTACGAATCCGGCCCCTCGCCCCTCAACATGACGGTAAGCGCCCGCAGCATGCCGCTCAACGACACCCTAACCTACGAAACCTGGGTGGGCGCGGGCCTTCTGCGGCTCTCGGTCCCCCCCGTCCCACCAACGCCCGCCGTCCAGCAGCCCTTCACCCTCTACATCACCCAATGCTATTACGCGCCGTGCCCCGACGGGTTCACGGCACTGCCGCCCGGCACCCCATAGGCGAGGCCCACCCCGCGCCACCGCCTTACGGTGCGGAAAGGCCGCACTTATCGTGTCAACAGAACTAGTCTCCCCGCATGCGCAAGGATGGGCCTTCCGGCGGCCGAGACACGAGTGCGACGACGGGAGACGCCGTGCGCCGGTTGGAGCGGGAGGGGTTCACGGGTCAATTCCGGGTGACGGATGAAGGACCTGTCCAATGCTTGACGTGCCGCCAAGCATCGCCGGCCGAGCACTTCGCCATGGCACGGGCCGAGCGCGTCGAGGGGACCTCGGACCCGTCCGCCGAATCCATCATCCTTGCGCTCACCTGCCCAAGGTGTGGCGCCAAGGGAACCGTGGCCATCCCGTACGGGCCGGGCGCAACCCCAGGCGAAGCACAGATGCTGGAAGCGCTTCGCGACGAGCGGTGTGGGCGCGCCCACGAGGCCAGCATGAGCGGGCGCGCCTGAGAGGTTTGGCTCGCCAGAAATGCTTAAGCCCCGCCCGGCATCTTTCGCGGTCTCCATGCACTGGGCGGACGTCTTGGCGAGCCAGGTCGCCCCACGCGCGGACCACCACATTCTGGCCACCGCGATCACGCCTAGCGGGCCCATCCACGTGGGCAACATGCGTGAGGTCCTCACCACCGAGATGGTGTACCGGTCGCTTCGAGACGTCGAGACGGCGTCCTGCGAGCTGCTCTACATCGCCGATAGTTACGATCCCCTGCGCAAGGTCTATCCGTTCCTCGACCCCAAGACGTACGAACCATTTGTGGGCCGGCCGTTGCGCGAAATCCCTTGTCCGTGCGGAGACCACAAGGACTACGCCGACCATTTCCTCCTCCCGTTCTTTGCTGCCCTCAAGGATCTCGGCGTCGAGATGAGGTTCCTTGACGCGTACGCCATGTACGCGGAGGGAAAGTATCGCGAAGCCGTGGAAGATGCGATGGGCGCCACCGAAGCGATCCGGGGAATCATCGAGTCTGTTTCCCAACGGAAACTCCCGCCGGATTGGATTCCATTCAACATCCAATGTGCGGCGTGCAAGAAGCTACCCAATACCCGTCCCATCCGTGTCGACGGGACCCTCGTGCATTACAAGTGCAGCACGCCCGGTTGCGGCCACGAGGGCGAGATTGACGTCGCCAAGGGCGGCGCGGGCAAACTACCGTGGCGTGTCGACTGGCCCGCGCGGTGGCGCTTCCTCGGCGTCACCTTCGAGGCCATGGGCAAGGACCATGCCGCGGCCGGCTCGAGCTGGGACACCGGGATACGAATCTCCGACGAGGTCTACGGCTACAAACCCCCGGTCCACGCCGTCTACGAATTCGTCCTCGTCCGGGGCGCGGGCGCCATGCACAGTTCGACGGGCACCGCCATCAGCGCCGAAGAAATGCTCCGCATGACGCCGCCCGAAGTGCTTCGGTTCCTCATCGCGAAGAACCAGCCCGGCAAACACATCGAGTTCGACCCCGGCCTCGGCATCCTCACCCTCGTCGACGAGTTCGAGGAGTGGGAGCGCGTCCATCATAAGGCGCAACCGGTTCGCGTAGGGATGAACGACGTCGATCGCACCTACCAGCTCAGCGTCCCGCGGGACGTGCCGATCAAGCTCCCTCTCCAGGTCCCTTACCGCCATCTCGTGACCGTGTCCCAGATGGCCGATGGGTTTGACGCTGTGTTGGGCATCCTCCAACGCGGAGGCGACACGCCTGCCATCGTCGAAGGCGAGGACCGCGTGCGCCTCGAACACAGGCTCAGCCATGTCCGGTACTGGGTCCAGCGGTTCGCGCCCGACGACCTCAAGTTCCAGGTCCAGCGGACCTTGCCGGCGACCGCCTTCAGCATCGCGGAGTTGGAGACCCTTCGGGGCGTCCTGGACGGCGCCCGGGCGCTTGAATGGAAGGCGGACGGTCTCCACAACCTTCTCCACGAAACCGCGAGGAGGCTGGGGCACAAGCCCGCGGTCGCCTTCGCGGGAATCTACAAGGCCTTCC
>CAYVGY010000130.1:4022-8024 GCA_964451065.1 uncultured Halobacteriales archaeon
GGAGCGGGGGCCGCGGGCCGGCTACTTCCTCATGCAGCTTGGAAAATCCTTCGTCATCGAACGTCTCGAAGCCGCAACGACGTCTTCGGCGACCCAGCGAGCTTCGTAGAGCCTGAGATCTTCAACGCGTCGACAGCAGGCAGTTGGCCTCGACGGGCCCGTCGACGACCGTCACGTTCCGGCGGTCGGCGCCTCTTCCCGCCTTGTCACATTGGACCGCGAGTCGACCGGCCGGCGTGTCGTCGGCGAAGCACCCCACCGAGTCGGTCACGAGGCTCGCCCTGTACGCCACAGACGCGTTGACTTGGAGCGTCACCTGAGCCCCAGGCACTTGTTCGCCGAAGCCGTCCAGGACGCGTCCGAACACGCCCGGACCGTCGCTTTCCGCGCGACACGGCTTGAAGTCGCCCGCGGAATCCGCGGTACATCCTGCGACGAGTGAGGCTGTGAGCATGGTTAGCACGAAACGCGCTTGACCCCTGCCCCTCACCCGGTCGCCCCCGCTCCGGCAAAGGAGCGCGCCCCTCCTTAAAATGGGCCGCTGGCCGCAAGACCCCAACAGCCTGACAAATCATATCCACAAATATCCACAATGGGGAGTCACGTGCCGGTAAGTCTTTTCGAGCCGCTAACCAAAGTCTATTTATCGCAGGCGGCGCAGTATTGGTGATAGGTGAAGGGGGGTAACTCCTTTGCCTGACGGGAAGGGGTTGACAAAAGTCGCAAGATTTTTGCCACCTACCCAACCAACCTCAATCCGCCCAGCCCCTTCCCGTCGCCCCATTTTGTGACATTGATTGTCGGCGATTCCCCCACAAACCTACGAGAAAGCTTAAATCGCCTTAGGTGACGGCGAGCATCGTGCGCCCCGTTGTCTTGTCGCTCGTTGGTCTTGTGGTTCTTGCTGGATGCGCTGGTCCCGAAGACGAGGTCGTCTCGCCTCCGGACGGCGGCGATCCGCTCCCGTCCCTGCCCCAAACAGCGGGCGTCTTCCATCGCGCCGGCGCGACACCCGCACTCTTCGACGCGGCCCGCTTGGCCGTCGGCGGCCAATTCCACATTGGCGCAGACGCCACCGAGCCCACGCTCGGCGTCACGCGCGAAGGGTCAATCTTCATCACGGCCTTCGGCGCCGGAACGATCTCCGAGGCGACCCGCTCCGACTATCCCTACCCCACGGTCCTCCGGTCCACCGACAAGGGCCAGACCTGGACCGACGTCGGGCCTCGTCTCCCCAACAATGAACGCTCCCACCCCAACACCAACGACCCCATGCTCATCGTGGATCCCGACACGGGCCGCATCTTCACCGACGACCTCACGCCGCCCTGCTCTCAACTCTCGTTCAGCGACAACAACGGCCAGTCCTGGACCACCAACTTCGTCGCGTGCGGCACTCCTGCCATCAACGACCACCAGACCATCGCGGTCGCCAAGCCCCGCCTTCTCCCGACCATCGGGTACTCGAAACTCGTCTACTTCTGCGCCAACAACATCGCGGCCTGGACCTGCGCCACCTCTCAAAACGGCGGCCTGACCTTCAACCCCCAAGTCCCGGTGTTCGCCGGCGTGAACCCGGAAACGCTCGCCTTCTGCGGGTCCTTGACCGGCCACATCAAGGCCGACTACGAAGGCCGCGTCTTCCTCCCTCGCACGTGCAGCGACGTCGACGGAGAAACCAAGATCCTCGTAGCGATGAGCGACAACGACGGCTTGACCTGGACCGTGAACGTCATCGACGGCGAGTATTCCGCCGATGACGGGGACCCGAGCGTGGCCGTCGACGAGGCCAACAATGTCTACGCAACGTGGACCGACAACCAGCACGTCTGGTTGACGGTCAGCAAGGACCATGCCACCACGTGGTCCTCGCCGGTCGACGTGGTTGCCCCGAGCGTGACCGCCACGTACCTGGGCGTCGTCGCCGCAGGAGCCCAAGGTCGCGTGGCCGTTGCCTACGTCGGGAGCACCATTCCCAAGGGATACGAGGGGAAGCCCCCAGGGCCGGCCGGGCTCTACGGAGACATCGCCTGCACGTTCGACGTGGAGGATTGCGACCCCCCCGAGTGGGCCAACGCGACCTGGAACGGGTACATCTCCATCATCGAAGGCGCCGACGGGCCCGACCCACTCCTTCAGACGGTCACAGCCAACGACCCCGACGATCCCCTGGCGCGGGGGCTCTGCGGCCAGACACGGTGCCACGGCATGAACGACTTCATCGACATCGTGATCGACGGCGAAGGCCGTCCGTGGGCCGCCTTCGTCGATGTCTGCACCAAGGGATGCGTGACCGACCCCGACAAGCACTACGACCAATCCATTGGGCTCGTCGGCACAATCCTGTCCGGCCCCTCCCTGCGCGGCGCAGCCGACGCCCTCCTTCCGGAGATCGCTCCCCAACCCCAAAGTCCGCCGGCCTGACCTGGGCGAACCCATTTCAACCCCCCCCCTCTTGGGCGGCCGGTTCACGTGCGGCTCGGGATTATTGGTTGCGGCGCGATCGGCACCGAACTCTTCACGTTCGCAGCGAGGGAGCCAGCCGTCGAGTCGATTATCCTTTACGACGTCGCCGGGGACCGGGCCCAGGCCCTCGCCAAGAAATCGAAGAAGGCCAAGGTCGCGGACTCGGGCGAGGGGCTCATCGCCGCCGCCGATTTCGTTGCAGAGGCCGCAAGCCAGGAGGCCGCCCGACAATGGATCCTCAACGCCGTGGAGGCTGGCCGGTCCGTCCTCGTCATGTCCATGGGAGCCCTCGCGGACGACGCGTTCCGGAGCCGCGTCGTCGACGTCGCACGCCGACGCGGTGTCAAGGTCTACCTCCCTTCCGGGGCGATTGCCGGCGTCGACGCCCTGAAAGCCGGGGCGCAGGCCGGCATCAAGAGCGTCACGCTGGTCACCACCAAGCCTCCGGCCAGCCTGGGGCTTGACGTGGACAAATGGACCATTGTCTTCGATGGGCCCGCGCGCGAGGCCGTCAAGAGGTTCCCGCAGAACGTGAACGTCGCCGCCGTGCTCTCGATTGCGGGCCTCGGTTTCGACGAGACGCGGGTCCAGGTCGTCGCGGATCCGATGGCGACGCGCAACCAGCACAAGATCATCATCGAAGGCGACTTCGGCCGCCTGAAACTCGAGCTGGAGAACCTGCCTTCGCCGACGAACCCGAAGACCAGCTACCTGGCAAGTCTGAGCGCCATCGCCACGCTGAAACGCGTCCTGGAACCCGTACAACTCGGCGCGTGAAAGGGAAGACGGGGACGAGAAGGCTGGGCAAGCAGACGCCTCGGCGTGGCGAGGCCAAATTCGAGTCAAAGTCGAGTCGTCACGGGGCGGGGACGGCGTAGCAGCGCTTCGTGTTCCCGTCTCGCCGGGCCTCGAGGACGCCCTCGCGTGCCAGCACGGCGACGTGGTAGCTCACCGCGCGTTCGCTCAGTCCCGTCCGTCGCGCGACGCCCCGCTGGGTCATCCCCGGTTCGCTCCGCACGACGTCCAAGAATTCCCTCTGGAATCGGGAAAGGCATGATGTCCGACCCGTTCCTTCGACGCCGATTGGAAAGAGGAAGGTGCGGCGCCCGATGCGGCGGATCGTGACGAGTCGCGCCCGAGCCAAGGCGGACAGATGGTGCCGAAGAACCCCGTTCGGCAACTCGAGCATGCGCCGCGCCTCCAAGAAGCGAACGCCGGGATGCAGGCGCACGAAATCCAGAAGTTGGGAGCGACGGGGGTGGTCGAGCACGGATTCGTGAGAGATGCGGGAGAACAGAGCGACCGGCCAAACCCGGTGGAAAAGCTTCCTGAGCGCCGCGCGCCACCCCGGTGCCGCCGCGAGTCCGATTCCTGCCCCCAGCCCGGCCAACAGGGCCAGGGCCGCGATGGCCGGCAGCGCGCTTCCGACCTTCGAGGAAGTACGCGCAGTGGCACCCCTGGTGTTACGCCACCGCCTGGTTTTGAATTTCGAGGCCGAAGCGGACGGCCGCTCCGCAGACGACGTCATCGAGGAGC
>CAYVGY010000131.1:0-7957 GCA_964451065.1 uncultured Halobacteriales archaeon
GGGTCGGGGTCCCGGTGGTGGTGTGGAGCGGTCAAGCGTGCGCAACAACCCCTTCCTGGCGGCCTCCCTGGCGGTCCTGGTTTTGGTGGCTGGGTGCACGGGGACGCAGGAGGCGGACGAGTCCACGACCGGGGATGGGAATGGTGGGCTGCCCCTTCCGAACATTACGGTGCCCATGCTCCAATTCGAAGGTTGCCGCGACCACCTCATCTCGATGGTCATTCCCCGCGACGGCGTCAACCAGGTCCTCCCCACAGGCGATTTCCGGCCTAAGGGTCACACGGACGTCACGGCGGCGATCATCATGGAGGTTTACGATTGCGAAAAGATCGTCAACGAGACCGCCGTTCTCGGTCCCGCCCACCTGTTCTGGGGTTACATCCCAGTCGAGACGATCAACGCCACGTGGGCGCATGAATTGCACGATGACAACTACCTTTTGGAAGTCGTGGTGGACAACGCTCTGGTGGCAGGCGCCCTCGGCGCCCTTCTTCCCGAGGTCAGTCTCGGGACCTTCGATTTGCTACGGACGCCGACAGACCTCGGCTTATACGCAGACGCATGGACCGTTTCGACTCAAGATTTTTCCATGGACGCCCGCTTTGAGACCCGGCACGGAATCGCGGATGATGCCGCGCACGAGATGCAGGTCTGGTGGGGCCGTTCTCCATACGGTCGAGGAACCTATGCCTCCAACTTCACCTCAATCTCGAACCTCTACGGGGAAGCGTCCTTCGGAGGCGAAAGCAGAATCGAAACGGCGATTGGCTCGCCAAACATGATTTCCGTCACCGGCGGGATTTTCGTCGATGTCTCCTTTACGTTCCAGTATGATGGCACGTGGAAAACGGAGGTACTGCAATGATGTCGAAACAATTCCTTTGGTTGTCTGTGTTCTTGGCGTGCGTTACGATGCCGTTTGCAAACGGTCTCCAGATCTACATGTATCACAACGGCTCCGGGCAATCCATCGCGGAGGTTCATCAACCTTGCCCGACGGGTTACGACGTGGGATTCTATGAGGACCTGATTAGCGACCCCGATATTCCGGGCGGAAGAAAGAGTACTGGAGGCCTCTCCCGGGGCTTCTTTAGCGCTCTGGACCCTCCGACGAAGTACGACGAGTTCGATGAGCTTGTCTATTGGTACGACGTGGGAGGGGCGGTTTCGCTCGACTGGAAATATTGCGTCGTCGACCGTTCCGTCTGTGACCCGCTATTGGACCGCATCGTGCTGGGGTGGAACCCGCCGGAAGACGGCGGCCTTCCCGGCGGCGTCCCCGTCGACCCTGGCGCCTTCTGCTCGTGGGTCCTGGGATGAGACGAGGCACTTGCGTCGCCCTCATCTTGGCCGCGTCGGCCTTGGCCCTCCCCATCGGGGTCGCGTCGGAGCCGGACGCGTTGGCGTACCGGTACGCCAACGGCTTCGACGCCACGGGAACCTTCGCGGGGACCTGCCAAGCGGTCGGGCTGCGCTTCCCGCAAGCGCAGGCCGGCCACCTCGTGATTCACCACGAAGGCGGCCTGGTGACCGTCGTCGAGTCACGGCTCAACTACACGCAGCCGGGCCCCAGCGGCCTCCTGCCGCCGCAGTGGGAAGACGTGTCGATGGTTCGACGACCCCACGCGTTGGCGCCGGGAGACCTCGCGATCGCCTGGACCGCCGACCAGCACGTCCACGCCTCCGACCTTGGGGACGACGGCCGCGACCCCCTACAAGCCGCCACGTTCGGAACCTCGTGGCGGGCGGGCGACTTGGCGCGGTTCCACGCCGCCGGCCCGTCGTACTTCACGGAGTCGCCCCGCGGCCGACCCGGCCTCTTGGCGGCGCCGGGCGTCGCGGGTTGGTCCCGACCCGTGACCGTGGAGGGGCAACCGTGGCTGCTCACGGGCGACCTGGGCCTCGTGGCCATCGAAGCCCGCCTCCAACAAGGGGATTGGGCGTACCAGCTTCCGCGCCAATACGAGGTGGTCGAGCGGGAGGCCTCGATGCCTCCGTACGCGTCCCGCAGAACCCTGGTGGAGACTCATGCGATTCTGGACCTCGAAAACGTACGGCTCCAACTCGAACAGCCAGACGTGGAGGTTCTCTGCGCCGGCCTGGAATGGTCCGGTTCGGGCCGCGTCACGTTCCACCAGACCCACGGGACCGCCCGCGTCGGAGATGAACTTGTCGAGTTCGTGGCAAAGGAGTTGAGCGTGGCGGGCGTGTTTTCCGCCTCCGAGAGGATCGAAGAATTGACGGTTGGGGCGCGCGCTGAAGGCTGGGCCACGGGCCAAGCCTCCGGCGATTTTTCCGCCCTCGGCCTCGACTTTGCAAGCGTCATCGTGAAACCGGCGTCCGCGCCCGGCCTGGTCCAGGTCGGGTTCTGGGCCCTCCTGGGCGCCCTCCTTCTGGCGTTCCTGTCCCAGTTCAGCCGACTCGTCGGCCTCTTCTATACCCGCCTCGACGAGTCGAACGCCCTCAAGCATCCCCTGCGCAAGCAACTCCTCGACTTGGTGCGGGCGCGTCCCGGCCTCATCCACAACGACGCCGTCGCCGCCACGCGCCAACCGCGGGGCGTCGTCCGCCACCACCTGCGCGTCCTCGAGACGGTGGGATTGATCCGGAGTCTGCGCACGGGCAAAGAGATCCACTTGTACCTGCGCGGCGCCAACCTCGACCAGGAAAAGAGGAGCCTGGTCCTGGAGCGGGACGCGGCGGCGCGGTTCCTGGTGGACCGGGTCCAGGCCGGGCCGGTGGCGCGGTGGCGAGCGGGGCGGGACCTCATGGACCGGTTCGGCGTCTCCCGGATGGGGGCGTGGAAGATGATCCGTCGCGCCGTGCAAAGCGGCCTCGTCGAGGCGCAACCGGGCCCCCAAGGCGAGACGTTGCGGGCCGTCGGCGCCGCGTAGGCGGTTCGACGCCCCCAACGCACGCGCCATCCGTGCCCGCTTCCGATCAAGCCGCCAACCACGACGCGGCCGCCGGCGCCCCGCGCCGGGGCGACGGCCAAGAAGCCGCAGCAAAAGGAATATAGCATCAATACTATAACGCAATAGTCATCATGCTATACGCTCCCCCCGAGGCGGGCCGACGCCTCCTCCACGTCCTGGCCCGCAACTTCGGACGGCCCCGGACCGTCCAAGACCTGACCGACGAAACGAAGCGCCTCCATGGCAGCGCCCACTACGCGAACACGTACCGGGAACTGCGGCGGATGCGGGCGGCGGGCCTTCTCCGCTGGGAGACGCACGGCCAGGGCGCCCTCATCCAACTCGAGCCAGACACGCCGTTGCTCCTGGACTACCTGGTCCAACTGGAAGCCTGGAAACGATTGTGGATCTTCGGCGACAGGCCCGACGCCGCCCCCAAGGCCGAACGGGTCGCGGCCGCCCTCCAATCTGACGTGGGGTTGGAGACCGCTTGGTGGCTGGAGGCGCGGCGCAGCATCCGCCTCAACCGACTACCTCTCCTGCTCGCTTACCGAGCCGATCCGGGAATTCCCGCGCAGGGTCTACGCGGCGTGGCCGCGCGGACCGACGCCCGCCTGGACGTGCTCCCGATGGCGAGCCGCGCCCTCGCCGACGCCTTGGCGTCCCCCGTCGTCCACCCGCTGCGGCCGTGGCTGGCGGACGCTATCGCGCTGTGCGGCGCCGAGGCGCACTGGCGGAGGTGGCTCGAGGCTGCCCGCCATGGATCCTCGCCGTGGCTCTCGGGCCAGGCGACGCCAACTACACACGCCGAGACGACGGCGAGCCTGGCCCATTACGGTTACGAGGAGTTCGGCTCGACGGCCCCGCTGCTTCCCCCTCTCCGCTTGGAAGCCCTCGTCGTGGCCGTTCTGCGAGGCGCCAGCGCGCGTCGCCGAGCCGCGGTGCCGCGCCTCTTGGCCACAAACGACTTCGACCCGGCCTTGCTCGCCTTCCTGGCCCATCGGGAGGGACTTGAGAAGGAATTAGGCCGAATCGCCCAGGGACGGGGGCTCCGCGGCTCGCGCCTTCGTCACCTCCGGGCGCAAATGAAGCGAGCCTGAGCGGGGGAGGGATCCTGTGGCCGACCTGGACAAGCGGGCGCTCTTCGACTTCTTGGAAGTGGTCGACGAGGCGTTGCCGGAGCCGGTGTCACTGGTGGCCGTGGGAGGGACGGCGCTCACGCTCATGGACGTCAAGCCCTCGACGCGCGACGTGGACTTCACCGGACCGTTCCAGGGAGTGCGCGCCTTCCGCGCCGTCATCAAGCGCCTGGCGCCGGGTTTCAAGGTCGACACGTGGAGCGACGGCCAAGTCTTCGCCGTGACCCTCCCCGAGGACTACCTCGACCGGTCCACGCTGGTGCGCGCCATGGCGCGCATTCAATTGCGGCACCTCCATCCGGTGGACCTCGTCGTGACCAAGCTCGCCCGTTACGACGAGCGCGACCAGGAGGACATCGCGGCCGTCGTCCGGGATCGCCAAGTGACGGCGCGGGAGGTCCGGGCGAGGGCAGCCCGCGTCGGGTACGCGGGCAACGAAGACGTGTTCGCGTCCCACCTGCGGCACCTCGTCGGCGTAATGCGGCGGAGGCCATCGGTGGCCCACGATTGAGGCGCGAACGCGCCCCACGGGGTCGGGCGCGGCGCGTGCGCGCCGTGCCGGGTCCCAGGCGGGTCTACGGACAGTCGTCGTCTTCGACGAGGGTCACCTTTGCCGCCTCGCGACAGACGGTCCCCGCGTTTCCGGACGTCGAGCACGGGCCGCCGTTGCCGTTGGCTCCGATGGGGCCTACGCACGCGTAGACGCCCCATGCGCCGGTCTGGCCGGGCAGGTCGCCGACGAGTTCGGCGTCGACCGTGTACGTGCCTTCCGGCACCGTGCTGGCGCCCAGGCCGGGGTAGTACCGCGTGCACTGGACGGTGGCCAGGAGGCTCGGCGTCGACTCCACGCTCATGGGCAGCACGATGAAGTAATCCGGGCACGGCCAGGTGTAGGCGAGGCTGGAACCGCTGGATGTGTCGAGCACGGCGCGGATGGAGTACAAGGAATTGGGAGGGGGGGCCGGGAACACGTCGAGCCACAGCTTGTCGCCGGGCTGGATGGCCGCGGCCAGGAGCGTGAAGGAGAAGGAGCACGCGTCGGGGTCTTCGCTGGGATGGACGGAGGCGTCGTTGGCGACGACGCGGAAACAGGACCAGGTCTCCTCGATGGGCTCACCCAACGAAGAAGCACCTGAAAGGCCCAGGACGATGGCCGCGGCGGCCGGGAGCCAGGAACGGGTTGTCAAATGAGCGAATCCTCCCGGCTTCGCTTGCCCCACTCCGCCCGGACTCATTAGGATGTCGGCAAACCCACCGGACACGCACCGTACAAGGTTGTACATGGGCGACGTTCCTTGCAGGGCATCCCGCGACAGAAACGTACCTTTTCCGGAGGTGGAAGTCCGACGTGTCGATTGCCCGCAGCGGGACTTCTAAAAGGCATATATCGGATTAGGGGACCGAGGGTTGGTTGAATGAGCAAGCGGTTTCCGGCTCTGTTGCTTGCCATTCTCGTGGTTCCCCTTGCCGCCGCCTCCCCGTTGACGGGGGTGCTGGATGAACTGCCTGGTGAAAACCCGCTCCAACAGAACGACGCGGGGAGCGGGGCCGATGCCCCGAACGTAATGGTGGAAGCCTTGGCCATTAACCCCGGCGATTACGTCGGTGAGCTTTTGGCTTCGCCGGTCGATGTGGCTGTGGACATTCTAGACGGCGATGATTGGTATAGGATATGGGCGCCGGCGGGCGCCGAGATCACGATTCGACTCGCCTTGGCGGTCTCGGGCGAGGATCCGCTCGTTGTTTGGGCGTTGCATAACGTCCTGATGGAGCTCCGATCGCCGGCCGGTGTGGTTGCTGGCTGGAATCAAGTCCCCCGGGCGGCCGGCCAAATTACGGAGGAGAATTACACAACCATCGCGTCCGAGACCGGCTGGTGGTTTGTGCACATGCTCACGCCTAGTGATAAGGCGGCGACGGAATACGCGTTCTCGGTCCAGTTTTCCAGCCCCCAGGATCCTTTCGTCGCGAGTTCTGGCAATGGGTATGTGCTTCTCGCCTTTGAGGTCAAGGAGGGCGGCAGCGTCCAAGGCGAAACGTTCTACGTCGGTGAACGCGTCGGACGCGCTCCCGTCGAAACCGTGGACGTGCTTTATCGCGGAATGGATTTCGAATGGATCAACGGTGGCGCGTTGCATTGGTTCAGTTCCGTGCCCAACGCGAACGTCAACGTGGCCGGCCAAGGCGTCGTTCGCGAGGTCCCAATTCCGGGCGTGGACCGAACCATCATTCGTGAGCACCAGCCTTTTCACTTCGCTGACGAGCCCGGACTCTACTTCTTTCTGCTCTCCGGGATGGCCACCCAATCTTACCTCTACATCAAGACCCATGTGACTGGAAAGGCGAAGTTTCTAGGGAGCGTGGTCGGTGGCTCGGAGTCCATTTTCGCCCTTACGACGCATGACTTCCAAGGCACTCTCGCGGGGCAGGCGGGCGATTACGACGTTGTGGTCAACGCGTCTGCGGAGCTTCGAGTCAAGCACCGACTCCACGGGTATTTCGACTGCGGGACGGAGGTGTGGGAATGCAGCGCGAAGGATCCCACGGGCGCGCTACGGCGCACGACACCCGAGACGGGCCCCGAAATGCTGTTCCGGGATCCGATACCTGGGCCATGGACTTTGACGATGGAGCGCAGCGTCGATGAAGGGTTTGAGCGCTTCGTCGTGTTTGCGATCGACCTGGAATTGCCCAAGAACGTGGAGAAGCGCCACGTGTAGATTATCGTCCGTGCATCACGGGGCGCTCTGGACCTCGGCGCGCACGCCGCGTTTCAAGTCTCGCCGGCGCTGTTCGCGCCCCCGGCCGCCTTGTTAAGGCGATGCGGCACAGCTTGCGGCCGAGTTGGGATCGCCTGCAGCGTCAAGCAGTTCGCGGCACCATGATTGGGCGTGAGGCTTGCCCAGGCATCCACCGTCGCCGGCGGGGCCACGGCAGATCGCGACCCCCCAGGCCCACGTCTCCACCCCGGCCGGAGCACCTTCGTAGGTCGCGCGGACTTGGTAGGACCCGGCACCAATCTTGCCGGAATCCGGATACGAATGGTAGCACGACCCGCCCGAGGTTCCACCAACCAGGCTGCTATCGCAGGGCCAATCGTAGGTTCGTTGAATGATGCCGTTCTTCAGCAGCTTTCCCTCGATGCCATACAATCCAAGCTGAGCCAACGGCGGATAAGAGATTGCTTGAATTTGCAACCTTTCGTTAGAGCCACTGTCCTCTGGAAGAACAATCGGAGGTGAAGTCGTGCATTCGAGGGCGCCCTGACCGGCGATCACCAGGTCGCCGCAATACGCCTCGGTGGCGGGGCCATCCGCAAGCCCGCCCATAGGCAAAACGCCTGTGGCGAGCACTGCGGCGCAGACAACAAGTGCCCAGATTCCAGTTTTCACGAAACCTACCCCTCCAGGCGTTCTTCTTCCCGGGACAGTTTTGACCTTTCACCGGCAGGTTCTTGGCTGAAGCCGCGTTGTCCCTGATGCTGGCGCCTTTCCGCCGTCCCGCCCTGCGGACGACCCTGGTCCTCGTCCTGCTCGGCCTGATGGTGGTGCTGGGAGGCTTCGCGGCAGCCTGGGACCCGCGCGTCATCGCCTCCGGTCTGTACCGCTACGGCACGCGGGCCCTGGCCCGCTTCGGGTCGGTGGAGGATTACCTGGCCGCGCGGCAGAGCGTCAACGTCCTGTTTTACCGCGAGGGGATCAACTCTTCGGTGATGGTGGAGGAGACGCTCATCGCGACGCCCGGGTTGCCGCCGGTGGAGGCGCTGACTCTCACCGTCGACGGCAAAGTCGAGGCGACGACCGGCGACGACACCCGCACGCAGGTCCTGCAGGGGCACATCCCGATTCTGGTGCACGGACCGAGCGAGAGCGTGCTGCTCATCGATTTTCTGAACGGCGTGAC
>CAYVGY010000132.1:0-2594 GCA_964451065.1 uncultured Halobacteriales archaeon
CATCGCTTCGCCGCCGATGGGGTCGTTCGAGGTCGGGTCGTCGCCGGCGGAGCACCGGCAGGGCGAGAACCGTGGCCGCGAGCATCCCCCACGTGATGACGGCGCTGAAGGTCACGACGGACTCAAACGTGCCCGAGAAAAGGATCAAGAGCACGATGGCGCCCAGGACCAGGAGACTGGTCCCGGGGACGCCGTGGCGGTTGAGGCGCGCCAGCGGGGCCGGGAGCAGGCGGTCGCGCGCCAGGGCGAAGGGAAGACGGGCCCGCACCATGAGACCGCCTTGGAGGTTCCCGAAGGCCGAGACCATGATGGCCCCGGCGATGGCGAGGCCGCCCCAGTCGAGGACGCGGTCGAGCGCTTCCGCGGCCACGGTGTCCGTGGCGGACATGGCCTGCGGCCCCAACAGGTGGAGGTACGCCAGGACGGCCCCGACGTACCCGACCGTGACCACGCCGATGCCGATGAGCAGCGCCAACGGCAATGTCCGGCGCGGGTCGCGGACCTCCTCTGCCATGAACACGCCGTTGATCCACGAATTGTACGCAAACAGGACGCCGGCGATGGCCGTCGCCGCGCTGGCGGTCTCACGGGGCGGCGGGGCGGCCGGCTCCGGGGTGAGCGCGAAGGCCGCCGCGACGACGAAAAGCAAGGCGAGGACCTTGAGCGCGGCGAAGCCGTCCTGGAGGAGGCCGCCCAGCTTCACGCCACGGTAATTGAGGAAGACGACGGCGACCACGGCCCACGCCGCCACCAAGAGGAGTCCGGCGTCGGTGAGACCGCGGATTCGGGCCGCGTAGAGGGCGAACGCGTATGCGACGGCGGCCCCGACGCCGAGGCTGGTGATCGTGAAGCTCCAGCTGGCGACGAAGCCGACACCTTCGCCGAAGGCTTCACGGAGGAAATCGTACGCGCCGCCGGCGCGTGGGAACATGGCGGCCAGTTCCGCGACCGCCAAGGCGCCACAAATCGTGACGATGCCGCCCGCCACCCAAAGGGAGAGGATGATCCACGGCTCGTCAAAGGCGCGTGCCGTGAAGCCGGGCGCGAAGAAGATCCCGGCCCCGACCATGGAGCCGATCGTAATGCTGGTCGCCTCGACGAGGCCGAGGTCTCGTCGCAGCTCGCCCACAGGTCGAGGAGGCCGCCGTCTGTTAAAGCCGTGGCGGGGTGCCGAAGGCCGCTCCGGGGAGCCGCTAAACCCCTCATCGCCGTTGTCACCACATGGTGAAGCATTAGTCCACTTTCGCTCTACCCCGGATGAAAATTATTAGCCAAAAATGCCTAAGAATGGCCATGTTCCTTCGTACGGTCGAGTCGAAAGGGCGGCGCTACCTCCTCCTGGTGGAGAATTACCGGTTGGGTGGGCGGCATCGGCAGCGCGTAATTCGATCCTTCGGGCCGGAAAACGAGCTGGATTGGCCAAGAGTGCGCAAGGAGTTGTCTTCGTTGCCGGGATATTACTTCCTGAAGGAATCGTAGGAGTCCACGTCAGTTGTCACCACATGGTGCAACCGCGTTCGGCGCCGCGTGGCCGGCCTCGTTCACATCTCTTCGAGTACGGGGACGCCGATGAGGTCAAGCGTGGCCCCCAACGCATTGCGGGCGGCTTCGACGAGTCGCGTGCGGGCGGTTCTCAGGGCACGGGGCTCGGCCGTGAGGACGGGGCAGTCGCGGTAGAAGGCGCTGAGGGCGCCGGCGAGTTCTTGTGCGTACGTGGCGACGAAATGGGGTGCGTCGAGGCGGGCGGCGGCATCGACCGTCCGGGGAAGACGGGCGATCTGGTGGGCGAGTGCTTCTTCGCTGGGGTGGATCAGAAGCGGCAGGTCGGCGTCCGTTGGGGCGGCGCCGGTCTTTCGGAGGATGCTGGCGCACCGCGCGTACGCATATTGGAGGAAGGGGGCGCTGGCACCTTCGAAGTTGAGCGCCTCTTCCCACTTGAAGGTGATCTGTTTCTCGGGTTGGACGCGAACGATGTTGTAGCGGACGGCGCCGATCGCGACGGCGTGGGCGATGCGCCGCATGTGGTCCTCGTCGAGTTCGTCGGCGCGACGCTTTCTGACTTCTTCGTAGGCGCGTTCGACGGCTTCGTCGAGGAGGTCGTCGAGGTAGACGACGCGGCTCTTGCGGGTGCTCATCTTGCCCTCCGGGAGCGAGACGAAGGCGTAGAAGATGACCTCGGGGAGCGTCGTGGCGCCGAGGAGTTGGAGGCTGATGCGGACCTGTTGGGCCTGGAGCTTGTGGTCTTCGCCCAGCACGTTGACGAGCCGGTCGGCGCGTTGGGCTTTCCAGAAGTGGTAGGCGACGTCGCGGGTGGCGTAGAGGCTGGAGCCGTCGCGGCGCCGGTAGACGAAGCGTTGGGTCTTGCCGGCGATTCCGAACGTCGCGAGGTCGAGCCAGAGGGCGCCGTCGTCTTCCTTGCGTGATTGGGGCAGGGCCTGGAGGCGGTCGATGATGCGGGCCGTGTCGCCGTTTTGGATGAAGGTGGATTCCTTAACGACGGAATCGAAGGTGACCCCGAGTTGGCGCATGCTCTGCATCATGCCGTCGAGGATGGGTCGGTAGGCGGCCTCGAATTTCTGGAGGGTCGCTGGGTC
>CAYVGY010000132.1:2604-7869 GCA_964451065.1 uncultured Halobacteriales archaeon
CCCCCCCCCGATTCGGGGATGAGTCTTTGGATCTGGGCGGCCGCCCCGGGGTTCCCCTCCATCGGTTTGTTGGCTTCTTGGTGGTGGCGGACGTAGACGTGGTCGGCTTTGGGGTTCTCGGGGGGCGGGAAGCCGTTGTCGCCCAGATGGGTGCGGCCCCAGCAGAGGATGGCGACCTGCTTGCCCACGTCGTCGAGGTAGTATTGGGTCTCGACGTTCCAGCCGGCCTTGCGTAGAATCCGTGCGAGGGTGTCGCCGATGATGGGGTTTCGGGCGCGGCCCACGTGGAGGGGTCCGGTGGGGTTGGCGCTGGTGTGTTCGAGGATGAGGCGTTGATTCTTTGAGCCGAGGGCGCCGTAGGCGCGGCCTTGGGCGGCGGCCAACGGGATGACGTGCTGGACGAGGCGGGGTTTGTGGATGAAGAAGTTGACGTAGCCGCCGGAACTCTCGGCGCGTTGCACGAGCGACGTGGGGCCGATGTGGGATCGGATGGCCTCGACCAGGGTTTGGGCGATTTGGGGCGGGTTCTGGCGCAGGGCCGTGGCGCGCGGGCTGCAGGCGAGGGCGCGGTCGGCTTGGCCGCCTTGGGGGACTTCGAGGACGAGGTTTCGGGCGGCCTCGGAGCCGGCCCGAGCGGTGATTGCGGGTTCGGCCAGGCGTCGAGCCTCGGCTTCGAATTCGGCCAGAATGTCGGCCACGTTCGCGGATGAGAGGGCGCCGCGCTAAAACATTTCGTTAATAAGGGGGTCGCGCCCCGCCAGGGCGGTCTTGACCTGCCTATTCGATATTCTCGGGGGGCTTGTCTCCTCCTGTATTTCCCCGTTTTTCATCCGTGGGGACCAACAAAGTTAAATCAGATGGGGTCGTCAATTGGGATGGAAGGCGGGTCATGGGCTCAATAAAGGGAGCATTTGTTGCCCTAGGCGTGCTACTGTTTGTCATGGTGCCATTGGCGGGCGCCGACGAGGGGAAGTCACTCACGACACCCCCGGGCCAGGCCGAAGCCGAGGAAGCGCTCCGCCAAGGCCAGCAAGGCGCCGACGATGGCGCCAACGAGGCCGGACGACAGGCGGACAAGGCCCAGGGCGCCGCGGTCTCCGTCAAGTACGAGGCGCTGGACAAAGCCGACGAGGCCAGCAAGACGGGCTCGGCGGCCGGCAACAATCTCATAGAAACCATCCACATCGCCGCCAGTTTGGCTTTGGCCACGCTCGGCGGCATCCTCGCCGATCCCCTGCCCGACGATTTCACGAACCCGTCGCCGTTGGGGGATGACGGCGCCGTCGAATCTGCGAGTTCTCCAAACGCGGCCGCCGTGGCCAGCCAGGGCTTGGCGGCCACGATGGTCGTCGCCGCCAGCGCGCTCGGCGGGTCCCTCCTTTGGTTGCTGCGCCGAGGGCTCATGCTGGGCTTCGTCCCCGCGCTCTCTCGCATCGCGCACCACGAAATCTACAACAACGACGCCCGCCGGCTCATCAACCAGATGGCGGTGGAAAACCCCGGCCTCTGCCTCAACGAGATCGTGGCCAAGACCGGCTACAGCCGCAACGCCGTGAGCTACCACCTCTTCGTGCTCGAGAAGGAGCAGGAGATCGTGAGCATCAAGGACGGCAAGTACCGGCGCTACTTCCCGCGCGGCGGCAAGTACGTGAACGGCGCCAAGAACGTCGTGAGCGCGCTGCGCAACACCACGACGCTCCAGATGGCCCAACATGTCTACGCCACGCCCGGCACGATTCAACGCGAACTCTGCAAGCTCCTCGGCACGACGGCCAGCGCGGCTTGCTGGCACGCCAAGCGCCTCGAACAGCTCAGCGTCATCCGCAAGGAGCGCGTCGCCAACACGGTCCAGTACTTCCCCGGCGAGGCCTCGCGCAAGTACGACCTCTCCGAGTTCGGCCTCCGTTCGCCGGAGGTGGCCTCGGCCCCCGCCGCCGAGGCGCCTCCCATGGTTTCCGTCGCCCCCATGCCGACGCCACTTCCGTAGGTGCGACACCGGCCGGCGGTCGAGGCGTATAATGTCGACTGGCCTGCCCTCGGCTTCGTGTGGAGGCCCGCTAGACTTCAACCTGGCTACAATAAACGTTAAGAGAGTCCAGGAACGCACGTGTCACCCGGTAGCATGACCGACCTGGGTGGCTTCGATGCCGGCGCGGCCCGGCGTCCACGCAACAAGCTTCGGCCCGAGGTGGTGTCGGGGATGGCCGCCCCGCCCAAGGGCGAGGTGTTTGAAGACGAAGGCAAGCTCGTGGGCACGTTCTATCTGCCCCAGCATCGTCCGGCGGACGTCAAGTACCACGTCGGTCGACGCACGATCACACTCTGGAGCCGGAAGGAAGGCAGCGAGTTCCAGACCATCCTCGTCCTTCCCCGGTGGGTGAACCCCGCGACCTTCGTCCTCTCGCACCACAACGGGATCTACGAGTTTGTGCTCGAAGGGTCGGACGACGAACGCGCCGCCACGTAAGGGGCCGCAACCGACCCGTTAAGAGCACGGGCGCTGATGCGTCCGCGTGGCGCGCCGATCGTCGCGGCAGACCCGACTTCCCTCCGAGGAGCCGGAAAGCGCGCTCGCGGATCGCTACGCCAACTACCGTGTCCTTGCCCGAACCTACCTCAGCGCCACCGCACTCTCCAGCTTTTCCTACTGCAACGCCAAACCGTTCGTGGAGCGCATCGTGTCCGCCCTCGGCTTGGACACGGAAACGCCGGAGATGCGCGCGGGCGCCCGCGCCCACGAAGCCCTCCAGGCCGCCCTCTTGGAGGCGGCGCCGCCCAGCGAGCTGTCCCTGCGGGATGCCCTCGATCGCCAAGTCTTCGCCTTCGCCGCCGAGTACCCGCTCAAGGACGAGGCGCGAAGCCTTCGCGGAATCGCCGACCTCGTGTTTGCCAAAGACGGCGACGCCTACATCATCGAACTCAAGAACACCCGACCCCCGATGCGTGCCGATCCCATGTGGGGCGTGCCGGTCTGGTACGAACACGGCCTCCAACTCCATTTTTATGGCGTTCTCGGCCGCCAGAGCCTGGGCCGCACCGTCCACCTGGCGCTGTCCTACCTCAAGGGCGCGCCGAACGACGTCGTCGTCGATGAGTTGCGCCGCAGCGGCGACCCCGAACAGGCCCTGCTGGACCTTTACGCCACGAGCACGAAGGCGGAGGCGTCCGACGCCGCCCGAGCGGTGGTCGACGCCACCATCGACGGCTTCCGTCGCGCAGAGAAGGGAAGCATCGTGCCGCCTCCGACCCACGGCGACCCGCGGCGCTGCGCCGGTTGCCGCGTGCGCCACTGGTGCCCCCGGCGCCTCGACGCGCCGGGCCAGTTCGAGCGGTTACGCGCCCAGGCGTTGCCGCCGTAACGAATCTGGCTCGCTTTCCATGACCATCCAAAAAGGTTAATAGCCGGGCCTTCTCAAAGCGTTTAAAATAGGGAACGGCCCAAGGCATAGCACACACACCTGCGCCCCCTCACGTAGGAGAACCCCCCGGGATGCAAATCAAGATCCAGGAATTGGACAAGGTCATCCGGATCCTGGCCTCGCCCAACCAGAAAAAGCTCGTCCTTGTCCACCACAACGCCGACCCCGACTCGATCGGCTGCGCCGCCGCGCTCAAGATCGTTTTCCCCAACATCGACATCGGCATCACGGGCGACATCAGCCGCGTGAGCGAGCGCCTCCTCGAGACGCTCAAGGTCACCGTCGTCTACGAACCCGACCTCAAGAACTACAACCAGGTCATTCTCGTCGACACCGCCTCCGCGAGCCAACTCGGCCCCTACGCCGACCGCCTCGAGGCGCCCATCGTCCTCGACCACCACGCGCCCTCGCCCACGTGGGAGAAGGCGAAGTACTACTACTGCGACGAGACGAAGTCCAGCTGCGCCGAGATCATCTACGAGGTCGTCCGCATCGGGCACCACCTCGGCTTCATCGACTTCAGCTTCGACTCCGGCGGCACCCTCAACATCGAGGACCTCGAACGCGTCGGCCTCGCGCTGCTCGTCGGCATCGCGAGCGACACGAGCCTCTTCCGCTACGCCACGCCCTTCACCTTCATGACGTTCAGCAATCTGCTGCGCCAGACCGGCCACCAGATGGACGAGATCTTCGAGATCCTCGGCGACGAGCAGACCGAAGACCCACCCCGCAAGGTCGCCCACCTCAAGGCGGCGCAGCGCATCAAGTTCACTCGCGTCGGCGAAGATGGTTGCCTGGTCGCGACGTCGATGGTTTCATCCTTCGAAGCGTCGGCGGCCAAGGCCCTCATCAACCTCGGCGGGGACGTCGTCCTCGTGGCGGCGCAGCGCGGCGACGAAGTGCGCCTGTCTGCCCGCGCCCGGCGCGCGGTGATCGAAAAGTACGACCTCCACATGGGACGACTCATGCACGAGGTCGCTACTACGTTCAAGTGCGGCGGCGGAGGCCACGACGGGGCCGCCGGACTCAACGGCGTCGGCAGCGCCCAGGTCATCCTGGACGAGGCCGTGCGCCTCATCACGGAACGCGTCGAGGGCCGCAAGACGACGGCCTCCGCGCCGACGGCCGCGGCGGCATCGTAGGCGAAGGAGGCTCCGCAGGGAACCCGCGGCGTGGCCCTGCCCCCGGGCCCACATGCGGTTTCCGTGTCCGTTATTCCATGGAATTCAAACAATACTAAGGGGCATCCCGCCTTCTTGCCCTTGCATGCAGGGTTTCCTACGACAACCGCTGGTCGGCATCCGCCACTTCGCGATTCTACTCCTCGCGCTCGGACCCTTCGTCGCCCCGGCCGAGGCCGAACACTACCACCATGCCACGTTGGTGGTCACGCGCGACTATCCGGGGTGGTGGAGCTTCACCCTGCAGTTCATCGTTCCCGAAACGGGGACCTGTTGCAACTCTTCCCTTTCGGAGGGCGACCTCGTCATCGACTTTGGGGGCGGGTCCTACGCGTGCGTCGGATACGGTGGGTACGCAGGGCCCAACACCAAGATCCTCCCCGCGACGCCGCCGGGGACCTACCGGTACAATCTCGGACTCAACCAATGGTGCGACGGCGCCTCCGCGGACTTCTACATGATTGACCACCCGACATCCGGCCCAGGCTCCTCAACGCGTGCCACCTTCTCTCACCAGTACTACCCGCCCGGAATCTATACGCTCCGCTGGTTCTACTGTTGCACGGCCCAAACCGCGGGAGTCGATGTCCGCCCCCCGCCCCCTGGGTTTCCTCTAGAAGTGATGTAGGTTTTCCGCCCGCCGGGAGATGCCCGGGGGCGGAGGA
>CAYVGY010000133.1:0-7818 GCA_964451065.1 uncultured Halobacteriales archaeon
GCGGAAGTACGTGGAGAGCTCGACAGGGCAGCGGACGCCCGGCGGGACGTACACAAAGCTTCCGTCCGTGAAGACGCCCGAGTTGAGGCTCGCGAAGAAGTTGTCCGTGTGTGGGACGACCGTGCCGAGGTACTTCTTCACGAGGTCGGGGTGTTCGCGGATGGCCTCGGAGATGGAGCAGAAGATGATGCCGAGCTCCGCGAGCTTCTCCTTGAACGTCGTCGTCACGGAGACGCTGTCGAGGACGACGTCGACGGCGACGCCGGCCAAGCGCTCCTGCTCGTGGACGGGAATCCCGAGCTTGACGTACATCTCGCGGAGCTTCGGATCCACGTCGTCGAGGCTCTTTGGTCGGTCCTTGCCTTGTTTGGGCGCCGCGTAGTAGATGATGTCGTCGTAGTCGATGGGGCCGTACGTGATGTTGGCCCACTTGGGTTCCTTCATGCCGCCCCAGTGGCGGTAGGCTTTGAGGCGCCAGTCGACCATCCACTCGGGCTCGTTCTTCTTCTTGCTGATGAGCCGGATCACGTCCTCGTTGAGGCCGCGGGGCGCGAACTCCATCTCGATGTCCGTGACGAACCCGTACTTGTACTCCTGTTCCGTGAACTCCTTGGCGGTCTGTTTGGTCATCACGGCCGCGGTGCGCGGCGGTTGGGGCTTCTGGGCTGGAGTTCGGGTCATGGCCACGTGGCGATTGGGCGCAGGCTAGGAAGGGTCCCTTTTATAGTCTCCCCGTCCGCGAGGACGCTCCGAACCGATTCGGTTTCGGGGCTCCGAACTCGCTTAGGAACCCCTTTCATTTATAGATTTGGGGTTTTTTTCGGGTGACCTAAAACTCGGTTCATTGCCCGTCTGTCGGGCAGCAGGTCCGCGGCGCCTCGCCGCCGCACGCCGGGTGGGCGGCGCTCGAGCCGAAAACGCCCCATCAGCAGGTTTGCTGGGCGTAGGCGCCAACGGCGATCGTCGCCGTCTGGCCTGCGCCCGGCTGCCCGAACTGGAAGGCGAAGGAGCTCTGGACGCCGAGCACGTCCAGGTTGCTCACGCAGTTCTTGGGGGTCGCGGCGGCGCCGGTCGTGTACGGGTAACTGCCGTTCATCACGTCGTTCACCGGGTGGCTCCCGGAGACGTGGTCGAGGCCGAGGCAGTGCCCGAACTCCTGCGAGTTGATGTTGTACATGTCGTTGTAGGTGAAGCTCGTGATGAAGAACTTCGAGTTGTCGACGAGGCAGGGCGTGCTGCTGAAGGCGACGCCGAGGATGGGCCCTTTGTTCTCGTCGGTGAAGACGACGACCTCGGGGTGGGTGAGGGCAGCCGTCGGGATGTTGGAATCGCACCCGACCACGTAGACGTTGAGGATCAGGTTGTTCTTGATCCATGCCGCGCCCATGTTCTGGATGGCCGTGCGCCAGGCGACGGTCGAATCCCGCATCGCGGCCGTGTAGCTGTTCGCGCAGGGTTGCGCCTCTGCGACGGCGTTGCCGCCCGCGGCGCCATTGCCGTTGAAGACTTGGCCGTGCTCGGCGGGGAGGATGAGGACGTCGACGGTGACGAACCCGAGGAAGAGGGGGACGGGCGGTAGGTACCAATTCGGGAGGTCGTAGGAGCCGTCGGCGTGGGTGGATTGGACCGGGGGCGCAGCCACGAGAAGGGCCAAGGCAGCGATGGTGGAGGCGACCAGGGTCTGGTTCATCGCGGGGTCAATGTCGGAGGCCAGCCAGTAGCCTTGTGGATAGTTCTGCATCCCGCCGGAGGGACCTGGTTCGTCGTCGGGCTATCCAGCCGACCACGCCAAGCTAATACCATGGTCTCCGGTTGGCGCCGGTGATGCAAGCCACGGCCTACAAGATGCAGATCGGCCAGCCCGCTCCTGCGTTCTCGCCCCTCAAGGGCGTTGACGGCAAGACCTACAATCTCGACGCGTTCAAGGATCACAAGGCCGTCGTCGTCTTCTGGCACTGCAACCATTGCCCGTATTCGAACGCCTTCGAGGACCGCCTCAACCAAGTCGCCGCGGAGTACGGCGGGAAAGGCGTCGGCTTCCTCGCCATCAACAGCAACGACGCGAGCGAATACCCTGAAGACTCCTTCGAACACATGGTGTCCCGCGCCAGGGCCAAGGCCCTTGTCTTCCCGTACGTCTACGACGAGTCCCAGCAGGTCGCTGAAACCTTCGGCGCTGTCTGCACGCCCCACCTCTTCGTGTTCGGACCCGATCGGAAACTGGCCTATCAAGGTCGCGTCGACGGCGAGAAAGACGACCCCAAGAAGGGGAACGCCTCCGATCTGCGCAACGCGCTCGACGACGTCCTCGGCGGGCGGGCGGTCCGGACGTCCGTCACGATGGCGTTTGGGTGTTCCATCAAGTGGAACCAACAACATTTCGTGCGCCTTCGCGCCTGAAGCCGTATAAACGCGCGCCTCGTCGACGTTTCCTCGACTACAACAACGGTTAAGACCCACCGCCGGGGTGGCCGATCGAGGGTTTCCATGACTGCAAGAAATGGCGTCGTCCTGCTCGTGGGCGCCTTGGCGGGCGCCCTCCTGGCCGGCTGCGTCGGGAACGAATCGCTGGACGACGCCCTACCGGACGACGACCAGACGACGCACGACGACGCTCCTTCGCCCCTCGAATCCAGTCCATGCCTCACGGGCACGGGCGGGCCCGCCCCGCCCCCGGGCGAGGAGGCCATCGGGCTCCAGTCCATCGACCTCATCTTCGGCGGCTCCTTGCGCCATCCCCTCACGCGCGTCGCGCTCGTGCCGCCCACGCACGGCGACCTCGGCGAGCCGACCAACATGTCCCGCTCCGCCCTGGAGTACCTCCAGGCCACACTCGAAGGCATGTTCGCCTGGGAGCCCGCCATCGACCAATTCATCGCCGACTATCCGCAATTCTCCTACCTCGACAACATCTCGGTCCAGATCGAGCTCTTCGAGGGCCAGGTGCCGCAGACGGCCGGTTACGATATCCTCATCGGCTACGTCGCCAGCGGGCCCGCGTTCCGGGGCGTCGCCATCGACCCGGGCGTCAACACGCAGAAGCCCCTCGACGACGCGGGCCTCGGCGACGTCGTCCACTACGGCAACCGGTACATCCTCCTCTCGCTCTTCGCCTACTCCGAACGGGCCGGCCAGACCCAATCGGACTTTCCCGAGACCCACGAGCTGCGCGGGGTCACCATGCACGAGTTCGCGCACACGTGGGGGCTCGGCCACTCCACGACGTTCACGACCGGCTGCGGCGCCGACCTCATGAACTCGCCCTACCCGTACAAGTACGGCGACGACAACCCCATCGGCGACGGCGGGGAGCGGACCGTCTCCCTCTGCATCACGAGTCTCGACCTTTACGGGTTGGCGCACCTCTACCGGTGGCTGCCGAACGCCACCTGGGAGGGTTCCTCCGGAAACACCAGCCTGCCGGCCGACATGGAATACACATGGTATTGCCAGGATGAGCAGGCCTCCGCCCGCGCGGACGCGTGGATGACCGACCACGTCTCGGACGAACTGCGGCAGCGCCTGGCACGTACCTGACGGCCACCGAGAAGCCCACAAACCACGTTCGTGCTGCGAGGGTCGGATCTCCATGACGATGCCCACGGACGGTGCGAAGGCGCCGGCCTTCTCGGCCAAGGACGAGACGGGAAAGACGCGGAAGCTTGCCGAACTCAAGCGTAAGCCCGTCGTCCTCTACTTCTACCCCAAGGATGACACACCGGGGTGCACGAAGGAAGCATGCGGTTTTTGCGACGCAGATGCCCAACTGCAGAAACTCGGCGCCGTCGTTCTCGGAGTCTCCCGCGACTCCGCGGCGAGCCACCAGAAGTTCAAACAGAAATTCACCCTGGGGTTCCCGTTGCTCGTCGACGATGGCGGCCCGTGCGCGGCGGAACGGCCTCGTGTTTCCCTACGCGCATGATGAAACGCAAGTGGTCGCGGAGCGTACGGCGCGGTCTGCACGCCTCACGTGTTCGTCTTCGATGCGGCCCGAAAGCTCGCCTGTCAGGGCCGCGTGGACGGTGAAAGGGACAACCCGGTCAAGGGATGCGCCGCGGACCTGCGCAGCGCCGTTGACGACGTCCCCGCCGGTCGCGCCAGGCCGGGTCCGGCCCGTTGAGGGCCCGGCGCCCACGGTTCGGGACCTGACAGTTGGCCTCATCGTTCTTCTCGCGTCCGATTCGCTTGCCGGGTAAGCGCAGGAGGAGGACGTCGAGAGTGGGGTCGAGTCCCAGACCGACGACGGGACCGACGTCGCGAAGGACCCCACGGAGACGGGCCGCTGCATCGAAGGCAGGACGGGCCCCCCCGCTCGGCGCGGGACGAGTGGTACTGCCCTTAGGGCGAGGCGCCGGCGCGGGCCGATGCCTTGATCCCGGAGCACGTCTCGCCCGAGCTGGGAGCCAAGCTTGAGGCCGCGTGACGGGAAGGCCCACGCGGGCCGTTCTCAGTTAAGGCTGTCCAGGAGCTGCATCGCCTGGTGGTGCGCTTGGCCCAGGGTCTCCCCGGTGTAGGGCTCGATGGTGAAGGACGCCACCGTGGCCGAAATGGCCCCTTCCGCCCCATAGTGTCCCTGCGTGGGGCGGTTCTTCGCCCAAGCGTAAACGCCGACGCCTTGGTTGTAGTCCTCGTACAGGTACGCATAGGCCGAGAATGTCCACATGCTCTCCGGATCGTCGGGTGCGGGGATTGAGATCGAACCGCAGTCGGATGCCGAGCCCCAGCAAACCTCACCGCGGAGCCCGACGCGCGCGTTCGAGTTCTCCGCGTAGTAGTTTGTCACGGTGACTTGCCACGTGACCATGTACCACCCGTCGCGGTCGACGTGGAACCAGCTCCCGACCTCCGCGTGTGAGTACGAGGGCGCGTACGTCCAAGGCACTGCGGCAAACAGGGCACCCGTGTCCCGGTCCGCCTTCGCCCAGCCGCTCGTCCACTCGTACCAGTATGGGGCGCTGCAAACGATGGCGTCGTCGGCGGCGGCGCACGAGGAAACGCTCGCGGGGACTGCGAGATCTCCGACACCGTCGCCGACGGCTAGGATCGCCCCGGCTGGACCGGCCGCCGCGAAGGCAAAGACGCCAAGGCCGAGGAGGACAATCTTGGTCACGTGCGAAACGGGAGGATTCCGGTTCATGACGCGTCGAGCGTCGCAAGGGGGATAAGCCGTGATTGGAGGTCTCGGGTGTGAGGCCGCGGCCGCCCGTCCGACGGGCAGAAGCGTTACAGGCAAACCCAACACAATCGTTATATGGGAGCGTTGCGGCAGCCAACCAAGGAAACTGGTGGCAACTCGACGACGATTCTCAGTCCTTACCCTGACCGGGTCGTGGCTTCTCGTCGCGCTCGCCGGGCACGGCACCGCTCGGGAGGCAACGCTGGGCTACGACATCGATGGCGTGCTTGACCCTGCCGGGGAGACCTTGCACGCTAGGGGTGCCCTGGCTCCCCTGACCCGCCCGGACGCCGACGCCGTCCTTTCCTGGCCCGAATCGACCGACCTCGAGGGAAGCCTCCTCCTCACGGGCGCCCGCGCCACCCTCATGGTTTACCGCGCCGAGGAAGCACTCGGACCCATCGGTGGGCGACCCGTGAGCCCCGCCGGAGAAGCCGCATACGGTCAAGCCCTCACCCTTGAAAACGTGCGAATCACGGCAGCCGACCTCGAGCAACGCCCTCAAGCCATGGCCCGCGCAGTCAAGTCGTCGGATCCCGGGGCGGCCGGCGGGTCGTGCGAGATCCGCGACGCAGACGACAATCGAGTGCATGCGTTCCCAGCGGACCCGGCGATGGTCTCCGACACCCCGACGAAGACCGTCGCGGAGGGTTCAGGACGCCTCGCCGCGGAGTGCACCCTGGCGAGTCGAGCACCCGTGGGCTACGCCGCCAGCATCGCCCTGTACGGATTCCTCCTCTTCATCGAGGCCGACGGCGTCGAACCCTGGTACGAGCGCACCGGCACCTACCAAGCCACGATCACGACCGGTCTCCCAGCAGGCAAGGTGACGCAGTACGTCCAAGTCCACTCGCTTGACGAAACCCTCCTCCAATGGCATGTCGACGCCCAGGCCCAAGCGACCCTCCTGGCCCCTGCGTTCGCCGCCGTGGGGCGCCTCGAGTCCCCCGAGTCGCGCGGTGAACTCACGTGGGCCGGGCACCACCTCTTTGACCCCGTTCCATCTATCGTCGCAGAGGGCACATTCGAGCTTGCTTGGGCCGAGGGCGACCGGTTGGCCATCGCGGGCACCACGACAAACCCCCCGAATCTCCTGCCCGCCTCGGCCGCCCTTACCCGGTTGGTCGAGTTCCCGGCCGTCACCGTGCTGGCGGTGGCCAGCCTGGCCGGGGCATTCCTACTTCTAGGCCTGTTTGCGAGGCTCCGCCGGGACCGTGTCCTGAGGAACCGGCGCCGGGCCCTGCTCTTCGAATTCGTCGCCCAGAACCCCGGAGCAGAGGTTGGTGAGGCCGCGAGGCTCCTGGGGGTCGCATGGCCGAACGCGATGTACCATGCGCGGCGCCTCGTGTCCTCCGGGCACATGGTCGTGCGAAGGGTCGGGGGCCGGACCGCGCTCTTCCCGGCCAGCGGCGGCCCCTCCGAGTCGGTGAGACCCGCCGTGTCACTCCTGCGCCGGAGCGCGGCCCGACGCGTGTTCGAGGCGCTGCGCGCCGAGCCAGGCTTGGACCAGGACGCGCTCGCCCGGCGCCTCGGGATTCGCCAGCAGAGTGTGAGCCGGACGCTCGCGGCCCTTCTGCGCTCCGGCGCCGTCGCGGTGGAGACTTCCCGGCCGAGGAGCACCTACCGGGCCGTCGGGCTGGCGGCCGCGGACCGCGCCAGGCCCCCGCTCCCCCGCGCCGCCGAATCGGGCCCCGGAAACGCTTAACCACTCCCCGGGTGGTGGCGTCCACGCCATGACGATGCCCTCTGAGGGTGCCAAGGCGCCCGCCTTTTCGGCAAAGGACGAAACCGGCAAGACGTGGAAGCTTGCCGAACTCAAGGGTAAGGCCGTCGTCCTCTACTTCTACCCCAAGGACGACACGCCGGGGTGCACGAAGGAAGCCTGCGGTTTTCGCGACGCGGATGCCCGATTGCAGAAACTCGGCGCCGTCGTTCTCGGAGTCTCCCGCGACTCCGCGGCGAGCCACCAGAAGTTCAAACAAAAATTCTCGCTCGGGTTCCCCCTGCTCGTCGATGAGGGAGGTCTCAGCGGATCCTATGGGACGTGGATCGAGAAGAACATGTACGGCCGCACGTACATGGGGATGCAGCGCGCCACTTTCCTGATCGGTCCCGACGGCAAGATCGCGAAGGTTTGGGCAAAGGTCAAGCCCGAGGGGCACGCAGAAGAGGTGCTTGCCGCGCTCAAAGAACTCGAGACCGTCGCCAAGGTTTGAGGGGCGCCGCCTACGTGGCCGGTTGGATGACGGCCAGGAGGTTGTTCTGGATCCGTCCCATCTCCCAACGCTTGTCCCACACGGCGTGGACGACGCCGTCGAGGCGGGCGGCCTCGCGCGTCGCACGGTCCGGGGCGCTGGTCAGGAGTACGCGTCGTGTGCGCGGGTAGCTCTGGGCTACGTGGTGGAGGATGCGAACGCCGTTGCCGGGGTTGAGGTCGAAGTCGCTCACGACGAGGTCGTATTGGCGGGTGGCGAGGGCGCGCATCGCGCTGGCTTCGTCATGGACGACGTCCAGGGGTTGGTTGTGGCCCAACCGGAAAAGAAGCCTCTTCACGAAGTGCGTGTAGTCCTCGTCGTCATCAATCAGGAGTACCCGTGGGGCGTGCATCCCATCAATCTTCGTTTCGGCGATCCTCTCGATGG
>CAYVGY010000134.1:0-7703 GCA_964451065.1 uncultured Halobacteriales archaeon
CATGGGGCGCCGGGAACTACAATGGCAAGCTCGGCGCGAAAAGCCAGGCTAAGCGGGAACGAGTGGAACCGGTTCATGGAATCGCAGTGGTCGCGCCAGTCCAAGAAACCGTGGGGTGCCGTGCTTGGCGCCGCGACACACAAGCGTGGCGCGATGCAGATCCCGGACGGCGGCGCCAGCCTCTGCCGGGAGGTGGATGTTGGCCGGCCGCGAAAATCAGATTCGGCTCGACCCGGTCCGAGGCGAGGACGGCAATCGGGCGGAGGGCGGCGTGTAAGCAAGGAACGGGAGTCCCGCCGGTCGTCGCCGCACTGGCGTGCGGCACGCCCGTACCTCCAGATCCGGTCGGGGCCGGCCAGACGTACGGTCATCGCGTGGAAGTCGACCTCGCGCTTGAGGGCGATGACCGTCCCAATCGGCCCGGCGTCGGCCGACTTGGCGAAGCCCAGTACATTGCCCATCCGAGGTCGCCGCTCGTGAACATGGCACTGGAATTCGACCGGCGCACGGTGAACCCTATCACCTCGATCGCGTCCTTCGCCACGGTCCTCACGCCAAAGATCGCCTTCCTCAGATTGGCCGAGGTCGCCAAGGAGGCCATGGCCAAGAACAAGACGCTCAAGCAGGTCCTCCTCGAGAAGAAACTCCTATCGGAGAAGGAGATCGACAAGCTCCTCGATCCGTGGAAGATGCTCGCACCCGGAGCCAAGGGCGGAAGTGGCTAAAGACTTCCAGAATGATTTCGTAAGTCTTTAGGTCGGCAAGCCAATCCTATTTTGGGATAGGGATGCTTGCACGCTACGTGCCAAGGCTAAGCAGGAGAGAAATGGAGAACCGGCGGCTGTCCGCCGGCGAGGAACTCCAACAATTCGAACCCGAACTCGACTACGGCTACCGGGTAAAGATCGCGAAGAAATACGGTGTCAGCCAAGCCACCGTCACGCGGTGGGACCAAACCCTGCGACGCGAGGGCGTCGCGGCCCTGCTGTCCACGAAAGCCAAGGGCCAACCGCCCCGCCTAACGAGCCAACAGAAACAACAACTCATGCGCATGCTCGCCCAAGGCGCGCCCAGGCACGGCTACGAGACCGACGTCTGGACCGGCAAACGCGTCGCGGCCCTAATCCGGAAGGAGTTCGGCATCGAGTACAGTTGGAAGTACATCCCCGAACTGCTCCGCGACCAATTCGGGTTCAGCTGGCAGAAACCCGACCGCCGACCCCACGAATTGGACCCCGAGAAGGTCCGCAAGTGGCTACGGTACTCGTGGACGCCGGCAAAAAAAGGGCGCTAGAAAACCGTTGGACCATCGTGTTCCTCGACGAGGCGGGCGCCAACCTCACGCCCGTCGTCGGCAAGACCTGGGCGCCTCGCGGGCAGACGCCGATCCTCAGACACCGAATGGGCCGGTGGACCAAGGTCAACCTCGTGAGCGCCGTCACGCACACGGACAAACTCTACTTCCAACTCAAGGTCGACGGCTCGTTCAAACAACCCGACATCATCCAGTTCCTGCGAACCCTCCTGCGCCACATCCGCGGCCAGATCCTGCTCTTTTGGGACGGCGGGGGACCCCACCGCGGACCCGTCCTGCGCCGGTTCCTCAAACGACGCCCACGATTACGGATCAAGCCGCTTCCGCCCTACGGGTTCGAATACAATCCCGACGAGAAGGTCTGGTCCAACCTCAAGTTCGCACGGCTCCGAAACTACGCGGCAAAGGACACAAAGGAACTCACGCGCACCCTCCGACGACACCTTCGCCAGATGCAGCGTGAGCGTGGGCTCGTCGGCTCCTTCTTCCAGGCTTCGAAGCTACCGAGGGAAGGCGTCGACCTATTACTCAATCAGACTGGATGTCTTTAGCCGCTGCACCGGCCGGATGCGCGGTCGCTTGGCGTGGAGGCCACGGCGCGCTCCACCGGGTGGGCGAGACAAGGGGAGCGGGCGGCATTCGCACGCATCGATGCAGGCGCGCCTGTTGCGTCGAAGCGGAGTGGGCTTCTCGGCGAGGGTTCCACGCCGATCTGGTAGGAATCCGGACAAGGCGCAAAGGGGCTCCTCGCCTTGTGCGTTCGGCCGGCGTACCTTCGCGGGCCAGTGGGTCCGCGCAATCCTCAGTCGTACGTGCCGCTGCGGCGCCGGGCGACCTCCGTCACGTAGACGAAGCCCTGGGCGCGATCCGCGAAGTAGAAGATGCGGTAGTCGCCGACGCGGAGACGTCGGAGGCCGTGTTGGGCCTCCAGGAGCTTGATGTCCGCGCCCGACCTTGGGGTCGTGGGGTCCTCCTTCAGGGCATCGAGGCCTGCGTAGATTCGGCGGCGCATCGCAGGGGGCAACCGGTCGATCTCGCGCTTGGCCTTGTTTCGAAGGGCGAGGCGGAACGCCACGCTAGACTTCCGTCCAGGGTTCCTTACCGGACTTCATGTCCTGGTAGATGCGGTACTGCTCGTCGAAGAACCGCTGCCTCTTCAGCGCCACAAGCGCCTCTTCGATGACTTCGGCGTAGGTCTGTCCTTTCCGGCCCGCGCTCTTGAGCCGTGCCAACAACGGCCGGGGGACCTGGAGCGTGGTTCGCTGGTGCACGGTCATAACTATGTACAACTATGTATTTAGGAATTTCGGAAGCGCTGACCTCGAGGTGGCGCCCCCACGCGGGGTGGAATCGGGTCGGCCGAGATTGCCAAAGAAACGACGGCCAGGTAGAGGACTCCCAACCGGGTGGTCTGAGGAAGAGGCTCGTTCGGGAGAGGGAGCTCGACGCGCTCCTCAATCCGTGGAAGATGCTCGAGCCGGGCGCCAAAGGCGGAAGCGGACAGCGTCGGGCAAACTCGGCAACCAATGACTCTTTCACCGGGGCGGACCGAGTACGGATGCACGTCGGCGTCGGGTGGCGCCCGTCCTACCCCGGAAGAGCTCCAGGCCGCCGCTGAAAACGTATATATCAGCGGATAACCTAATATGGATAACGTGACCACCACCATCATCCGTGCGCGCCTCCGCCGATGGGGACACACCTACGGGCTTAGGGTAAGCCCGAAGGAGGTCGCCCGCTTGGGGACGAGGGAAGGCGCGGAACTCACGGCCGTGCTCTCGACCAGCGTCGGGCGCGTGAGGATGGACGATCTCGCCGTCATCGACGACCTGTCCGAGGTCGCGGCCAAGCATGACCTGTACCTCGGCGAGGCCCTCGGCCAGGAGGCGCGGCGTTGGCGACGGCGACGGCGTGCGTAGCCGACACGAGCTGGCTGTATGCGCTTCTGAACGCGCGCGACGAGTTCCATGCGGTGGCCGTCGCGCAAGCGGAATCCAAAGAATCCATCTACATTCCGCCCGTGATTCTCGCCGAAACGCTGCTGCTCGTCCAGCGACGGGGGGAAAAGCTGGGGCGAAACGGGCACGCGCTGGCCGTCGAGGCGATGGATCGCCTGGCCGCCAAGCCCAGCGTCCTCATGGCCGAACCGGACCACGACCACGACGCGACCAGCCGGATCCTCCGAGCCCACCCGAGGCTCACCTATCCCGACGCCGCGGCTGTGGCGGCGGCGCGCCGGAAGGCCGTGCCCCTTTGCACGTTCGACGAGGCCCAGCGGCAGGCGCACGCGTCGGCCAGGCCGTAGGAAGCTTCTGACCGCGAGGGAGATTAACAAACTCCTTGACCCCTTGAAGATGCTTGAGCCGGGCGCCAGGGGCGGAAGCGGAGAGCCCGCTTCATGACGGGGGCGCATGAGCGCCACCATCGGCAACCGGACTCGCCGCCTTGGACGCAGACGGCCCACGCCCAAATCCGACGCGTTTCCAAGCGTGTCCCGGTCCATTCGGAGCAGCCGTCGATTTCAACGATGCCGTTGCATTGGTCGTCCGGCTCGCCCGGACCGTCGGTTATCGCGCTGGCACTCGGGATCGCGGCGATGGCCAATCACCAGAAAGCTCAGGGCCGCGACGCGTACGACGTTTCGGTGGCGGGGTTCGTTGCTCCGATGCACCGACTCCGCGAAGGGAGTCGACGCTGCCGGGAACGAACGGGTTCCTAAGGCTGTCGGCACGCTCACGCATACGTTCGTCGGAAGAGCGTTGACGGTCAGGCGTCTTTTCCTTCGGTGGTCTCCTCGGACTTTTGCGAACCCTGCTCTCTGAGCCGGGCGATGCGACTGACGAACTCCGAGCCCTCCTCGGCGGCGGGAGCGGCATCCGGCGCGGTCGGAGGAACGGGTGTCTCAACGGGCGGTGACGCGGGAGCTGGATGCTCCGGCACGCTCGGAGCCGGAGGCGGCGGGGCGGGGTCGGGGTGCGAGGCGACCAGAACCGTCTCGGTCCGGTGGCCCGGCGGCCGGCGGCGCTTGTACACGATGCCGGCGCCCACGAGCGTGAGGCCGACGAGGCCGACGATGCCGGCCGTCCACACGAGCGGACTTCCCGGGATGCTGGAGCCGCCGGACGCCGACTTGATGGAGATCCGCTTCTCGCTGTAGTGCGGGTTGGAGACGAGGACCTGGGTGCCGAGCTTGTCGGTGACGACCCAGAACTCGTTGCAGTCGCCGTCATCCGTGGGGTCGAGCACGTCCTGGAGGTTGGTGGCCTCCCGCGTGCACGCCTCCGCCTCCGTCGAAGCGATGGACACGTTGCCTTCCTCGGCGACCGGCTCCTCATACACCTGGACCTCGACGTCCTCGAGCGCCTCGACCGGCAGGACCTCCTCGTCAAGGGACATGACGATGGTCTTGCCCTCTTCGCTTTCGCTGTCGACCGTGACCGAGACTTCTTCCTCGCTCACGATGTCGACCTCGACCTCGAGGTCGCCGTACGGAGTTGCATCAGACTTGGCGCCTTCTTCCTCGTCGGCCACGATGACGACCTCGGCGCCGATGTTGCCTTCTTCGAGGGCTGCCTTCACGTTGAGGTCGCTCGCCAGCGACGAACTGGACGCCTGGGCGCCGACGCTGTTGCTCACCAGGAAGGTGGCCTTGCCGGAAAAGACGAGCTCGTTGTTCTCGCCCAGGTCGAACTCGCCGTCGTGGACAAGCACGGTGCCGTCGATCTCCCCGTCGGAGAACTTGACGCCCTTGTCGGTCTCCTCCACGTCGAGGTAGTCCGCGAGGTCCATCGTGATCTCGTTGATGGTCCCGGCCACGCCGATGTTGATCGTGCAGCGCGGGTTGTCGTGGAGTTGGAGGATCTGTGAGCCCGACGCTTTCACGCCAAGGGCCGTGCCCTCACCCGTGTCGTCGAAGCTGAAATCCTCGAGGAAGCCGCTCACCGCCAGTTCATCGATGAAGCTCTGGCCGCCGCACGTGATGTCGGTCATCACTTGGGACTCGGTGTTGCCCACGAGGGCCAGGAACTTGCCCGTCACGCGGACCGACTGGCTTGATTCGTCGAAGAACACTTCGAACGAGCCGAAGTTCTGGTTGGCGCCCTTTTGTGGTCCGTCGGACGAGAACTCGTCCTGGTAGACCTCGCCGAAGTGCTCGCGGGCCTTCTTCTCGCATTTCTTCATGATCTCGTGGATCTGCTGCTGTTCCTCCGCCGTCGGGATGCGGCCGCCCTGCTCCGGCGGTGGCCCGACGAGGTCGAAGATCTGCTTGCCGCATTCCTCGCGCAGTTGGCGCCCGAAATCGTCCTCCTTCTGGAACCGGTTGTCGCCGGAGGGACCCTTCTGGTAGCGCTGGTCCGGCGGTGGGCCGCCGGGGCCACCCCCGGGGCCACCCATCATGGGCGGGGGAGGCATGAACTGCATGCAGTCGCCGAGGCCTTTGGACTCGACGAAGGACTTGAGGCTGGAATGGAACTCCTCGCCTTTGAGGCGTCCCTTTTCGCGCCAGGCCTCGCCCCAGGCTTGCCATTCTTCGGGCGTGTGCTGGGACTGGCCGAACGTCTTCCGATCCGCCTCGAAGGATTCGTGGAAGGATTTCATGTCCGCGTCGAACTGCTGCATCATGGACTGCATCTCGGCCATGGCGCCTTCCATCTTGGATTGGCATTCGCCCGACGGCGGGGGGCGGCAGTATTGGTCGTCGGGAGGGCAATCCTGCCGAGTCGGCGGGGGGCAATAGCTGCCTTCCTTGCACTGGTAATGGCCTTGGGGAGGCGGCATGCAATTGCCGTTCTCATCCTGGGGGCAAGGTTGCCCGTCGCAGGGCGCGCTCCCGTCCTGGTTGCACGGCGGGCCGCCGCCGTTGGGGGGTGGACCACAGTTGCCTTCCTCGGGTTTGCAGTTGGGTGGTGGGCCGCAGTTGCCCTCTTCGGGCTTGCAATTCGGCGGAGGGCCGCCGCCGCTGTTGGGCGGAGGGCAGTCGGGTTTGTCCGGGGGACAGTTCGGAGGCGCCTGGTTGTTGTTGGGCGGGGGACAGTTGCCCTGTTCGGGAGGACAGTTGGGCGGGGGATTGTTCGGCGGCGGGTTGCTGGGAGGCGGCGGTTCGCTCGAAGGCGGTGGATTGCTAGGCGACGGGCTCTCCTGGGCCGAGACGGCGTAGAACATAAGGCTCGAGACGAGAAGACCGGCGGCGGCGAACGCGATTCGGGACAACGATGGCACCTACCGGGGGTCCACAACCCTGCGGTGATTTAAGGTGCGCGGATGGACCCCTTTTAGCCTTTGACCGGGAAGGCCAACGCCCCGAGGCCCCCAAACGCAAACTCCTTAGTCCGGTCCTGGCGCGCCCGGGGCCGCGCGGCGTAACCCAACCTTTTTCGAAGCGCCCGTCGAATCGGGGTCTCGTGACCCGACCGCCCCAGGTCGCCGGCGAGTTCGCCACCGAGCCGCCGCAGTCGACCGGCAGTTTCCGCGATTTCCTGCGCTGGCGCCGGGAGCGCCGCCGTCGGATCAGGAATCTGCAGGCGCGCGGCGAGAAGCTTCCCACCGTGCATGCCAAGGCCGGCAACGACCTGCGCCACATGCCGGATTCCGTGACGTGGGTGGGCCACGCCACCGTCATCTCGAGGCTGGGGGGGCAGACGATCGTGAGCGACCCCGTGTGGTCCCGTCGAGTGGCCTACGTGGTCAAGCGCCTCACGCCAGCCGCTCCGGCGTGGGAGGCCGTTCCCACGCCGAAGTTCGTGACCATCAGTCACAACCACTACGACCACATGGACGCCGCGACGCTGCGCCGCCTCCGCAAGACAGCCACCGTGCTGGTGCCGAAAGGTGACGGCGACTGGTTCCGTCGGCGCCGTTTCCCGCGCGTCCACGAGATGGACTGGTGGCGCACCCTCGACCTCGACGGGGTCGCGTTCACCTTCGTGCCGGCCAAACACTTCAGTGGCCGGGGGCTGCGCGACCGGAACAAGTCCCTGTACGGTGGCTGGGTCATCCAGGATAGGAACCGGACCGTCTACCACGTCGGCGACTCGGGCTATTTCGACGGGTTCCGAGAGATCGGCGACAGGTTTCCCAAGATTGACGTCGCCTGCCTCCCGGTGGGCGCGTACGAGCCGCGCTGGTTCATGGCGCCTTTCCACGTGAACCCGGAGGAGGCCGGCCAGGCGTTCCTCGACACGCGGGCCCAGAAATTCCTGCCCATCCATTGGGGGACGTTCCGCTTGAGCGACGAACCGATGGATGAGCCGCCGGTTCGCGTGGCGCGGTTCTTCGAAGAGAGGAAGATCGCGCCGGAACGATTCCTGAACCCGAGCCTGGGGGAGACGTTGGCCCTCTAGAAGTGATGTAGGTTTTCCGCCCGCCGGGAGATGCCCGGGGGCGGAGG
>CAYVGY010000135.1:0-7575 GCA_964451065.1 uncultured Halobacteriales archaeon
TATCTCGCGGCCGTGTTCTCGACGTAGCCGTCCTTGGTGGGCTTGATGACGCGGTCCGCGGCGTTGTTGTCGTCGGCCAGGAGGACGGCGCAGTACCACGCGCCGGAGACCTCCGTGCACGGAGTGAGGAAGCTGGCCCCCGTGGCCACGGTGACCGTTGTGAGCGACGTGGCGGGACCCTCGACGGTGACACCCGTGACCTTGTACGCGAACGGGACGCCCGAGACCGTGCCCGTGACCTGGGCGTCCGTGTTCGCGCTGCGGCCCGTCGCGAAGGCGTCGTTGGAGTCCGTGACGTATCCGTCCTTGGTAGCCTCGATGGCCCGGTCGGCGGCCGTGTTGTCGTTGGCCAGCAAGACAGCGCAGTACCAGGCGCCGCCGGATTCCGTGCACGTCGTTCCCTGCCCGGTGCCGGTCTTGACGGACGTCATCGCCGACAGCGTGGTACTGGCCTCGCTCGTGATCGACGTGACCTTGTACGCGAAGTTCAGCTGCCAGGGGCTCCCGGTGAGGTCCGTGAGCGTCGTCGTCAACGCGCCCGTGTTGAACGACGCCGCCACGTACCCGTCCTTGGCCACCTGGATGCTGTAGTCGCGGTCGCCGCTCACGGAGTACAGCGCGAGTTCGTAGTCGCCGCTGCCGATCTCGCGGAAGTCGAAGATGTTGTTGTTGCCGCCGCCGGTGACGGTGAAGGCGGCCTCCGCGAGGCCCGGGATCCCCATTCCCAGCTGGTCCTGGACGCGGACCTTGAGGTTGAACTCCTTCGCGCTCAGGTCGTCCCCCACGGAGCCGGTTGGGTTGTACTGAGTCGACGTGCGAACGCGAATCATGTAGTATTCCGTGGTGCCGCAGGTCGCCGTGTTGACCGCCGTCTTGGCCCAGCTAGCGGGAAGCGTCCAGCTGACATCGTAAACGCCGGCGGCGTTCTTGAACGACCCCGAACCGTCCGTGACGCCGCTCAACGCCGCCCAAGCGGCGCCGTTCCAATACTCCCATGCAATCACTCCGCCGAGGGCGCCGCCAGCAAGGCCAACGTCGACCCTCATCTTGCGGAAGACATAGTTCATGCCCAGGTAGAGCTGCTGAGTGTCGCCCGACACGCCACCGTTAGTCAGACCAACGTTCAATCCCAAGCTGTCTTTTGCCTCGTCGGTGTAGTCGGCGGCGCCAAGGTTCAGCCGGTCGGCGCACACCTTGTCAAAGTCGGCGCTGGCTTGGCTCAGGACGGCCTCGGCCGGGGCCGCGAGAATCAGGACCAGCGTGCCGGCAGCGACCAGGAGTAGGCCCCAAAGAACCAGCCGGGCGCGACGGCGTGCCCGCTCGGGCGCGGGCTCGAATGTGGAGTCGGGCACTTCGTCTTCGGGCACGGTCGGACGCTCCTCCCTCAAGTGAGCGAATGACCCGAGCTTTCCTCGAACCTCGAATTATATAGGGTTGGGGGGAATGCATTAAGTACCCAACAGGAGGAGGGCCGAAGCGGGATTTTGGGCCCTCTTTTGGGCGCCCCGCAAAGCGCCCGCGAGCACCCCTTTGACCACATGGACCGGAACGGGCGCTGGGACCCATGGCCCAAGGTGGCCAAAGGGGGGAAGGGCATTCGAGGCAGGGTTTTGGCTATAGAGGAAACATCATCCCCGAATGGGTGCGGGCCGCACGCCCGACCCCTGAGGGTGTTTCCGTTGAAGGTACGTTTCCTTGGAGTGCTCACGCTGGCCATCGCGACCATCGCGCTCTTGCCGTCCCCCCCCGCCATGGCAGACGGCGAAGCCTGCGTCGAGGATCCCATCCCGAGCAGCAGCAGCGCGCCTCCCGTGGATGTCGTCGCGGGAATCTACAGCGTCATCACGACGGGCGGCGAATTCAGCCAGGCGTGCGAGTCCAGCACGAGCTTCCGCACGATTGCTCAGAACTGCAGCCCCCAGACCGTCCTCGGCGACGGAGTCTACTGCGGTCCCACCCTCACGAGTCTGCAGGTCACAAGGTGCCGTTGGACCAAGAACCATCCGCTCTATTCACAATCCGTCGAGCCCTTGGTGTACGCCGGTTGGGACCTCAACAACAACGGCAACATCTCCTACCTCGACAACGAGGTCGTGATGGGACCGATGTACGCCGACTCTCCCACCGAGCCCCGCTATTACCTGTTCTCTCACACGCAGGCCACGGCACGACTCTTGGTGTACCCGACGTCGTCCATCCTCAACGACCCCAACAGCTACACCGCGGACCGCATCGCCGTGGGTTGCGTGCTCGTCTAGCGCGCCTGATGCCTCCGCGGCCGGCCCTGCCCCGGGTCGCGGGTCGCCGGCGCCGGGGACTTAAACCCTCGCCCGAATCCCCAAATACCGCCAGGTGACCAAAGCGATGCTGGCGGATTCCACCCGACCTGTAGGACCGCCGGACGAGTGGCGAAGGATGGCGGCCAGGAAAGGAGAATCTGCTCGAATCTTGTCGTTGGGAATCGCGCTCCTAGGAGGCATGCTGTCGGCCGGCATCCTCGGAGCGTCCTCGGGCCCCGACACCTTGGAAGCGGTTTGCGTCGACAACGGCCTGGGAGTCCAAGACGAGACGGAAGACGCCGGGGACGATGATCCCCTCGATGTCTCGCTATCCAACGACGGAACGCTCTTGGCCAGCCGCGCCGTTTACCTCGGTGACGATCAACCGTTCGCAGGAATCAGAATCGACGTGGGCTTGCCAGGAACCGGCGGATCGATAAGATGGGAATATTGGAACGGCGCGGCGTGGCGATCCTTGCTCGTGTCAGACGACACGCAGGGATTCCACAACTTGGGACCCAATAACGTCACGTGGTCTCCTCCCGACGATTGGCTCCCGGTCGCCCTGGCCAACTGCCCGGCGGCCCCTTACTGGGTCAAGGTTCGGACCACCAACGCCTACACTCTCCAAGCCATCGCGAATGAGATCGACTTACTCTCGTAGGCCGGGCCAAAGGAACCAAGCCCCAAGATGGGAAGCCACAAATACGAGCAACGCGACCTCCTCATGGCGGAACCATGACCACGCTCCACTCTGAACCCGGCGCCACAGCCCCCCGATCGTTCCTCGGCGCCGCCGTGGCGACGGCCCTCGTTGTCCTTCCACTCATCATCGGGTCGGCGTCCGCAACACCTTTGGTCGGCGCGAACGCGAACCTGCGACGCGTCTGCACCGAGGACTTCTTTGGCGGTCACGACGAAACGGCGGACGCCAACGACGCGGATCTCGTGGACGTGTCGCTCACCAACGACGGTTCGCCTCCGGCGAGCTCCATTGTTTCGTTTGGTCACCGCAACAAGATGAGCGGCCTCGTCTTCGAAATCGGCGTTCCCGGCGTGGGCGGCGGCGTGTCGTGGCTCTATTGGAACGGCGCGGCCTGGGCGCCGCTAGCCGTGACCGACGGAACCGACGAATTCCACAACCTTGGTATCAACGCGGTGACGTTCAACCCGCCGGCCAACTGGGCGAAGGTCAGTCTGAACATCTGCCCCCTGAACCTCTACTGGGTGAAGGTCATCACGGCCAACGACTACGCGGTCGGCGCGTGGGCCAACCAGATTTCGGCAATCGTCTGATCAGGCGAGTTCGTCCACGAACGCCTCGGCGAAGCGTCGCGCGTAGCCGCGCGACTTGACATGTTCCCACCAGTCCTGCGGCCGGTGGATGCCCTGCTCGTCCACGATCTGAGACACGAGGTCGAGCGGGGCGGGTTCGAAGTAGAGGTTCACGACCTCGACGCCGTACGGGGCCGCGTCCCAGACCTCCTTGGGGTCGCGGGGACGGCCCTTGAGGAGCCCCAAGTGCGGGTCCACCTTGCGGACCCAGGCCTTGGCGGACTCCGTCAGGACCGTCACGGGGACCTGGGCCTGGCGGGCCGCCATCGCGATCAACCGCGTCCCGGCCTTGTTCACAATGACCTGGGATGTGAGGGCGTCGGCACCCAAGAGCACGCGGTCGGCGCCTTCGAGCGCCGTGGCGGCCAAGGCGTCCACGACGAGGCGCACGGGGATCTGGTCCTCGCTCAGCTCCTTGGCGAGGGCGCGCCCTTCGAGGTTGGGCCGGCTCTCGGTGGCGATGACGTCGAACAGTTTCCCTTCCGCCTTGGCCTTCTTGAGGGCGGCCAGGACCGTGCTGGAGCGGGAATGGGTGACGACGACGGCGCCGTTGGCGAGCAAGGGTTGGGTGTTGGCGGCCACGCGGTCGAGGCTGCCGTGGTGGGCGCGCACGTGGTCTTGAAGGAGGCTCACGAGTCCCATGCGGAACGCGCCGAGGTCCGGCGTTGCTTTCTCTTGGGTCTCGGCGTCGAGGAGGAACCGGTTGAGGGCCTGGAAGACCTGGGGCATCTCGGGCTTGCTGCGCACCAGCTTCACCGAGAGGTCCGCGAGGCCGTCCAGGAGGCCGGCGGGGTCCGTGGCCGTGGATTGGGTGGCGGCGCGTTGGAGGAAGAGGAGGCTGCGTTCGGCGATCTCGCGGGCGCCGCTCGTGTTGTCGTAGATGAGCGCCTTGAGTTCGGCCCCTTCCATCATCATGCCGGTGGCGGGAGGGTGCGGCGGGTTTGTAACCGTTTCACAATGGTTTTGCGCCGGGCGGGGCGCCGAGCGCCGCGAGTTGGCTGACGACGGCGTCGACGGCGGCTCCGGCGCGGTCGATGCGCGCCTCGGCCTGCGCGAACGTCTGGCGGGGCCCCGTGACGCCGAGCCCGACGGGTTTGCCTGTCTCGAGGGCGACCTGGGCCAGGGCGTGGAAGAGGGCGTGCGCGATGGCTTCGTCGTGGCCGGTCTCGCCGGTCACGATGGCGCCGAGGGCCACCGCGGCGTCCACGTCGCGCCGGCGAAGGAGATGGCGGACGACGAGCGGGAGATCATAGCTTCCCGCGACGTCGGCCTCGGCCACGATGCGGGCGCCGACGCTGCGCGCGTGCTGGCGGGCGTCGCGTTGCATGGCGTCCGTGATGTCGGCGTGGAACCGCGCGGACACGAGGGCGAGGCGCCAACCGCGTCCCGGCCGGGGCGTCGGGGCAGAGCGAGGCTTGGCCATCGGTTCCCTCACTTGGCCCGGATCGGGCCCGCGTCCTGGAACCCCTGCCGGAGGCCCTTGCCGGCGTCGGCGCGCAGCCGGTCGGGGTCGAACGTGAGGAACCAGGCGTTCTCGGCGTGTTCCCGCGTGCGCCGCTCCATCAGCCAGGCGAGTTGTTTCTCGTCCTGGGCCTCCTCCTCATGCACGAACACTTCCAGGATGTGCTTGTTCGTGCCGAGTTGGGTCCACTGGAGGGCGAGGCTGGCCTCGTGGCCGCACGTCTTGTCGACGGGTTGGCGGCCCACCATCCCGCACGCCACGACGAGTTCGCACCCGTATTTTTCGAGCAGGATCTTGCATTCCACGGCGAGGTCTTTGACGCCGGGGACGGTGCGCCGCACGATGTCGAGGTTGCCGCCGAACTGCTTCTGGAGCCGGCGCAGCTCGTCCTCGGCGGCGTCGCCCATGTTGAAGCGAGCGAACGTGGTGTCGACGACGCCGATCTTCTTGAGGTTGGCAAACGGGTCCGGGACCTGGCCGGTCACGTCCAGCGTGCCGGTTTTCCGGTAGTCCACGACCTCGACCTCCCCCTCGAGCGGCGAGGGGAGGCGGACCTCTTGGGGCCTGGGTTCGGGCACGGCGTGCGGCGTGACCACGCTGAAGTCCTTGATGGGTTCGATCTTGGGAAGCCTCGGGGCGCCTTTCTGGAACTGGACCTCGGGCGTCCCCAACTCGTCCGGGCTGGGAAGCTTGGGCTTGGGGCCGCCTTCGCCGGTCTGGAACCGGATCTCCGGCGTGCCGAGGTCCTCGGGCGTCGGGACTCTCGGCTTGGGTCCCTTGTCGCCGGTGGGGAACTTGACCTGGATGGGGCCCAGGGACTCGGGCGTCGGGATTGAGGGCTTGGGACCCACGGGCCGGTCGGTCTTCACCTGGGCGCCCGGGGGGGGCGGCGCGACGTGGGCCCGCGGACCCGGCGGGAGCGGCGGCTTGGTCGCGGCCCCGGACTTGACGTCAAACTCGCCCGCCGCGTCCTCCGGCCTCACCTTGAGGAGGCCTTTGGGGCGCTCGAACGGCTTCGGTTTCTCCGCTCCGTCCCCGTCCTGCTCGTCCTCGTCGGTCTCGGGGGACTCGTCGGGCGTCACGCTAAGCCTCACGCTTGGGGTACAATTCGTTGCGTTGGATCCGGTCGGCGATCCGGTCGATGATCTTGCGCGTCGCATCCAGGTCGTGGTCGAACTGGGGCAGGCGGACGACGCGGCACTTGATGCCGCGCTCCTCGCACCGTCGTCGGACCTCCTCCTCCATGAACTTCTGGTCGAAGCCGAGCGCGACGATGTCCGGCTGGACGTCCACCACGCTTTGGTAGATATCGCCCGTGTGGCCCAGGACGGCCTTCGTGACGGGGCGCAGGGCCTGCACGATGTCGCGGCGGACGGCTTCGCCGTTGAGGGGCTCGTGCTTCATGCGGCGCACCGTGTCGTCGCGGGCGATCACGACGACGAGTTCGTCGCCGAGCTGGCGGGCCGCCTCCAGCATGTGGATGTGGCCCAGGTGGATGAGGTCGAAGACGCCGGTGGTCATCACGCGGACCTTGCGCCGCATGCCTTCGGGTTGGATGACGACGCGGCCGGGGTCGGTGGGCAGGGGCGGGATCTCCGTGCGGACGGCGTGGTCGCGCCGCACCTCGAACTCGGAGGGCGCGCGGATCGGTTGGGGGGGATGGTCGCCTGCATGGGCGCGCGCGACGTGCGCCTCGGGCGGCGGGAGATGGATGGGGGGCGGCCCGGCGCCGGGTCGCGTCGGCCGGAAGTCGGGCGTTCCAAGATCCAAGAAGCCGGGTCGTTGCGCGAGCGCGGGTCGGCCGTGGTCGGCGCGCACGTCGGGCGGGGCGTCGGGCAGTAACGGTGCGGCCGGACGACTGCGGGGCTCGGGCCGATGGACTTCGGGTTCCCCCACGTCGAGGAACGAGGGCCGCTCGGCGGCCGTGGCGTGGCCGCGGTCCGACCGCACGTCCGCCTCCTCGGGCAGGGTGAGAAAGGAGGGCAAAGGCGGTTTGTCCGGGGACGGCTTCGGCGTCACCCGGTCGGGTCCTTGCGCGCCGTTGTCCATGCGTCCAAGACCTCGCGTCCTTCCAAGAACACGAGGCCATTCTGGGCCGCGTATTTAACGGCATCCGCCTTGGGAAGCGCGCGTCCGCTGGGCCCGTTCATCATCTCGCAAATCGTGGCGGTCGGCGCGAGTCCCGCGAGTTCCGCGAGGGCGGTGGCGAGCTCGGTGTGGCCGCGCCGCGCGCCGAGCAGTTGGGGGTGGGCGTTGAGCAGGAACACGTGGCCGGGGGCCTTGAACTCGCGCGCGAAGCGGTCCTGGAGATCCTCGTTGCTGACCTGGCCCGTGAGGGAGGCGAGCGAGGCCAAGGCGCGGATCGTGAGGCTCCGATCATTGTCGGTGACGCCGGTGAAGGTTCGGCGGTGGTTCACGCTGAGGCCGAAACTGGGCTTGCTGGCTGGACCGGGCTCGTAGGGCACGACGCGGTCGAGGACGGAACGCCAGAGACGTCTC
>CAYVGY010000136.1:0-478 GCA_964451065.1 uncultured Halobacteriales archaeon
CTAGTTCTGGTTTCGTGTTCGGCGGCGCCAAGCCAAGACGCCCAAGGCGACGAGCGCCAGGCCGAGTTGGAACCCGGGCAGGCCGCCCCCATCATCATCGTCGGGCAGGATGTCGAGCGCTGGCTCGTCGACGACCAGGCGCGGCCCAATTTCGGGCGGCAGACCCTCCACGGAGGCGTCAAACTTGAAGAGCGACAGGCGCCCCGCGTGGCTCACCACGCCGAGCTCGAGGGCTCCATCGCCGTCCACGTCGAACGCAGTAACCGATCCGCCGCGCGCGGGGGCGACGGCGAGCAAGGCGCCCGTGGCGCCGGACCGAACCGTCGTCACGAGCTGTTCCTGGAGCACGAAGTCTCCCCGACCGTCCCCGTCCCAGTCGCCGAGGATGCGTCCCTGGGCCACTCCCGGTGCGAAGCCGAGCATGCCATCCACGTCGGGTTTCCAGGCGGGCGCGATGGCGAACGTTGGCCCCGCGGAC
>CAYVGY010000136.1:488-7505 GCA_964451065.1 uncultured Halobacteriales archaeon
CCCGCGGACCACGTGCTGCCATCGAAGAGGGTCACGGCGTACTCGCGTGGATCGGTGTCCGCCTTCGCTTGGACGAGCGCCACGTCGACGGCGTCGTCGTCCGTCGTCGACACGAACGCGGCGCCGCTCAGGTATTGACCATCGCCGGCCTTCAGGGTCGCGAGGACGGTTCCGGTTCCGGACATGACACGATACTCCGTTTCGCCGTCCGGCGAGGCCGCCACGATGAAGCGGCCGGGATCCGTGGCGACGACGTGGCCGTATCCGCCGACGTCGTACTTCCAGCGGGGTTCCGCATCGGGGACCGCGTACAGCTCGATGACGTCCGTCTCGTCCCCGTAGTCGACCATGAGGATTTCCTCGCCGACCCGCTCGGGGAGGGCGTCCACGAAATACGCGCTTCGTGACTCGTAGTCCAGCGTCAGGATCGTCGTCCCGGCGCGCCGTTCGAGGATGTCGAGGAAGTTGTCGTACTCGTCGTCATAGTATTGCACGGCCACGTCCAGAAGGCCGTCGCCGGTGAAGTCCCGGACGGCCCGCACCGAGCCGTCCTTGAGCATCTCCTCCTTGATTTCCCAGAACGTCTGCCCCGTCTCGAGGTCGACGATGAAGTACGATCCCGTGGACCAGTCGCGTTCCACGAGCCGGAGGGTTTCGCCTTCCCGTTCGGCGCCCCAGGCCGCGCGCGAGAGGGGACGCTGCAGCTCGCGGCCAAGGACCCCCGTCGCGCCGTCCATCCACAGGACGGAGCTGAGGGATTTGAGCAGCAGGTCGTCGACGCCGTCCGCCGTCACGTCGTGGCGAGCCAGGATGGAGAACCTGGCCAGGAGGCGCGGCCCCGTGCCGGTGGCCTTCCCCTCCTTGTCCACGGGGATCCAACGCGAGTCGTCGGCCGCCCAGCCGTAGGCTTGGCCCGTTGAGTCCACGATGTCGTAAGCCGCCAAAATCTGGGACGTCGGAACGTTGACGACGGAGCCCTTGGTGATGGTCGCCACGCGGCTCTCGTAGGACTTCACGCGGCCGTCTTCGTCGCGGTCCATCCCCAACACGTAGAGGACGACGTCCGGTTTGGCGTCCCCGTCAGCGTTGCGGAGGAGAAGTTCGCCGTCCCAATCGTCGAAGTGGGGGAAACCCACCGATCTGTGATAGACTTCCACGGAGGGACCGCCCTCCAGCGAACCGGGCCGGCGGCCCACGATGGCCAGGTCTTCAGACGCGTCCTCGTCCGCCATGGCCACGACCTCGGCGACGCCGTCGCCGTCCAGGTCCATGATTGCAAGGGGTTCAAAGTCGACTTCGCCCACGCTCGGCACTGGCGCACAGACGATGACGGCGCAACCCAACACGGTGCGACGTTCGTCGCGCACCAGGATCGTCCCGTCCTCCCCCGAGACGACGGCGTAGCCGGCCGTCCGATGCTCGGCCAGGACGAAGGCGAGAACGGCTATGGCCAGGAGGTACGTGTCGTCGACGATGCGCAGGAGGGCATCGTCCTTGCCGTCCCCGTCCACGTCGCCGCCCCCCAGGACGTAGGCTGAGGTCCAAGCCGCGCCGAGCTCCCTGGTCGTTTCCCAGACGGGCGAGCCATCCGTTCCCCGGTGGGCCGCCACTTGACCCTCATGGAATTGGAACAAGGCCAAAGCGCCCGCCGAAGACGCGTACGCGTACCCGTTGAACCCCCGCGACACCACCACATCCTGGGTCCCGTCCCCGTCGACGTCGGCGAAGGTGTGGCCTCGCAGGGGGGAGTAGGTGAGCGCCGCGGCGGCCACGACGGCCGACTGGGCCATCCCGGTCTGCGTGGACAATGGGGCCGTAAAGAGCGGCGTGCCATCCAACGCTGCGGCCGCGATTCGGTCTTGCACGTCGAGGCCTAGGACGTCGGGTCGACCGTCCCGGTCGACATCGGTGAGGGTCCAACTCCAAAGACGGTCGTCGCCGGCGAACCCCGACCATAGCACGGCCCCGTTCGTTCCATCGACGACCACGATGGATGGGCTTTCGTCCCCAGGAAGGAACGAATCGATGCCGAGCACGAGGTCGGGTGTCCCGTCCTGGTTGGCATCGGTCGCTTGCGCAGACTCGACGAGGCCGCCAGGCTTGAGGAACCAGTCCGCGTCGCGGCTGGGTCCCGGAAACCGCAGGACGCCCAACTCCGTGACAAGGAAGAAGGCGCCGGCGTCGTCGGCGCCGATGACGCGGATCGGCTCCCCCTGGGCATCGGCGGACCAGACGGTTCGCAAGCCCTTGGCGGGTCCAAGCGCGGGCGCAACCACGTCGGACGAAACCGGATCGTCCGGGGCGTCCCGGGGCAGCGGCTGGTCCGAGAACCGGGGAAGGTAGGCGGCGTCGTAGGCGGCTCGCAGGACCCAGGCACGCCAGGCTGCCCGTTGAGCCTCGTCGGGCAGGATATCGTAACCAGGAATCGCGGAGGGGGCCCGGGCCGCGGTGCCGCCCAAGGCGAGGACGCGGTCCTTGGCCCATTGGGCAACCTCCTCCATCGGAGCCCGCTGGAACCAGTCGAACCATTCTCCCAATTCCGGCTCGAAGCAGGAGAGGTTTGTGGCCCCGGGGTCGCACGCGGTGTCCCCGGGCCCGATCGACGTGTCTGCCAGCGATTCCGGTAACTCCAGGCTGGCTGCCGCCTGCGCTGGGGCAAGCAGGAAGGAAACCACGAAGAAGGCACGCATAACCCGAACCCAGAACCGCCGGACCATGGGACACCAACGACGTGTGTTGGAATATCAAGATTTTGGCGGAGAAGGCTACGGAAGGCGGTCGCTTGCCCAAGACAACCGCTATAAGCGATGCCATGCTGGGCGGCCCCACCAATGGTCAAGCTCGACCCCTGGGGCTCCTCCCAGGTCGAAGACTACGCACGCCTGCGGGACGAGTTCGGGATCGAGGCGCTCGACGAGTCCTCGTGGGCCAACGTCGACGACGCGCACCCCCTCTTCACCCGAGGCGTGGTCTTCGGGCATCGGGGGTTCCGGCCCGTCCTGGGCGCCCTCGAACGCGGGGAGAAGTTCGGCGTCATGACCGGCCTCATGCCGAGCGGCAAGATGCACCTAGGCCACAAGGCCGTCATTGATCAGGTGATCTGGTACCAACAACACCGTGGGGACGTGCACATCGCCATCGCCGATTTCGAAGCGTATGCGACGCGCAATTTCACCATCGAGCAGGCCCGCCAACTCGGGTTGGACGAGTACGTCGCCACCTACCTCGCCCTCGGCCTCAAGCCGGGCACCGCCGAGGTCTACTACCAGACCAAGCGGAGCCGCGTCAAGGACCTCGCCTACGCCCTCGGCCTCCACGTGAACATGAGCCAGATGCGCGCCATCTACGGTTTCGAAGACTCGGTGAAGCTGGCCCACCTCAACGCGCCTCTCATGCAGGCCGGCGACATCCTCCACGTCCAGCGTGCCGAGTTCGGCGGTCCGCGGCCCACCGTCGTGCCGGTGGGCGTCGACCAAGACCCCCACATCCGCCTCACGCGCGACCTTGCATCCGCCACGCGCGTCTTCAACGTGACCCAGACCCAGGACAACAAGATCGGGGTCTTCGTGAAGCCGGAAACGCCCCCCAGGCCCGTCAAGGAACTCCTCAACGACGCGGCACGCCTCCTCACGGTGGACCTCGCCTTCGCCGACCTCAAACGCAACGACGCGTACCGTGCCATTTACGTGCCGGCGGCGACGCCGCAAGACATCCCCCGCATCGACCTCGCCTTGGCCCGGTACGAGTCCGCAACCCTCCACGAGCCGGGCTTCTTTGCGCCAGCCTCGACGTACCATCGCTTCATGACGGGGCTCACCGGCGGAAAGATGAGTTCGAGCAAGCCCGAGACCGCCATCTTCATCACGGACGAGCCCAAGGACGTCGAGAAAAAGGTGATGCGGGCCAAGACCGGCGGCCGCGCCACCGAGGAAGAGCAACGCCGGATCGGGGCTGATCCGACGGTCTGCAGCGTCTACGAACTCTACCTTTACCACCTGGCGGACGACAAGCTCCTACCCATCGTTTACGACGAATGCACGACCGGCAAGCGGCTCTGCGGCGGTTGCAAGAAGCAGGCGCTGGGCCTGCTCCAGGATAAGCTCAAGGAGATCCGGGAGAACCGCGAGGCGTCCCGTCACTTGGTGAAGGAGCTCGTCAGCGACGCATGAGCCGGCGCCGACCCCGTTCCGGCGCCGACCCCGACGTCCGCGGACGCCACCGACGCCGCTGGCCGGAAGCCGTTGGATGAGTGCCCGTGGACCCCGTTCGAGAATCCGTTGGTTGCAACCTCCACGGGCACGGACGGCGGGCGCGGCTCGACGAGCCACTGCATCACGGCGCCCGTCTCGACCCGGCGCAGACCGAGCGGGCCGAGTCTCTCCTCGACGACCCGTTCGAGGTCCGCCAGATTCCGGGCCACGAGGTGAATGCGAAGCGGCCGGTCCCCCGTGGTCGCCATGGCCATGACGACGTTGGGGATGCTCGCCAAGTCCTTGGCCAAGTTGGGACTGGCCGGTTCCGGCGGGTCCGCCCGGACGATGGCCCGGACCTCGTAGCCGAGCCAACGGGGGTCCACGATCGCCTCGTAGCGGCGTACGGCGCCGCCCCGTTCCAGCGAGGCCAGTCGCTCCCGGATGGTACTCTCGCTTCGGCCCAGTTGTCGGGAGAGTTCCGAGATCGACTGGCGGGCGTCCTTCTGCAACAAATCGACAAGACGCAGATTAATACGGTCCGCATTCATGGAAAAACCCCGAGCCTCGGCTATGCCAGTGCGCTAGGGGACTATAACCCTGTTCCACCTGCCCTTCCAATGGAAACGTACCATGGGTCCCAATCACGCAAACGGCGCTAGAATCCAATATTTTCAATATGTTTAGAGTGCGTATTTCCTTGAGCGTTTGCAGACGAAACATCCGTTTGATTTCCACACGCAACGAAGGTTTTACAGGCTGTGTCGGACGCCACAACGCTTAAGTATCGTCACCGACCCTCGCTGCGTCGCTGGTGTCCATGTCGTCATTCTCAGTCCGTGTGTTCGCTGCCGGCCTCGTGTTCGTCGCACTCGCCGGCTGCGCCGACCAGGAAAACCCCGTGGAAGAACTCGAGGACGCGACCGACCTCGACGAGGGACTCGTCCAGGCTGGCCGGGATCTGCGCGCAGACCTGTTGGCCACTGACGAGCTCGGCGCGCCCTTGTGGGCCGTCGGCGACTGGTTCGGCCACCACGTCTTCATCGGGGCCGGCGACGAGGAAGGGTTCCACATCAACACCGTCGTGATCGAGGCGACCGCGACCAACTACAACCTGGCCACGGACAGCGAAGAAATCGCCCTCTTCGAAGCCATCTTCGACATCCCCATCCTCGGCGACTTCGCAGCGAAGGACCTTACGACGGGCGGTTTCGGCGGCACCTGGGACCTCTACGATTTCCCCCTCACCGATGGCAAGACCTGGACGGCCGACTTCCCCTACCCCGACTTCGACGACCTCGAACCCAACCCCATCCCGCTCACGTTCGAAGCCAAGTACAACGGCCGCATCAAGACGCCGGGCGGGGACCGGCCAGGCTTCGATATCACCGCCAAGACCTCCGACGGGCTCCTCGTCCTCAGCTACGACTTCCTTCCCGACATCAACTGGTATGCCCACTGGTTCCTCTGGGACATCGACACGGACGAGCCCGAGGATTACGTCTTCCATTCCATGAGCATGGGCCATGGCCCCGCCTGGCAAGGGACCTATTATGTCGACACGGCCGACGTCGTCCTGTCGAACTTCCACGGCGCGGGCGTCATGACGCCGGTTCCTCCCGACGCCAACGAACCTCCGGAACCCTATGCGAGCCCCTCGCCCTACAAGGCGTTCACCGTGGCCGACGCGGCCACGCACATCTACGGCTTCATCTACGGATTCGCCTTCGGGGGCGCGCAGGAGACGCTCCTGGTCGACCCCAACAACGAATACCGGGAAGTCCAAGCCGTGGGGACGCCGTTTGGCGAAGACTTCGTGGAGATGCTGGAACCCGCCATCGCCGGCGAATGGAAGCTCGCCATGGCGGGCGCCGGCGCGGCCACGGGAAGCTTTGCACAAGTCTGGGCCGTGGTCCAATCCACGGGGACCCTCTAGGGGCATGAACCCGTAATCCCGAGGAAGGGTTTTACGCGCCCTCCGCCCTTGTCAGGGCGGTTGGTGGTCCGGCCATGGGGAGCGCACCTCGAACCTTGGCAGCGAGCCTCGTGCTTTCGATGATCATCTCGGGCTGTTCGGGCACCGAACCCCTCCCGGAGGCGCCCGACCTTCCGGTGGATCCCGACCTCGACCCGAACCTGGTCGAGGGCGAACGCGACCTGCGAACGCAGCTTGTCCCGGCCGACCAGCTCTCCGCCCCGGCGTGGCGACCGGGCGATTGGTTCGTCTATTCGTTCAAGTTCTCTCACCCCGACGTGTTCCTCCCGCAGGCCCGGGCACCCAATGGGATCCAGGCGCGCATCGTGGTCGTCGGGGAGGCCGGCGCCGCCTGGCGGCTCGCCAGCGAGAACGAAGCGCTCGCCAAGGTGGATGCCATCTTCGACGTCCCGTTCGTGGGCGACCTCCAGAAGACGGACCTTGCCGGACCCGGCTTCGGCGGCACGTGGGACCTCTATGAATTCCCGCTCACCGACGGGAAGACGTGGACCCGCTCCTTCCCCTACCCCAGCTTCGACAAGACCTTCCGTGTGCCGCCCACCCCGATGGAACTTGCGTTCGCCGCCAAGTTCGATGCGCGCATCGAGACCGGTGAGGGGAACTTCCCAGGCTTCGTCATCACGGCGACCGCCTCCGACGCGAGGCGAGTCATCGAGTTCGACTACGTCCCCCAAATCGGCTGGTTCTCCCGCTTCGTGTTGTACAACTTGGCCTCGCCCGACGCCGACCAGGAACTGTTCGAGGCCGTTCATGCGGGCCACGGGCGGGATTGGGCCGGCGCCTACTACGACGTCGTCGCCACGCCCCGCCTCCAACACGTGGACGCGTTGG
>CAYVGY010000137.1:0-5504 GCA_964451065.1 uncultured Halobacteriales archaeon
GACACGAGGCCGTCGGCGGGGCGCGCACGGACGCCGGCGCGACGCAGCGGCCGGTAGGTCACGTGCTCCAGGTGCCGCACCTCGGGCGCCTCGGGGTCGACGGCGCGCCAACGCGCGGTCAGTGCCGCCGGGTCGGTGAGCGCCGCTGGCAGCGTGGCGATGGTGGAGGCGGGGGTCTCGGGACGGAGCCGGTCCAGTTGGGCCTGGGCGGCGTCGTGTTGGGCGTGAGCGTTGGTTCGTTGGCTTTGGCTGGCATCGGACATGATGGTCCGGTAGACCTCGTTCGTGGTGGGGTCGGTCGAGGTCGCGGGCCGTTCCGCGGCCAACCCGGTGAAGTGGGGGACGACGTCGTAGAGGTCTTCGACCTCGTAAACCTCCATGTTCCAGCGGGAGCGGGCCTCCGTGACGATGTCGACCGCCTCTCCCTCGACGAGCTGGTACCGCTCGCCTGCTGGAATGAGGAACGTTGAGACGCCAAGGCTGGCCAGCGCCTGGGCCTTGTAGTAGATCCCTCCCACGAGCCCGACCGAAAGGTCTGGGTTGATCATGCCCGTCATGGACACGTTGGGCTCGACGGTCCAGTCCATCAGGACGGCAGCGGCCGACATGGCCATGAGGGACCCCGCGCTGGGGCCGCCGATGATGGGTCCGCGGGTCGTGATGGTGAAGATGAAGTCCCACGCGAGGAAGTCGCGCCCCGTAAGTTCCCCCGCCGCCTCGACGGCGAGGCGCGCGGAGGCTTGCATGTCGATGTCGGCCAACGGGTCGATGCGGACGAACACGTCGCCGCGGCCGGGCGAGAGCGCGCGCAACGTGAGGACGCTGAGGACGCCGACGAAGTCGCCGCCGGTCGTCTGGCCCACGGCAGGCACGTACACGTTTACGGAACGTTCAGCGTGCGTGATGGTCTTGTCTTCGGCGAACGCGGGGACCGCGAGGGGGGCCGTAAGGAGGGCCGCGAGCGCGAGTGCCTTGGCGACGCGGGGGGCACGCATCGTTGTCGGGTTCCAACCTTCGACCCGTTTTAAAGAATTCACTCGGGGTTTGCAGGGGGGAGGTCTGAGGCGAGGAGCGACGCGTAGGGGTCGGCGGGGATGGCTTCCACGATGGCGCGCTTGAGTTCCGCGACGCCCTTGCCCGTCTTGGCGCTCACCAGGACCGCTTCTGGATATTCGACGTCGAGGTCGGACTTGGTGGCGACGACGACCAGGGGTAGGCCGGCGTATTCCTTGCGGACGCTTTCGAGAAGCGCCTCCTGTTGGGCCAGGGTGAATCCGCACGTCTCGGAGGGGTCGATGATGAAGACCAGGACGTCAGCGAGGTAGGCGATGGCGAGGGCGGCCTGTCGTTCGATCTTGTTTCGTTCGCGGGGCGGGCGGTCCAGGAGGCCGGGTGTGTCCACGACTTGATGTCGGCGGGCGCGGTGGGCCGCGCCTTCGGGCCACGGGAAGTGGCCGACGTTGATCTGTTTCGTGGTGAACGGGTAGGGGGCGATCTCGGGGCGGGCGTGGCTGAGCCGGGCCAGGAGGCTCGACTTCCCGACGTTGGGGTAGCCGGCCAGGACGATGGTGGGGTCGTCGGGTGTCACTTCGGGGATGGCTTGGAGGACGGCCCGGGCGTGCGCGAGGAACGCGAGCGGTTGTTCCAGTTGGCGGATGACGCTGGAGACGCGTCCGACGAACCGTTTGTGGACCTGTTTGAGGTCCGGGGGTTCCCGCGCGCGGCGAGCGTCCGCGATGGCGTCCTTGAACAGGCTCCGGATGGTATCGGCGCTGCCTTCGAGTCGGCTCAAGGCGCGCTTGAGCGGGTGGAGGCCGATCACGATCTCGATGAGTTCGGCGTCGTACGTGTTGAGGCGGTCCAGGTTGGGGAAGAAGCGGACGTAGGCGTCGAGCTTCTCGCCGAGGCTGTCGCCGGCGGACTCGATGCGGGCCGTGAGGGTTTTGCGCATCCGGTAGATGCGTTCGGGGTCCTCCTTCTGGATCTTGTGGGCCCGGCCGAGCGAACGGTCGAGGAGCTCGGCGGGGGTGAGGACCGTCGGGATGGCGTCGTACAACGTTGCGGGAGGACGCGGGGGCCGCTTTAGGCTTTCCGGCGCTTGCGCTGGGCGTAGACGAAGGCGCCGGCGCTGGCGGCCAATAGGATGGCGCTGATGGCCAGGATCCACCAGCCGAGGTTGCCGCGGTCCCGCTCAAGCGTGAAGGTCATCGGTTCGACGCCCTGGATCTCAGCCTGCGTTCCGGTGATGGATTCGCCGTCGTAGAGCGGCTGAAGCTTATCGGGCGAGATGGTGCCCTCGTCGATGGCCCATCCGTAGCCGGGAGCCACGGTGAGGCTGTGGAAGAGTTGGAGGCTGGCCGCGGCGCGAAGGATCTTGATGTCGTGCTCGTCGGCGTCTTCGACGTCGGGGTAGTTGATGCGGAGGGTGAGGCTGACGCCAATGGGGGCGCCGGAACTCGTGGGACCCTCAGCGCCATCGAACTCGATGTCGAGGAATTCGAAGTCGTCGGCGGCCTCGCCGTCGATGGTGATGAGGGAGAGGAAGATGGCCCGATACCGGTCGAGTTGTTGTTTGACGATGGGATTGTTCAGGATTTCGACGGCCGTCTCTTCGAACTCGTCGGCCTCGCCCGGGTCCACATTCCCGTTCTCGTTTCCCGGGCTGACGTTTTCGAGGTCGGAGCTCGGGCAGCCCTTGCCGTCGATGCACTTGCGGATGTTGCTCGCCAGGGTGTCCTGGGCGCCGGCGTTGTTCGCCGCGATCTCCACGGCATTGGGGGCCACCGTGATGACGACGGCTTCGAAGCGGAGGGCGGACAACTGCTCAAGGAGGTTGTCCTGGGCAGTCGCCGGGGGCGCGACGAACAGAACCGCAGCCAGCAGCGTGAGGGCTGCGGCGAGGCTACTTCTCATCCTTCGCCGCCCCCTTCTCTCTTTTCCTGGTGTAGACGTAGTACGCGGCCCCGCCCGCGGCCACCAACAGGAGGACGCCCAGGAGGATGAGGAAGCCGGGCGACGACGGGTCGAACGCGGAGCCTTCCTCGGCCGCCTGTTCGACGGTGAGCTTGATGGTCTGGTTCGAGGCGTCCTCGAACTCGGGCTGGTTGGAGGTCCATCCGTCGGTCGTGACCTTCGGCTGGGATGACGCTGGAAGCGTGTCCTCCGGTAGGAACTCCCACGCGTTGCTGCTCAGCGCTTCGATGCGGATCTGAGTGTAGGTGAAGCCGAGGCCTTTGAGAGGTACAGCGCGCAGGAGGAGTTCGTGGTGGTCGAGGTCGGCGTTGTTGGCGTAGGTGACCTCGAGGGTGACGTCAGCGCGTATGAGCGTGGTGGCGTTCACGTCGCCTTCCGCGTCGTCAAGATCGAACCGGGTGACCTTGGGGCTCACACCGAGCTGGCCGTCCACGGTCACGTTGTTCTTGAGGAGCTCCGACAGTTTCTTGACGCGTTGGAACCCTCCGATGGCAAGGGGCGCCGCGGTCTCGAAGATCTCAATCTCGTCGGCTTCGACGGTGTTGTCCTTGTCGCCGGTGCCGAAGCCGACCGTCGTCGACGGGGCTTCCTTGCACTTGGGGCGGGGGTGCCCGTCAATGCAGTGGCGCAGGTCCACGGCGACGGCGCCTTCCAATCGGATGTTTTCGGCGAACACCTCGGTGCCGCTTCCGGAGCCCTCCGGTGCCGAAGGGAAACCTTCAGGATGGAAGCGGAGCCACAACGTCTCGAAGTTGAATTCGACGGTGGACAACTGCTGAGCGGCCACGGGCCCGGGCCCGGCCATGAGGGTGGTCACGAGCGTGGCGCAAACGAGGCTTCGCAGCGGCGGGCTCAAGGACGGTCTCGGGTTACTTGCCGCCGTATATTAAGTCTGACGATTGGGCGCTGAATCGAAGTCGCGGATTACGTCGGACGGCCGGAGGCCCGTGGGATGCCTAGGACGATGAGGAGCACGCCGGCGACGATGTTGACCACCCGAAGGACGGGGTCGGTGACGTCCCGCACTTTGTTGGGAAGGTCGACGAATCCTTCGAGGAGAAGGATGCCGATTACGATGGCGGCGATGCCGATGAGGTTCCCGCCGGGTAGTGTCTTCACGAGCACGAGGATTCCGAGCACAAGGAGCACGATGCCGGCGATGGGGAGCAGGGCTTGCAGCCTGAACTCGCCGAGGATGAGCAAGACCCCGAAGACGATGAGCGCGATGCCGATTGCTTGCGTGAGTGGATCACGGGCCGCCATCGAAGAGACCGGGGACACCGAACCTCCGCGCGCCACATAAGGGTTCGGAGTGGCTGGCGCAACCAACTTTATACCGGGGCGGCTCTCCGAACTGCGGTGATGACGCCTCAAGCTGAAGTCGCGGCGCCGACGCACGAGCGGCGCATGACGTTCCAGCCGACGCCGGAGCAGGCCCTCATCCGGCAAATGGTCCGGGAATTCGCGGAGCGGGAAATCAAACCGCTCGCGAAATCGATTGACCGCGACCACCGCTACCCCGCGGAATCCATCCCGAAGATGGCCGGTCTCGGGCTCCTGGGGATGAACTACCCGGCGGAGGAGGGCGGTGCCGGCGCCGACGTGGTGTCGTACTGTATCGCCATGGAGGAGGTGAGCCGGGCCTGCGCCAGCCACGGCGTCATCATGACGGTGAACAACTCGCTTGCCGCCTGGCCCATTTGGAAGTTCGGGACCAAGGAGCAGAAGGAACGGTTTCTTCGCCCCATGCTGGCGGGCCGCAAGCTGGGCTGTTTCGGTCTCACGGAGCCGCAGGCCGGTAGCGACGTGGTCCAGATGCGCTCCGAGGCGCGCCGCGAGGGCGATCATTACGTCTTGAACGGTCAAAAACAGTTCATTACGCTCGGCGGCCCGGCCGAGACCTACGTCGTCTTCGCCCAGACGAATGCGTCGGCCGCCCACAAGGGTCAAACCGCTTTCCTGCTCGAGAAGGGCGTGGCAGGCTTCGAGATCGGGAAACCGGAGGACAAGCTGGGGATTTGCGCGGCGCCGTCCGTGAGTCTTTACTTCAAGGACGTGAAGATCCCCCTGGCCAACCGCCTGGGCGCCGAGGGGGAGGGCTTCAAGGTCGCCATGATGACTCTCGACGGGGGCCGGCTCGGCATCGCGGCACAGGCCGTCGGAATCGCGCAGGCCGCGTACGACGAGGCGTTGGCCTACGCCAAGACGCGCGTCCAGTTCGGCGTCCCCATCGGGAAGCAACAAGCCATCCAGTTCATGCTCGCCGACATGTATGCCCGCCTGGACGCGAGTCGCGTGCTCCTCTACCGGGCCGCCCAGATGAAGGACCGCGGTGAACGCTTCTCGAAGGAAGCCGCGATGGCGAAGTTGTACGCGAGCGAGGCGGCCATGTGGAACGCGACCAAGGCCGTGCAGGTCCATGGTGGCAACGGTTACATTAAGGACTACATCGTGGAACGCCTCATGCGGGACGCGACGATCACCGAGATCTACGAGGGTACGAGCGAGATCCAACGGATCGTGATCGCGAA
>CAYVGY010000137.1:5514-7448 GCA_964451065.1 uncultured Halobacteriales archaeon
AAGTCCGTCCTCGGGATGTAGGCCACGCCCGGCCCATCCATTCCTGGTTTCCACCCAATGCCTTTTCGTTCCGGCCACGCCACATGCTTCGGGCGCGGATGATTCTCGATTGCGGCTCGGTCGCGGTTACGCCGGAACGCCCAGAAATGAGCAGGGTCAGCGGTCGCAAAACCCACAAAGGCTTTATGCCTGGGGCGAAGGGTCCCGGGCCAAGGGGTGCAGGGCTGAACGGCGCTGGCCCCCGCGCGTGTAAGAGGCGACCGGCGACAGGCTCCCACCGTGCCGGAGGGCCAGCGGACTCCCGACCCGGCGCGCTACCGAATCGCTTGCTCGTTCAAGATCTCGGCCGCTGCCTCATGCGGACTTCGTTTGTGGCTCGCGATTTCTTCCACGTACTTGTCGAACCGATGACGGAGGCCGTCCTCGCTTACGACGTACTCCACCAAGCGCTCCTTGAGGACCTCCAGAAGTTCCGCTTCGCTGCGTCGCCTCCGACGTTCCGCCAGTTCGCCCGAAGATGCCATGTGCCGGCGATGACGGCGGGCCGCCGAGACCAAGTCCTCGATGCCTTCCCCGGTGGTGGCTACGGTCCGCACGATGGGTGGAACCCATGCTCCTTGCGCCCGAGGAGTGATCTCCAACAGGCCGGCGACTTCCGCCATGGTTCGGCTTGTGCCGTCCCGGTCGCCCTTGTTCACGCAGAACACGTCGCCGATCTCCATGATGCCCGCCTTGATGGTCTGGACCTCGTCCCCCATCCCTGGAACGAGCACGACGACGATGGTGTCCGCGACGCGGACCACGTTCACTTCGCCCTGGCCCACGCCCACCGTCTCGATGAACACCACGTCGCACCCCAACGCGTCGAGCACCTTGACCGCGTCCTGCGTCGTGGCGGCCAAGCCCCCCAAGGCCCCGCGGCTGCCCATGCTCCGGATGAACACGTCCGGGTCCGACGCACGGGACGTCATCCGGATTCGGTCGCCCAGGATTGCGCCGCCGGTGAACGGGCTCGTGGGGTCGACGGCCACGACTCCCACTTTCTTCCCGTCCGACCGGTACGCCTCGATGAGGCGGTCCACGAGCGTTGATTTGCCCGCGCCGGGTGCACCGGTGATGCCTACAAGATGCGCCCGTCCCGACCTGCGGTGAAGTTCCGCAAGGACGTGGAGAGGGGCCTCCCGGTTCTCGATCAAGGTCAGCAGCCGAGCCGCTGCCAGTCGGTCGCCTTTGAGGACCTGTCGCAGCAGGGCGTCGGCATCACGCGCGGGCGCCGCGGCGGCCATGGTGGGAACCCCCCGAGGACCCGGACTTGCGCCGCGCCTTCGGTGCGGGCTTTGCGACCTTGACGATGCGCCGGCGCCGCCGCGCCACGGCCTTCTGGACCACGTCGATGATGGTCTGCGTGGACGTGCCGGGCCCGAAGATGTCGAACAGGCCCTCCTTCCGCAAGACCTTGGCGTCGGCGTCCGGGATGATGCCGCCGCCCAGGACGACGATATCCCCCGCGCCACTCTTGCGCAGGAGGGCCACGACGCGAGGAAACAGAGTCATGTGCGCGCCGCTCAAGACACTCAGCCCCACCACGTCCACATCCTCTTGGAGGGCGGCTTCCGCAATCTGCTCCGGCGACTGGCGGAGGCCCGTGTAGATGACCTCCATGCCCGCGTCGCGCAACGCGCGCGCCACGACCTTCGCGCCGCGGTCGTGCCCATCCAGGCCAGGCTTGGCGATCAGGACCCGAATCTTGCGATGCGAAGTCCCCGAGGCCGCCATCGCCCGGGCCAAGTCGCCCCCCTTGTTAAGCCTTTTTTGAAGCGCCCCCCTCGGAGCGTCACGTTTGGGCGCGCGCTCCAAAGGCCATTAATACCAGGGCACGCCCCACAAGGAACGCGCGGGAACAACGTTCCCGGAGGGAGAGGACGACCCGTGAT
>CAYVGY010000138.1:0-7204 GCA_964451065.1 uncultured Halobacteriales archaeon
AGAAGGCGATTGACCTCGCGCAGGAATTCTCGTTCCTGGACCGCCTCGGCTTCCTTGAGCTTCCGGCGGATCATCGCATCGAAGGTTTCGCCGGGCTCGCGGGCCTGCTCGAGCAGGGCCTTCGTTTGGCGCCGAACCTGAATCGTGGCATATTCTGCCATTATAGTAGAATGTGTTGTTTCTACTATTTCTGCCTTCCCGGCGGGTCGGCGAGGCGGGGGGGTTCGAAGATTCACGCAGAGGGGGGGATTTGAACCCCCGCGGGCTTGCGCCCACGAGCTCTCAGGGGCGTCGTCGTCGGGCCGTTCCAGGCTCGCGCGATACCGGGCTTTGCTACCTCTGCAAGAAGGCGTCGCGAGGATTTGAGGGCGGCTATTAAGGTTTGGCCGGCCCGTTGCGGGGGACCCGGGCCCGCGGTCGGCTACGCGGCCAACGCCTCGGCTTCCACCGCCGGCGGCGAGCGGCCGTGCCACAAGAACCCGACGAGGAGCGAAGCGGTGACGAGGGCCAGCGCGAAGCCGGCGATGAAGGTCGGGAGGCTCGGCGAGAGGCTCACGGCGTAGGCGAAGCCGTAGGCATAGATCGTGCTCCACACGGCGGTAGTGACGGCGATCGAAAGGAGCATCACGGGGAGGATGCGGGTGGCGGCCAGGCCGAGGAGGCGGCCCAGGATGGCGCCCAGGAGGGGTCCGTTGAAGGCGAAGGGGATGAGCATGAAGAGGAAGAGGCCCAGGGGTCCGTAGCGTTGGACGAGGCCAGCATGGCGCGTTGCTCGTTCTTGGGACAGGCGCAGGAAGCGGCCGAAGGCGTTGTCACGCCGCATCCAACCGTCGAGGGCGAAGTGGACGATGGCGTAGACGATGAGGGCGAAGGCGACGTCGGCGAAGAAGATGAAGAGGCCGAGCTCCCAGACGCTGGAGCCGGCGGCGAGGCCGACGGGGATGCCGGCTTCCTTGCCGCCGTAGGCGAGGGCCGCGATGCCGGCCAGGACGGCCTTGGCCGCCGCGGGCGACTCGTGGAAGCGGGTGACCCAAGTCGCCACCACGGCGAGGAAGATGGCGATGCCCGCATATGCGGACCAAAGGACGACTTTGGGATTCGTTCGCCGTCGCGGGGTGGACACGGTAGAAACATAGGCAACGGCCTCCTATACCAACTTTCTCGTACGGTTGAAGATGGCGCCTCGGCCGGCGGGAGCGTTTCTTGCTTTCCGGCGGAGGGTGCTAATCGATGCGGGCCCGCCCGAAAGGCCGATCGCGACAAGACCCAGCAGCAGGATGACGCCCGCCACGGCCACGCCGACGGGGACCCACCGATCGAGGCCCGTCTCGAAGAAGATTAGCCAAAGGTCGAGGATGAGGAGGAACGCGCCCAAGAGGTAGAGGAGGAGGCGGATGACGGTGGCGACGAGGAACACAGCGGTTCGTACGACCATGGCGGTTTCCTCAATGGCGGGAGGAGAGGAGAATGGACCCCCCGGCTGGGGTTCCGGGGGGTCGAAGCCCACCTACGGCGGCGGTGTGGTCGGGCTGGTGGCGGTGGCCGTGGTTGCGGTTGCCGCCGTGGTGGTCACTGGTGGGGTCGTGGGGCTCCCCGTCAATGTCGCGGCCGGTTCCTCCACGACGACGCGGAGGACCGGCTTGAGGATCCATTGGCCGGATTGGCCGGCCTGGACGACGGATCGGTCGAGGTCGAAGTCCACGATGATCTTCGTCTCGGCGTCTTCCCTGACCTCGAGGTCTTCGTGGATGCGCAAGACGCCGCTAGGCACTCGGAAGTCGACGTTGGACCCGTCGGTCTGGACGCCCCAGGCTCGGTCGATGTTGAACCGGAGCTGGCTGTATCGGCCGGCCGGGACGTCCTCGCTTGCGAGGAGGGCGCGCAGCCCGCCGGAAAACTGCAGGAGATCCACCGTGACGGGCTCGTCGAGGTCGAACTCGAACCAACCTTCGCCGGCCTCGTCCTTCTCGACTTCCGTCTCATTCGCCACAGGTGCTGGAGCGCCGGTTCCGGTTCCCGTCAAGGGAGTCGTGGTCGTGTTGTTGTTCAGGGTGCCGGCGGGCGTGGTGGTCGTTTGGGGGAAGGGTTGGAACCTGCCGCCTGCCTGTAGGCAAGCGCTTCCGGCGCCTGCGACACGGGTCGCGTTTCCGGGCGGGGCCGGGCCGGTGGGGGTTCGGGGGGACCCGGTGGTTGCGGTGTTTGCGGGGGCATCGGGAGCGGTCGTCGCATTGGCCGTCGTGGTTGCCGTGCCGGTGCGCGGCGGCGGAGCCTCGCCGCCGACGGCCTGTTTAGCTTCGACGCTGCCAAACGTGATGAAGATGGAAGTGAACTGGTCGGCGACCGGTTGGTCCTGTACGCAGACCGTGAGTGTGCCCGTCGATTCTGCCGTCAAGCAACCTGCTAGGAGCAGGGGGGCACCGAGTAGCACGAGGCCCGCAAGACGCGTACCGATGTTTCTCGATTGCAGTGTGAAATCCCTCCGCGTTTCCCAGGACCCCTGTGGCCATGTTAGAAAACGCCTCTCGTACAAGCTTCGAAGAGGCTAATCGTGTGCGAATCGACGCCGTCACGCCGACGTGCGCATGTTCGGTTTTCTTGGAAATCTTCACGTTCACGCGGCGAGCTCGCGCGCCCGTTTTGCTCCCCGTCGTTCCCACCATTGGAACATGAGGAAAACGGGCGTGAGGATCCCAACGGCCAGGTTGAGGAAGAAGAAGATCGTGAGGAAAACGAAAATGCCGGGGAAATGGTTGGTTCCGGCTTCGAAGCCGAACGCGAACACGTCGATGGCGGTGTGAGCATACATGATGGCGAGCATGCCCCAGAACCGGAACACGAATCCGGCGAGCACGCCGAAGCTGAAAGGAATGAGGACGCCGATCACGGTCAGGTTGCCGGCGTGGACGATGCCGAAGAGGATGGCCTGTACGAAGATGGCCAGAAGGAGGGCGATGATGGGGTCGCCGGGCAGCGCTCGCCGCCACAGGCGTTCGAAATAGGTTTGGAGGAAGCCGCGGAAGAGGAGCTCCTCGCCGATCCCGGCAGCCAGCGACAAGAGAAAGACGAGCAGCGGCGTCATGTTGGACCAAATCTGGCTGGCGTCGGCCCCGGTTCGCAGCGTGCGAAACTGGTTGAGAATCTCGGCAAGGCTTTGAGAGCCGAAGAACGCGAGGAGGAGGGCGGTGCAGCCGAGGCCGAGGTCGGTCCACACGTTCCGCTTGATGCGGGATTGGATGGAGGCCAGGGCCGCCGCGACGTCATTGTGCCACGCGGGTCGCTTCTGGACGTAGGGAAACCGGCCCGTGAGGAGGAGCAGGCCGACGAATCCGAAAAGAATCTCGAAAAGGAGTTTCACGGAAACAATCCGATAGAGGGTGAAGACGGCGTAGGACCGGAGGACGCCGGTGGCGCGAAAGAGTTCGGTGAGTTCGGGGAAGCTTCCGTAGATGGGCCGCCACACCGCCATCAAGATTAGCGTGGCGCCGACGGCGCGGGCGGCGTCGAAGCGGTAGCGGCCGGTCCCCAGGACGGCGACGCCGAGCCACACGGGAAGGAAGTACAGGAGGAGGGACTCGGCGACATACAAGAAGGGGTCACCTAGGAACACCGATGCGATGACGAAGAGACCGACGGAGAAGGCCACGGTGAGGCGCGCCATGGCGCTAATCTTGGTACGCACAACGCCAACGAGGAGGACTGCGAGGGCGCACGGGATGGCGAGATTGAGCGCCTCGTCAGGTCGGCGCCACGCGTCGCCATCCACGATGTACGAGGCGAACGAGACGAACGCAAAGAGTCCGGCGACGAATAGCAAGAGGCGGAGCGACGAGTCTCGGTAGACGCCCGTCGGCGGTGAGACAGGAGAAAGGGCGGCCGGCGCGGCGACGGGATGACTTGTGGCGGCCGGCTGCGCGGTGACCGGACCGAACGTCAGCGGGACTTCGGACGCATTCGAAACGGCCTGTGCGGCCTTGAACATCAAGGCAATCAACAGGACAGCCGCGACGACGTTGGCCACTACGACGAAAAGCAAGAGCAACGAACCGATAGGGCCGGGTGCCAGGAAGACTGCGAGCATCAAGAGTATGGCGGCCCCAGCCGCCGCCATGTAGGCGGTCCGCCGAGCGCTGGCCGAAGCGGTGAGCGCGGGATTGCCCAGGGCGCGACCCAAGTCGATGACTATTCCTCCAATCAGCCAGACGGTCGCGAGGTGCAACACGTATCCGGCGAGGAGCGAGCCGAAACTGATTCCGCCGGGGAGGAATTCGAAAATCCACAGTATCCCGGTCGTGAGAGCGAACGTCATGACGGCCGACGCCCCCCGGTGGAAGGAGCGAATCCGGGCAGCGCCCCAGGCGATGACCAGGGCCCCGACGACGTCGGGGAGGACGTCGACCGGCCCGAATCTCAGGTCGAGGAAGATGAGGAGGGAACCGAAGCCTAGAAGGTGGAACGCGCCGGCGAGACGGACGACGGCCCCGTGGTCGCCCGTCGGAACATGCGCGTCGCGACGGCCGGGTGGACCGACGTCCGTCAACTCAATCCCGCTTCCACACCTTCGGGTAGGTGTCCTTGGGCATGAGGATCCGTTGGGGGTGGGCGGCGACGCCTTCGCTCTTGTCCTTCATCGTTGCGGAGTCGAGCTTGGCCTGGGCCAAGGCGACCGCCTCACCTTTGAGGCTTTGGAGGAGGACCGTCTGGCCGGGTTGGATGTCGGAGTCGATCTCGACGATGCCGGGCAGGGCCAGGGGGGCCCCGTGGCAGACGGCGCCGATGGCGCTGTCGCGGACCACGATCTTGGGCAGGTGCGTGAAGAGGGCTTCCATCGGGTGGACAATGCGGCGCAGTTCGGCGGGATCGTGTTCGTCTTTCCAAATGACGACGGCGTCCTTGAGGTCTTGGAGCGTGACGGCGTCGTCGATGGAGAAGGGTCCCGTGCGCGTGCGGCGCAGTTGTTGCATGTGGCCGCGGGTGCCGAGGGCCTTGGCGACGTCGATGCAGAGGTTGCGGATGTACGTGCCGGCCTCGCAGCCGACGAGGAAGAGGACGTCGCGGCGACTGACCTCGAGGACGTTGACGTAATAGATCTCGCGTTGGCGCACGCGGCGCGCGACGGCGCTGCGGACCGGCGGAAGCTGCTTGACCTTGCCGACGAAGCTCTGCAGTGCGGCGCGGACGCGCGGTTCGGGGATGTCGGTGTGGAGGCGGAGGACGGTCAGGTATTCCTTGCCGGCGGTCAGGAGCGCGTGGATGCCCTTGGTGGCTTCGCCGAGCGCAGTGGGGAGGACGCCGGTCACGTGCGGGTCGAGGGTGCCGCCGTGGCCGACGGGTTCCACGCCGACGACGTCGCTCACCCATGCAGCGACTTGATGGCTCGTGGGTCCGCTGGGCTTGTCGAGGTTGACGACACCGTACCGGAGGAGCTCCTCGGGCGTGCGTTCCGCCGGAAGTTGGCCGAACTTCGGGTTGGTGGCGGCCTGGGCCTTGACCAGCCGTTTGCGAGGCTTGAGGCCCGGGAGTTCGAGCATGGCCTTGGCCATTTGCGCGGGGATGGAACGCTCCGGCTTTAAGAGAGTACGTTCCAGGCGCTTTTCCGCCGCCCGGCGTGGGCAACATCTTAGTTGGACCGGTTCTTATACGGACGATGTCCGTGGAGGACTGGTTCCCGATGCTGTGGACACCGTGGACAAAGGCACGCCTGCTGTTTGCGTCGTCGGCGTTTCTGGGGGTCGCCCTGGCTGGATGCCTGGAAACCGGCGGGGACGGCCCGACGCTGACGGGCCGGTTCACGACCACAACGACGCCGACGACGGACCCCGCAGAGGAATTCCTGGAAGTTCTGGAGGCGGGGGTTGCGTCGCTCCTTGAAGGCGTCAATGACGTGTCGGCAAAGACCGACGTGGAGGATTGGCGCGGCGCGCGCGAGGCGAACTACGCCGTGAAGCTCGAATTGCAGGGCCTCCACCGAAAGTTCCTCAACGTCCAGAGGGACCTTGATCCCGACGACGCGCGGGCGTTTCGAGCGACGTTCGAGCTGTTCGGCTCCCTGCTCGATTTCCTCGACAGCGGAATCATTTGGGTGGACGAAGTCGTCGCCCGTGCCGCAGAACTCGAGAACGCCCAGACGGACAGCGAGGCACTCCAGGCCCTCTACGCATTGGAGCTCACATCCGATTTGGGCGAAGTGGCGGCCCGTGACGCGGACGCCATCGCCGTCCAGGGCGAATTCCTGCTCGGGGCGGACCCTGATGTGGCGGCCCGCCTCAACATCGACACCGAGTTCGTGGCCACGTTCCGCTCATCGGCCGAGGAGTTGCGGTCCGCCGTGCGAGAGATGTCCCAGGTCATCGACGACGCGACCGAGGAATACAAGACCATCTACGTCGAGCCCCAGGAACGAATACTGCCAGAGGACCTCCCGGTCGCGCCGCCGCCCGAAACGCTGGTCTCGGCCGACGTCCGGTCGTTCTATGCGTCGTTCGACGCCGATGAAGACGGCTCGCTCTCCATCCAGGAAGCCAAATCGTTCTATGGTTGGGTCGAAGACCACGTGGCGTACCGTTACGACGACGAAGGGGAGACCGACCCCTACCCGGGCTACGTGGTGGGGGACGGCCGCGCTGGGCCCGACTACCAGCAGAGCCCCACCGAGACGTTTGCGGAGCGGATGGGGGACTGCGAGGACATGAACACGTTGGAGGTCGCGTTCTACAACCACTGGGGCATCACCGCGTACCAGGCCTACGTGAACGCGGTGGACGAGTTCGAGTACGACCACGCAATCGCCATCGTCCTCCTCGGCGATTCGCTCCAGGACGCCCAGGCCATTGTCGGGAACCTGGAGTACTACGAGTTTGGGCCGGACAACCAATGGCAGATCCCGACTGGTTTCTACATGATTGTGGATAACGCCTACTCGGACGAGTTCGGTGCGATCAGCGGTGGCGTGGAACCCGGCCGTTTCCAGGTGTTCGAGATCCACGCCTTGGGCCAAGACCTGGAAAACTACGTCCAGTGAACGCCGCAGGAAAACGAGAAGGCCGGCGGGCTTCGGCCCGCCGGAGGGAGGAAACGGGCTCGAGGCTTACCGCGTGGCCTGCACGACGGCCTTCGGGAGCGTGGTCTTGTGACCGTTCTTGGCCTCCTTGGGCTTGAAGCCCAAGCAGACCGTCTCGAGGAGCAGCCGCGTCACGCGGTAGGGGTC
>CAYVGY010000139.1:0-7074 GCA_964451065.1 uncultured Halobacteriales archaeon
GTCGCGGGAGTTCCTTCATCGTATGGACGCGTTGGTAGACCCGGCGGACGCTCCATTCGATGCGTGCGTAGTCCATTTGGTGGCTCGTCGTCGAGCGCCGGCAGAACGTGAGCATCTCGGGGAGGACGCGGATGGCGCCACGGACGCCCATCCGAATCCACAAGTCCCAATCCTCGCAGTAAGAGAGGCTTGCATCAAACCCGCCCACCGCCCGGAACGCGTCAACACGCACCAGGCAGCCGCTAGCCGACCCCGCCAGCACATTGGAGTTTTGAATGAGGCGCTCCAGGATCCCTTCACCCCGAATCTCGATACGGACGGCGGCCCCTCCCTGAGGGTCGACGCTAGTGCACCATGTGGCAATCACGTCCGCCTCGGGATGCTCCTGCGCGAACGACAGTTGTCGCTTCAGTTTCGTGGGGTCCCACCAGTCGTCGGCGTCGAGGAATGCGACGTAGCCGGCACGGGCCTCGTCTACGCCCCGATTCCTGGCCGTCGGGGCTCCCAGGGCTTCCTGACGCACATACCGGACCCGGGGGTCGTCGGCGTAGCCCCGCATGACATCGGCCGTGGCGTCTTGGGAGCCGTCATCGACCACGATGATTTCCCAATCCGCAAACGTTTGCTGGCGGACGCTCTCGATGGCGTGGGGGAGGAACGCAGCATGATTGTGGGCCGGGATAACGACGCTTACGGAAACCAAGGAGGGTCACCTGGGGGCCGCGCCGCCAACGGGCCGGGCCGGACCATTGTCCATCGTTGGGCCCGCCGCCCGAATCTGGCGCGAGTCGGGGAAGCGGGGCCATTGTCGCCCCGACTATCAATCCTTGCCATGGGCACGCATTGGAAGTGCGGAGCCGGGAGTCCCCAAGAACGGCCGCTGCACGCCATCTCCGGAAGCCCAAGGAACGCTTCACGGTGGTGGACGCCACTTGAACAGTCGGGCGAAGATGGCTTTCAGAACGTCGCGGTCCTGGGCCGTGATGACGAACAAGAAGCAGACTCCGACGAACGAAAAGGTGCTCGCCGCGGCCACGGCAATCTGGTAGCCGTCTCCCACGTGCACAACTGCCGCCGCGCCCGCGAGAATGGCGGCGAAAAAGGCCAAGCCGACGAGCAACTGGGGCGAGACGGGCGACACGCGAAAGATTGACCGAAGGAAGTAGAGTCGGTTGAGGTTTCGGAGAATCAACGCCACGGAGGTGGCTAGGGCGGCCCCGGGGACGCCGTAGCGGGGCACCAGCCAAGCGGCCAAACCGACGCTCAGCAAGAGGGCCGGCAGGGTGGTCACGGCTTCGATGCCTGGGCGCCCGGCCATCAGGACGAGCGAGTTGGAGGGACCCATGGCGGACGACAAGGTGTGCGCCATCGTCAGCAACACGAACGGCACGAGCACTGGCCCCGTGTGCGGGCCAAAGGGCGCCAGGAAGGTGTCCGGGGACAGGGTGGCGAAAAGGCCGCCCGCACCGGTCAGCACAAAGCAAAGGCGGGCCGTCGACGTAGTGACTTCGTTAAGATGCCGCCTTTCGCCCGCTGCCACGAGGGCGGAGCCGAGCGGAGCGTAGAGCGCTTCGAACGCAAACACTACAAGGGAAAACAGCAGCGCGGTCTGGGCGGCGACGCGGTAGACTCCGACGTCTTGGGGGGCGAGAAAATAGCCGACGATGGCGAGGTCGATCCAGAGGATGGTAAAGTGAAGAAACTGAATGAGGAGACTCCAGCCTCCGAATCGGAGCACGGCTTGGCGGTTTTCATGGCGTCCGTGGCCCGAAAAGGTTCGGGAAAAGGGCACGACGGTCACCGCCAACGCGACGAGGGCGGCTGCCCATGTCATGTGGACGGCCAGCATGAGGCTGGGGCGCGCCAGGACGGCCGAGGCGACGAAGACCATCGTCAACACGGGCAGGAGCAAGAATCGCAAGCCGACGTAAAGGGGAATCCGCTGAGCGCCCCGTAGGGCGGCGACGGCGACGTAGAATGCGTTGTAAAGGGGGACGAGCGGAGCGAACGCGACGAGCACCGGTTCGAAGCCAGGCTCCTGCAGGAATTGGGATAAGCGGGGCGCGGCGAGCCAAATCGCGGCGGCCCCCAGTGCGCCGGCGGCCGCAGACATAAGCAGGGAGAATCGGGCGCTGGCAGCGCCCTGGGCCGGCTCACCCCGGCCGGTGTGCTTCGAAATGAAGTGAACGGCGGAATAGTCAAGGCCCAGCCGGGTGACGACGGATGTCAAGAGCGCCACACCCAACCCGAGGCTGTAGAGGCCCAGGTCGTCGTATCCCAAGCGTCGGGACACGAAGACGATGACCACGAGGCCGGCCAGACCGGACACGCCCGTACCGACGAGGTGGAGGAGGGCGCTGTGGCCAACCTTCACTTTGAAATCGTGGGCCACCCCACGGTCCGCCACGGCGCCGGCGAGGCGGAAATCGGGTAAGAGTCTTTCTCTCCGATCGGCGCCCGGCCGGGCCACGATGGAATGGGCCACGTCGCGCTCGAGTCCGAGAGCCTCCGGCAGGCTCGAGCAAGCGACACGGGGGTGTCGTTTGGCCGCTCACGGATGGCAAGCCGATTGACGACGGCGCGGCCCTGTCGGGCCAAACCCCCCCCGGCGCGAACCCCCGCCTTCGACTCCGGGATTGGCTTGCGGACCCGCCCATTCTCGATTTCGTCGTTAAGGACCGACGACGGGTGCCGGCGGTTTGGGCGCTCGCCTAACGTATAACGTAGGCGCGACGCAAATGACCCCGCGGGACGAGCCCGGGGGCCCGTTCCGCCAACGGCGCGCCGGGCCGCGTCGACCCAGCGGCGGACGTCCTCGAACCGAAGAGGCAGCGGGTAGATGCGTCAGTCGTGGCCCTCGTTCGAAGCCACGGGTCGCCGGTGAAGCCCTTCCGGGTCGGCGCGCGACACGCGACGTCCAGGCCAAGACGATCGAGATCCTCAAGCAGGCCGCCGACAAGGAGCTCACGTCCGGCCGAGGCCCCACGGGCGTCGCCGCCGCCGCGATCTACATCGCCAGCATCCTCAGCGGCGAACGCCGCACCCAGCGCGAGGTCGCCGAGGTCGCCGGCGTGACCGAGGTCACGATCCGAAACCGGTACAAGGAGCTCGCCGAGCGGCTCGACATCGACATCGTGCTCTGAGGAAACCGCAGGTTCGTCAAGCCAACCGGACAAAGTCGTCCGGCTCCACGCCGATTTCGCGACAGATCGCCCGAAGGGTCCCCGGAGCGACGTCCCGTCCCGGATGGTTTGGGACGGTCACCTTGCGGCCGTCGGCGCGGGCAAACCGCACGTGGCTACCCCGCTGGCGGACCGCGCCGAATCCGAGGCGGTGCAGGGCGCGGGCTACCTTTCGGTACGCCAATGGTTTCACGGCTGCACGCCCTACGCCGCCACTTCAACCCGGTGGACGCCCACGAACTCGGTCTTGGGCCTGGCCGCGTCATCGTCCTCGAGGCACAACTCGATGGCCTCGACGATGTTCCGTTTCGCTTCAGCGATGGTCTTGCCCTGCGAAACACATCCCCGCAGCGCGGGGACCGTCGCGACGAACCAGCCCGCTTCGTCCTTCTCGATGATGACGTCGAATACGCGCTTCACGGGCTTGGACCGGGGCGAGCGGGTCCTTCTGGGTTTGGGTGGGGTGGATGAATGTGAACGCAACGGAAACAGATGGAGTCGGGCCGGCCTTAAGGATTTCCTCTCATCACGGCTGGGCAGACGCGGGGGAAGCATGTCGGGGCCGACGGTCTCAGGCGCCTCGCCGATCGAGGATCCAGCGCGTGGAGGTCGGCGCGCGCCGCGCCGGGTCGCCAAGGTGGCCGGCGTGACCGAGGTCACCAACCGGAACCGCTCCAAGGAGCTCGCCGAGCGCTTCGACATCGGCATCGTGCATTAGGGCCGGCGTCTGAGCGCGACGACCAACGCTCCCACCGCGAGCGCCGACCATTCCAGCCCAGGAGTCCGGTCCGGCGGCCGGGGAGGGTCACCGTCGCCGATCAGGTCGTCGTTGCGAGGCGGCGGCGATGGCGAGGTGGCCTTGCCATCCGACAGCATTGGTGTGAAGGGGCCATCGCTGACGATGCCAATTACGGCCTGGTCGCCCTGGGACTCGGGCTCGCGCCAGAAGTAGACGCGACCCCGACCGTCGGGCAGGAGCGCCAGGGTCGGGTCCAGGAGGTCCATCCGGTCTTCGCGATAGATGTCCTCGACCCACTGGAACGAGTAGGCATCCTCGCTGACGGCATAGCCCAGGTGTTGCGGGTGCTCTGCGTTGGCGCGCGTGGTTGCAGGTGTTGAGAACGTCATCACCCAGACGTCGCCGACGCGCATCACATCAGGGTCGACGACACTGGGGAACCGGACGCCAGGGTCTTCCACGAACTGACGCCCGGTCGCGTCGGTGCTGGTAGACGATTTCACGGACTCTTCCGAGACATAGAAGACCCGCACGCGCCCATCGGGGAGCACCGCCGCATCCGGCACGCTGACCCAAGACCCATCCGAGCGTTGCCTGATGGCCAATCCCTCATCCGTGAAGTTCAGACCGTCCATGGAGGACGCGGTGTGGATGCGGTGCTGCTGCTGGTCCGGCCCGCCTGGCCCTTGCACACCCAGCACCTTGTAATAGAGCCGGTACGATCCGTCGGCCAACTGAACCACGGTCGGGTCGGCGCCAAAACCCTCCAGCAACCGCTCGGCCGATTCGGGCACGAAGCTGAGCCCGTCCTCGGAGACGGCGGCCCGGATTCCCTGCTCGGCGTAGTAGAGGCGAAGTCGTCCGTCCCCCAAAGGAAAGGCGTCCGGGACGGCGCCCGCGAAACGGATTCCCTCCTCCAGGTTCCATGTTGGGGTCGCGGCTCCGACCCCGGAGAACACCAACGAGCCCACTAGGACGGAAGAAAACGAAAGCACGATCACGCCCGCACGATTCATGGCCACGCCCAAGGCCAGCAAGCCCCGGCCGATTGAAGAACTGTCGCCCAATTTGTGTGTCGCGGCCGCCGCGCCGGGTCGACGCACCGTCTACGGCTGCGCCGTCGCGGGGAGCGGGGTCGCGTCCTCGATCGGCGCCGTCGCCCACGTCAAGGCGACGCCGTCAGCGCCGCCGGCGAGCGTGAGGATCCCAGGCTGGCTCGGTTGAACGGCGGACCAGTCGTTGAGTTGGGCGGCGCGCAGGAGGACCCGCAAGCTGTGTCCTTCCTGCAAGGTCCATTCGGTCGGCAGGAGCGGGAGGTCGGCCACGAAGCCTTGGTCGGGTGCCAAGGGTTCGTACTTGTCGTGACCGTTCCGGTGGGCAAGGTTGATCATGCCGAACGTGAACTCGCGGGCGGCGCCATCGGGGCCGACGTCGTAAAGGAACGCGGCGACGTAGGCGTTGTTGGCTCCGGCGAGCGTGCCTTTGAGGTGTAGCGCGCCTTGGCCGGTGACGGTCGTCGGCTCGGGGACGCCGCCCTCCAACGCGAGGAGCTTCTTGGCAGAGGTGGGGACGGGGCCGAGCACGTCGAGGCCGTCAAGAAGGAGGTCGGCCGAACCGTCGGAGGGTTGCTGGCCTAGGGTGTCCCGGCCGAAATCGGGGTACCACGACGTCGTGTTGGCCTGAACGGCGGGCCATTCTTGGGCCGCGCGCTGGGTGCCCTGGGCCGTCGTGACGTAGGCGGGCGCGAGCTTCTCGAGGCCAACCGGCTTGCCCTTCACGTACTGGTCGAGCCAGGCGAGCATGAGGACTTCGTTGTCGGCGCGGGTGGGGTGCTGGTGGACCCACGGGCCGAAGAGGCCCAGCTTGGGGGCCGTGATGTCGTTGAACCATCCCGGGATCATGGCGCTCTTGACGTTGGAGTCCGTGAAACCCTGGGTGTAGAGCACCGCGGCCGTGATTTGGCTCGCCCGCAAACTGAAGTCGCGTTCTTGGTAGAACGAGTTGTAGAGGGCGCGGGGGTCGTTGGCCCGGGCCGTAAGAGTCGGGTCGCAGACCCCGTTGCCCATGCGGGTGAGGGCGTCCATGTCCGTGGGTTCGGCGTTGCCGGCGCCGCCCGTCAGGACTTGGTAGGCCACGGGGCTGAGTTGGCTTTCGCCGTTGGGCACGCCGCCGAAGTGCCAGTCGTTGTACGAGTTGATGACGGGCGCGACCGCGATGATGGCCTTGAGCGCGGGGGGCGCCTGGACGGCGGCCGCCACGGGGGTCGTGGCGACGTAGCTCTGGCCGTAGAACCCGACGTTGCCGTCGCTCCAGGGCTGGCTTGCCGCCCAGTCCACGAGGAACGCCTGGTCCTTCTGCTCGTTGAGCCCCCAGACCTCGACGCAGCCGTCACTGTGGCCGTAGCCGCGCACGTCGGCCGCGACCACGGCGTATCCGCGGCGGGCCCAGTCGTGGACGAAGTAGGTCCAGGCGCTGGGTTCGCCGGCGACGTGGTTGGGTTCCTCGTAGGGGCTGCTCCAGATGACGACGGGGAAGGGGCCGGGGGCGTCGGGCCGCGTGACTTCGACGTAGAGTTCGGCGCCGTCGAAGCTGGGGAGGCGCAGCGACTCCGTGGGCTTGAGGGCGAATTGGATGGGGCTGAGCTGGGAGAGGTCCAGCAACGCAGCGGGGCCGTCCAAGGGCCCGTCCAAGAATTCGACGCGGACCCAGTCGGCGGTCGCCGCCCCGCCGGAGCTCACGCCCATCTTCCACTCGACCGGCAGGTCGTCGACGGCGGTGAGTCCGGTGCAGGAACGCGTCCCGAGGATGTTCAGGTCCCAGGATTGCACGCCGAGGGTGTTGCAGCGCCGCCGGCCGGTCTCGGCGTGGGACATGCCGACGCCGAAGAGGGTCTGGGGTCCCTGCTTGGAGATGAGGCGGACGATTGTCGTGCCTTCGGGGATTGTGACGTTCTTCGAAAACGGCACGGCGACTTGGCTCCAGACGAGGGCCGCTCCCTCTTCGAGGACCTCGAGGGTGGCGCCTTCGGGGACTTCGATGGCGGCCACGTCGATGGAGGGGCCGGAATCGGGTTCGACCGGTTCGGACGCCGGGCTCGTGCAGCCGGCCAACACCAACGAAAGGACGAGGACTCCCGGCACCAGTACGCGCCTG
>CAYVGY010000140.1:0-7071 GCA_964451065.1 uncultured Halobacteriales archaeon
CCCGTACAGCCCCGACTGGTGGCACCTGCGCGTCGCCTCGGTCCTGCGCCGCGTCTACATCGAGGGCCCCATCGGCGTCATCCACCTCTCCAGCCGCTACGGCGGCTCCCGCGACCGCGGCAGCAAACCCAACCGGGCGCGCGCGGGCTCCCGATCCATCGCACGCGTGGCGCTGCGGCAACTCGAGGCCGCCGGCTACGTGCAGGCCATCAAAGGGAAGGGCCGCGTCGTGACCGGCAAAGGCCGCAAGCTCCTCGACAACCTCGCGCACGAGGCGGCCAAGGAGCTCGAGGCCAAGATCCCCGAGCTCAAGAAGTACTAGACGAGGCGAACGGCGTTGGGCGACGACGAACTGGAAGCCATCCGCCGACGCCGCATGGCCGAACTCCAGGCCCGCGCCGCCGCCCAACAACGCGGCACCCTGGAACAAGCAGAAGCAGAAGCCGTCGCCCGCGAAGAACAGGACGCGCAGATCGAGGCCCTCATGCGCCAGATCCTCACGCCCGAAGCCCGCGAACGCCTGGCGCGCGTCCGCCTGGCGCGCCCCGAGGACGCGCGCAGCCTCGAGGCCCAACTCGTGCAGCTGGCCCAGTCGGGCCGGCTCCAAGGCAAGATCACCGACGACCAACTCAAGGCGATCCTCGCCCGGCTCCAGCCGGCGGGTCGCGACATCAACATCCGGAGGAAATGACGATGACCGCACGCAAGCCCGCAGCCCGCAAGCGCCGACTCCTGCGCGCCGACAAGACGAACCGCCGCGTCCCCGCCTGGGTGATGATCCGGACCGCGCGCCGGTTCACCCGCCACCCCAAGCAACGCACGTGGCGCAAGAACAAGCTCAAGAAGTAGGTGACGACCCATGGCCGACAAAGCGACCCAGGAACTCGAACGCATCTACACAATCCCGCTGCGCGACGTCAAGTCATCGCCGCGCAACCACCAGGCCGACCGCGCCATCCGCCACATCAAGAAGTACCTGCGCAAGCACATGAAGTCGGAGGACGTCTGGATCGACGCGTCGGTGAACGAGAAGATTTGGGCCCGCGGCATGTACACGGTGCCCTCGCGCATCCGTGTGCGCGCGCGCAAGTTCGACGACGGCGTCATCGAAGTGTCGCTGCCCGACCTCGAGGTCAAGGACTCCATCCGTGGCGAGATCGCCGCGCGCAAGGAAAAGGCCGAAGAAGGCAAAGAGAGGAAGAAGGAAGAGGCCAAGGAGGAGAAGGCCACCGAGGCTAAACCGAAGGCGGACACCGAGGAAACGGCGAAGCCGGAGGCCAAGCAGACCCTCGCCATCGAGCCCCACAAGAAAGTCCCGTGGAGCGAGCGCAAGGTCATCGATATCGAAGGCATCGGACCCAAGTTCGACGCCGAACTAGCCAAGGTCAACGTCCGCCTCATGGACCAGCTCTTGGCCGCCGACGCCGCGGACCTTGCCAAGAAGACGAGCATCTCGCTCACCCTTCTCCAAACCTGGCAGGGCATGGCCGACCTGGACCGCCTCGACACCATCAACAACCAATACGCGGAGCTCTTGGTGCGCGCCGGCATCGACCGCGTGAAGAAACTCTCGGCGCTCTCGCCCACGGCCATCGTGGAAAAGGCCAACGCGTACCTCAAGTCCGTCGAACGGCCGCCCACGCGGCAACCGGTGACGGAAGCCATCGCCGAAGAGTGGGTCAAGGAAGCCCGCAAGCTCGCCGGCCAGGCCTGACGAAGGCCGCCAAGGGGTCCCCGTGCTCCGCCTGCTCAACGTCGCCGGCAACCCCAACGTGGGCGTGTTCGCGCGCGCGACGGAGACGCATTGCTTCCTTCCGCCCTCCGTGGGCGCCAAACAGCGGGCCCAATTCGAGGAGGCCCTCGAAGTGCCCAGCGTCGCCTCCACGGTCGGCGGCACAAGCCTCGTGGGCGCCCTCCTGGCGGCCAACCGGCATGGCATCGTCGTTGCCGATTTCGCCACGCGGCGGGAACTCACCGCGTTTCGCAAGGCCGGATTGCCCCTCCTCGTCCTCGACGACCGGCTCAACGCCGCCGGCAACAACCTCCTCGTGAACGACACCGGAGCCCTCTGCAACCCTGACTACTCCGACCGCACCGTCCGCTGGTTCGAGAAAGCGCTCGAGGTCCCCGTCCACCGCGGCACCCTAGCCGGCCTCGGCAACGTCGGCATGGCCGGTGTCGCCACCGCCCACGGCGTCCTCGTCCACCCGAAGTCGACCCCGGAAGAACGGGAGGAGACCCGCCGCGCCCTGGGACGCGACGTCATGGTGGGCACCATCAACCACGGAACCGGCCTCATCGGGGCTGGACTCGTGGCCAACGGCCGCGGCGCCGTCATCGGGGATGCCTCCACCAGCATCGAGATCGGCCGCGTCGAAGACGCCCTGGGCTTCCTTCCCGTGGCGCCCAAATCCCAATAGCCGCCGCGCCGATAGCTTAAAGACCCACCCTTTCCTCCCGCGCCCTCCCCATGGCCAAGAAAGTGTTCCGCGTGCAGGGCAACTTCCGCGTCGCCCACCACACGCAACCCTTCAACAAGGAGGTCGTGGCCGACACGCCCGACGCCGCCAAGGAGTACATCTTCTCGATCCTCGGCAGCAAGCACGGCGTGCCCCGCCGGCTCGTCAAGATCGGGCAGGTCTCGGAAGTCGCCCCGGACCAGGTCGAGAACCCCGTGGTCCGGTTCTCGGCCGGGTTGAAGGCCTGATGCCCGACGCCGCCGCCTCCACCATCGACATCGAGCAAGCCTTGGCCGTCCTCGATACGTACAACCGCCAGATCGAGGCGGTGTCGCGCCAACTCAACTTCCTCCAAGCCATCCTCACGGAGACCGTCGACGCCCGTCAGGCGCTCGAAGGCCTCGAGAAGGAGAAGAGCAAGGACGTCCTCGTTCCGCTGGGCGCCAACACCTTCCTCTTTGGCACCGTCGCCAAGACCGACCGCGTCATCTCGGGCATCGGGTCCGGCTACAGCGTCGAGAAAACGTGGGACGAAGCCCGCGAACGGCTCAAGAAGCGGGAAGAGGACCTGCGCGCCGAGATGCAACGACTGTCCGAAGCGGCCGTCCGCCTTCAGCAGGAAGCCGGCGCCCTCCAGGAAGAAATCCAGGAAGGGATGGGCCGGATGCAGGCCGGCGGCGCGCCACCCACGGGTTGACTCCATGGCGTTCAAGATCGACGGCACCGTCGAGATTCGCCGGCCCCTCCGGGACGTGGGCGATTTCCTGGCGGCCCCCGAGAACGACGCCAAGTGGCAAAAGGGCGTCGTGCACCTCGTGCGCACCGGCGGCGACACCGGCACGGTCGGGGCCACCTACGAACGCGTCCAAGAGACAATGGGGCGCAAGATCAAGAGCGTCCAAGAACTCGTGGAACACCAGCCGGGACGCCGCATCGTGTTCACGACGAAAGGCAAGATGGTCGAACTGCGCAGCGTCTACGCGCTGGCGGACTCGACCGGCGGGACGCGCGCCCAATGGACCGTCGAGGGCGAGTTGCTCGGCTTCGCCGCCATGTTCGAGGGGGTCGTCGCCGAGGAACTCGGCCGGGACGTACCGAAGAACCTAGAACGACTCAAGTCGGCTTTGGAAGGCGCCACATAGGCCCGGCCGCCGGGGGAGCCTCCGCTGGGGATCAGCATCGGGGGCCCATCGGTTCGATCTCATGGCCCCAAGAAGGGTTCCGCGTTCAGGAAGAGAGGGTGGGTTTACCACCAAGTGTATTCCATGTCCTCCGAATCGGTCGGAGGCGTGGACGTTGTCGGGGTCTTCTTTGTGTCCGGATTCATGCGAATCACTGGAATCATGGGTAGCCCCAGTCATCGGCGCCGGGGACGTAAGAACTCTTCTCTTTGCGTCTGCCTATATGAACCTTGTTGGAAGGTTACTAGGGAAACCTGTTTGGGGGGCCCGGCCGCCAGGAAGGGGAACCGGAGACCGCCCCGACAACGTCGCCCGGGACGGGCCACTGGCGCCCGGGCACGGATTCCACGGGGCTCTGGCCGCCCCGATGGCGATGGCCCGCTTGTGGCTCCGGGCTCCGCTCGGCGTGGGCTTCTGCTTCCGCATCTCCTTGGCGGCTTCGGCTTGGGCTCCTCGAGAGGAACGGCGGGGCGTTAACGCCCGACGCGGGTTCTCGCCGGGAACAACGTTTCCCTTCGCTGGGCCCCCTGGCGCATCGGTTACTGCGAGACCTCAAACGTCGGCGAGGGAGGCCGTCAAGATCGGCACCGCCGACACGCTGCCGACCGCGGGCTCCGGCTCGGTCCCGCGTTCCAGCTTCAGTTGGCTTGTCGCTTCGTATGGCGGCGTTAGGTCGAAGATGGGATTGAAGAAGCCGGCGCGGAGGGGAAGGCCGACCCGCTTGAATGCGACCGAGAGTTGTCCGCGAAGCGTTTCCTGGCTCTGGGGGTTGGCCAAGTGGCGCGCCAGCGGTTCCCATTCGGTTTCGTGAAGACGGTCCCACAGAGGACCGAGAAACGTCGGGACCCGACGCCAGTGCGACGTGTTCACCCATTGGGCACCGGCGGCCTGCAGAGCCTCGGCGACTCGCCCGGCGGTGACGCCGTTCGTGAAGGGGTAGGCCGGCGAATAGTTGGCAAACACCGGAAGCCCGGCGTCCGCAAGGCTTCGAAGCGCGGCCAACCGAGCCCGGATGGGGGGCGCGTTAGGTTCCAACAAGCGTCGGGCCCTTTCGTCGAGCGTGGGCACGCTCAGGCCCACTCGGACGCGCGTGAACCGCTTCAGGAGGTCGAGGTCGCGCAACACCAACGGGCTCCGCGTGAGGATCTCGATCGGCCAGTCGTGTCGGAGCAGGATCTCGAGGCAACGCCGTGTGGTCTGGTGCTCTCGTTCCGCGGCCTGGTACGGGTCCGTGGCCGTCGAGATGTAAACGGTGCGTCGCGGGCGGATCTTGACTTCTTGGCGCAGAAGATGAGGGAGGTTTTCCTTGACGGTGACATAGGAACCCCACCGGTTCCGTTCGAGATGCGTCGTGCTTGGGACGTAGCAATAGGCACAGGCGTGGACACAACCCACGTAGGGGTTGAGCGACCACGCCACGCCGCGGACCGTTCCGCCCATCGTAAAATCGTTCAAGGCGCGTTCCGAGGCCAACTCCATGACACGGCACGACCCATGGGCCATGGACGGGGGGCGCGCGGGGGCCTCGATGCGACGCTGCGCGGGTCGCCCGGCGCGCGCCAGCTGCGAATGGAGGTTGTCGTTGTACTGGTAACGCGCCATCCCCGCAACAGGCGTCGACCGTCCTCTTCAGGCTTGGCCCCAGGCGGGTGAAAGTCGCCTCGTCGTTTCGGCCCGGTTTCCCTTCACAAGCCGACGTCGCTAACGCGCCGTGGACGAACGGCGGCTCCTCGTCCGACCTGTGACGCCGGAACGATGGAAGGACTTTGCGCGCCTCTTGGCCGCCCGCGGCTGTCCGCGCTTTTGCTGGTGCATGCTCTACCGGTCTCGTCGCAGCCACGAGATGACCAGGGAGCACAAGCGGGAAGCCATGGGGAATCGGGTCAGGACGGAAACACCGGTGGGCGTCCTTGCGTACGAAGGCATGGAGCCCGTCGCGTGGTGCTCGGTTGCGCCTCACGAGACGTACGCGCGCCTCGCACGCTCCCGCACGATGCCCCAAGTGGACGACCAGCCCACGTGGACCGTGCTCTGCTTCTTCCTTCGCCGATCTCACCGAGGACGAGGGATCCCGGAGCGGCTCCTGCGGGGAGCCGTCGCCTATGCGCGCCAGAACGGAGCCGTGATCGTCGAGGGTTATCCCCACGACACGATGGGCATCTCCGCGACGCATCGAGGCCGTTCCGGCACCTTTGCGGCGGCCGGGTTCAAACCAGAAGGGACGCGGTGGGTACGACCATGGCGTGGTGCGCCACGACGGGCCAAAGCGCGCGCACTTCGACCTCGTGGCGAAACGCAACGGGTAACGTAACCCCCCGCTGAGTGGGCAATTTTTCGGTCCCGGACAGTCGTACCAGATGCCTCTAATACGATGAGATAAGGCGTTTCCACTGTCCATGCGCCGACCAATCGCGCCCGGGGTTGCCGTCCTTCTCTTGGTTCCCCTCCTGCTCTACGTGCTGCCCTTGGCGACCGGAGCCACGACGCGCGCCCTCACGACCACGTCCGGGAGCGCACAACCCATCGAGGCGTTTGGCGCCTTCGACGGGAACCCGCCGAAGGTCTTCGACATCAACGGCGACGGAAGGCTGGAGATCATCGCGCAGAACGACAACCAATGGATCTACGTCTTCGACTCCCAAACGGGCACACTCCTCACCCAACTGCGCACGACCTTCCCCGCCAACTGGGGCGCCCGCTCCTTCAACGGACCCGAAGTCACCATTACGAGCCAAGGCGGCGTGCCCCGCCTCATCGTCGCAAACTCCGCGGCGACCATCACCTCTTATCTGTTCGACCCGTCGGCGAGCACCAGCGCCCAGTTCGTGTTCGTCAAGCTCTGGGAGCGCCGCCTCACCGATTGCCACGCCAACCCGGGCATGGACAGCAAACCCGTCCTGGCGGACCTCGACAAAGACGGTCGGCTCGAAATCCTCGCCGGCACGGAAGAACGCGGCGTGTACGCGCTCCGGGACAACGGCGCTATCTACTGGAAGAATTGTCTGGGCGGCGGAAACGCCGAACCCACCGTGGGCGACCTCAACGGCGACGGATGGCCCGACGTCGTCCACGTGTCCGACGGCGGCCTCGTGGCCGCGCTCAACGGCCGCACCGGCGGCTGGATGTGGAGCTTCAACGTCCTGTCCCGATTCAGTCTCGGAAGCGGTAGCATGCCGGTGGGGGCCACCATCGCCCAACTCGATGGAGTCGGCGGCCCCGACGTCGTCGTGGGGGCCCGCGACAGCCACGACGCCACCAACTTCGCCAACGACCATGCCCTCCTGCTCGCGCTCGACCAGCAAGGCGGACTGCTCTGGGGCCGCCAGGACCCCACCGGCAACCCGCTCACTTACACGCATCCCATCGTCCTGGATGCCGCCGGCGACGGCCAGCCCGAAGTGTATTGGGGCGACTGGAACACCATGGGCCAC
>CAYVGY010000141.1:0-7019 GCA_964451065.1 uncultured Halobacteriales archaeon
AGACCCGCTCCAGCATCACGCTCAGCCTCGGCCCCAAGGAGACCGTCCTGGCCGAGGCGGCGGCGCGCTCAGCCGAAGGTTGGACCTGTTTCAAGATCAAACTCGGTAGCCCCCACGACGAGGAGGTTGTCCACGCGCTGCGCGACCACTATCCCGCGGCGACGCTGCGCGTCGACGCCAACGAAGCTTGGAGCCCCGCGCAGGCGGCGGGGCGGCTCGCGTTCCTCGAACGCCACGAGATCGAATTCGTCGAACAACCGCTGCCCCGCGACCGCCTCGCCGAGTCGGCGTCTCTCGCCGCCCGGTTCGGCATTCCCATCATCCTGGACGAGCCGCTCCTCGACGCCGCCAGCGCCGCCGAACTCGTCCGCGCCCAAGCCGGCGACGGCGGCAACATCAAGCTCTCCAAGTGCGGAGGCCCGTACGAGGCCCGTCGCATCGTCAAGATTCTTCGCGACGCCGACTGGAAGATCATGATGGGGTGCAATCTCGAGTCCAGCCTCGGGATCGCGGCCGCCGCCGCCTTCACCGGCGTCCTCGACTACGCCGACCTCGACGGCCACGAACTCCTGGCCGCCGATCCCTTCCACGGCTTCCAGACCCCTGGCGGCCGGGTTCGGACGCCGGACCGGGCCGGCGTTGGGGTGGCGCCCGACCCCGGCTTCGCGCGCGCGGTGCAATCGTCGCCGTAGGCCGCAACGGACGTCCGCCGTCGCGTCCGCCTGGACGGCAGCGCCGTCTCCAGGCGTTGGGACCCCGCAACGCGTTAGTACCGGCCCCGAGTTGGGCAGCCGGATGGGGAGCGCGCTCGCCGCACCGGAGACCACGGCCGCCGTTGCGTCCCCCGCGATGGAGGCCTATTTCCTTCACCTGCGCAACGAGGCTGAGCGCGCCCTGGCGGCGGCGCGCCAGGCCCGTCACGTCGGCTGGGATCCGTCCACCGAGGTGGAGATCGTCCTGGCCGAAGACCTGGCCGCTCGAGTCGAGGCCCAGACGGAACTGGCCGGCGTGGCCGCCCTCGTGCGCGAGCTCACGCTCCAGCTCAAGGACCGCGAGGCCGTGGCCCTTGAGGCCGCGCGGCGCATCGCCCGGGGCGACTTGCGAGCCTTCGACAGGCCGGAGGCCGCCATCGACCTGGCGGTCCGCGCCGGCCTTAGCGTGTTGACGGAAGGAATCCTCGTCGCGCCGCTGGAGGGCATCGCCAAGGTGCAGCTTGGGTTCAACGGCGATGGCACAAACTACGTCGACCTCTACTTCGCCGGGCCCATCCGCGCGGCCGGAGGCACCGCCCAGGCCATGAGCGTGCTGCTGGCCGATGTGGTCCGGCGCGACCTCAGCATTGGACGCTACGTCCCCACCGAGGCCGAAATCGAACGCCTCAAGGAGGAGGTGCCCGCGTACAAGCAGGCGGCGCACCTCCAATACGTGCCTAGCGCGGCCGAGATCGAACTCATCGTCCGTAACTGCCCCGTCTGCATCAACGGGGAAGGAACCGAGAAAGAGGAGGTGACGGGCCACCGCGACCTCCCCCGCGTCGAGACGAACCAATTGCGAGGCGGGGCCGTCCTTGTGCTCGCCGAAGGCCTCACGCAGAAGGCCGCCAAGATCATGAAGCACGTGGGCAAACTGGGACTCAAGGACTGGCAGTTCTTGGAAGCCTTCGCTGCCAAGAAGGGGGCCGCCGTCGAGCAGGCGGGCGACGAAGTGACCGACATTGAGGCCAGCGACAAGTTCATCCAGGAACTCATCGCCGGCCGCCCGGTCCTCGCCCACCCCAGTCGGCCGGGCGGGTTCCGCCTCCGGTACGGCCGGGGCCTGACGTGCGGGATCGCGGCCACGGCCATTCACCCCGTCGCCATGTACGCCGTCGACGAGTTTCTCTCGGTCGGCACCCAGCTCAAGCTCGAACGCCCCGGAAAAGGGACCGTCGTCACGCCGTGCGCCGAACTTGACGGACCGACGGTTCTCCTGGAGGACGGCGAGCTGCGCCGCCTCGACACTGTGGAGGATTGGCGCGCGGTCAAGGATCGCATCCGGCAGATCACGGACCTGGGCGAGATTCGAATCACGTTTGGCGAATTCGTGGGGAACAACGCCGTGCTGTCCGAGGCGTCGTTCACCATCGAATGGTGGACGCAGGCCTTGCGGGCCCGCGTCGGAGACGCCGTCGCCGAGCACCTGGCGAGCGTCCCGCGACCCTCGTTCGACGAGGCCCTGGAGTGGAGCCGCACCTACGGCGTCCCGCTCCATCCGTACCAAACGCTGCTCTGGCACGATGTCCCCTTGGCCGACGCGATTGCATTGGCGGGCCGGCTCGCCGAGCAGGGTCGGTGGACGGATGACGCCCTCGCGTGGCCCCGCAACGACGCGGACAAGGGACTCCTCGTCGCCCTCAATTGCCCCCACCAGGAACAGGAGGGTCGGCTCGTGGTGCGCGAGTTCGCCCCCGCCCTCGTCCGGGGGCTCGGACTGCGGGCCCAGGGCGAACAGGTCGTTTTCGATCCCGCAACGCCAGCCCCTTCGGACCCCCTCGCGAACGAACGATACCCCACGGTCGCCTGGGTGGGCCAGAACCTGGGCATCGCCGTCAAACCACGAGCGCCTACGCGCATCGGGGCCCGCATGGGTCGGCCCGAGAAGGCGGATGCCCGGAAAATGGATCCCCCCGTCCACGGCCTTTTTCCGCTCGGGCACGCAGGCGGCCTCCAGCGCGACCTCCTGGAGGCGGCCAAGAAAGGCAGCGTCCGCCTGGAGGTCGCGCGGCGCTCCTGCCCCGCCTGCGGAAAGGGGACGTGCTGGACCCGGTGCGTCTGCGGGGCGCGCACCGATCCCGGCGAGCCTGGGGAGGTCGCCGTCCCGGTCGCCCTCGAACTCGAGGCCGCCCTCCACCGCCTCCGGCTGACCCAGCGACCCGAGAAGGTGAAAGGCGTGGTCGGCCTCATCTCCAAGAGCAAGACGCCCGAGCCCCTGGCTAAGGGCATCCTGCGGGCCTTCCACGACGTCTACACGTTCAAGGACGGCACATGCCGGTTCGACCTCACGGACGCCCCCCTCACTCATTTTCGACCATTGGAGGTGGGCACGCCCATCGAGAGGCTGCGCGAGCTCGGCTACGAACGCGACATCCACGGCCGACCGCTGACGACGCCCGACCAAATCCTGGAATTGCGCGTCCAGGACATCGTCCCCTCCCGAACCTGTGGGCAGTACTTCGTCCGCGTGGCGCGGTTCGTGGACGACCTCCTGACCCGCTTCTACGGCCTCGAACCCTTCTACGGCGTCTCGCGCCCCACGGAACTCGTGGGCCACCTCGTGGCGGGCCTTGCCCCCCACACGAGCGGAGCCGTGCTTGGGCGCATCATCGGCTTCACAAACAGTCAGGTCTGCTGGGCCCACCCCTACTTCCACACGGGGAAGCGCCGCAACTGCGACGGCGACGAGGACGGTCTCCTCCTGCTGCTCGACGCCCTCCTCAACTTCAGTAAGGCCTTCATCCCCGACCGGCGGGGTGGGCTCATGGACCTTCCCCTCGTCCTCTCCCTCCGGATCGACCCACGGGAGATCGACAAGGAGGCTCACAACGTCGACACCCTGTTCCGGTACCCCCTGGCCTTCTACGAGGCCACCGAGCGGCACCGCCCCGCCAAGGAGCTCGCCAAGACGATGGGCCTCGTGGCCGACCGCCTTGGAAGCCCATCGATGTACGAGGGCTTCGGCTACACCCACGAGACGTCCACCATCAACGAGGCGCCCAAGGAGTCGAGCTACAAGACGCTCGAGTCCATGAGGGAGAAGATGGATGCGCAGCTGCGCCTGGCGGAACGAATCCGCGCCGTGGACGCCGCGGACGTGGCCGCCCGCGTCCTCTCGACGCATCTCCTGCCGGACGTGCTGGGGAACCTCAAGGCGTTCGCCAAACAGAAGCTCCGGTGCACCAGGTGCAACGCCAAGTACCGCCGCGTCCCCCTAGGGGGCAAGTGCATGGCCCGCGTCGACCCCAAGGACCCGTCCAAGGCCTGCGACAACCCCCTCACGCTCACGGTGCCCCAGGCCGGCGTCCGAAAGTACCTGGAGCTGTGCGTGCAAGTCGCCGAACGATACGCCGTCGACGCCTACACGAAGGAACGCGTGATGCTCGCGCGTCGCTTCGTGGAGGAAAGCTTCGCCCCCGACAGGCTCCGCAGGGCCAAGCTCTCGGAGTTCTTGTAGCGCCTAAACTCGCGCCAGCAGCGGACCCGCGTACCAGGCGAGGCCCAGGATGAGGACCGTCGCGGCCGTGACGACCGGCATGAAGGGGTAGGAACTTCCGAACCGGGGGAGCATGGGCCGCACCACGAAGTCCGACAGCTTGAGGAGAATCCAAAAGCCAACGATGTACCCGGGCGCCAGCAGGCTGGCCACGGCCAGGCAAGCCGCCACGTCGGCGATTGCGAGCCGGAAGATGCCTCCGACTTTCTCCCACGAAAGGGCGGCCAGCAGGACCATCAGGCCCCACTTGATGCCCGTGACGGCGTCGAAGGCGAAGTCCTGCAAGTAAAACTCGAGGGCGAGCATCACGAGCGTGAAGAAGCCCCAGACTTCCAGGAATTCACGTTGCGCCGAGAGTCGCCGCAAATCGCTGAGGCTGGCGACGGCGAAGCTGCCCAAGAGGAAGAAGACTCCGTAGAGTTGTCCTTGGCTGAGGCTGAACTCGAAGAAGTCGGCGAGGCCGGGCATCGCCACGCGTCCGTCACGTGCCAGGGGTATTTCGAGCTGGCGCCGCCGACGCTCCTCAGAAAAAGGGGGGGGGAGGGGGCGGGGGACCGAAGTCCCTCCGCCGGCGGGGTCTCTAGGCGACGAACGCGACCGTCGACCACATGCCCGTGGGGCCGCCCAGGCGAAGCGTGACGGCGGCGGCGTCGGTGCCCGACAGCAGCGTGAACGTGTCGGCGCCGGTGCAAGTCAGCGAGCCAAAGGGCGGCCAGTAGCAGTCCCGGCGTAGGGAGCCGCGGACGATGGACCAGGAGAGGTCGGCGCCGTTCGACTTTTCCGGGACGGTCGCGAATCCGTCGAGCGTGATGCTGCTGCGGAGGGTGAACGAGTCGGTGGTCCCGGTGACTCCCACGACCATGTTCGATGTCCAAACCGAAGCGGCTGTGGCGTTGGCGCCGGCGGACGCGGCGGTGGCGGACGGTTGGAGAAGGCCCACCAAGGCCAGGGTGGTCAACATTCCGATGCTCGTGATCATGCGGTTGTTCGATTTCATCGAGGTTCACGGGGCCGCTGGGGCCGGGTGCCGTGGGTTCGGCTCCGCTACTAAGGTCTTGCGTTCAAACCGCGCAAAAGAACCGGCGAACGCCTATCGCCGGAGTTCCAGTCGACGGCTCAAGAAGAACCCGACGGCCGACAGGATGACGGCGAACAGGGCGAGCGCCACGACCGTCTCCTGTCCGTCCGCGAAGTCGAAGCCGCGCAGCATTGAGCCGCGGAGCCCGGTCACGGTGTACGTCAAGGGGAAGAGGGCAGCCAAGACTTGGGCTGCTTCGGGCATGAAGTCGACCGGATAGAAGAGGCCGGAGAGGAAGAGCATGGGGAACGTGATGAGGACGCTCAAGAGGACGACGCTGCTGACGTCCCGGGTGAGGCCGGCCAGGAGGAGGCCCAGGCCGACGCTCGCGAGCGTGCTGAGGAGGAGGATGAGCATGGTGAGCGGGAGGTTGTCGACGGTGGCTTCGAAGGCGGAGGTGACGGCGACCAGGATGACGAGGGTCTGGCCGAGGATGATGAGGACGGTCAGGAGGATCTTGCTCCCATAGATGGAGAGCGCGCTGGCGGGCGTGATGCGCAGGCGGGTGTAGGCAGGGGATTCGCGTTCGTAGACGACCAGGCTGCTGGTGGCGATGCTGCCCGTCCAGAAGATGCTGAGGCCGAGCGCGGCGGGGATGACGAGGTCGCGGATCTGGTCGGTGCCACTCGATTCGCCCTTGATGTTGACTTGGAGCGGCAGCGCCATGCTGCGGACCACTTGGTCCGCGACCTGGAGGTTGGGAATCACCTTTTCTTCCATGAAGGCGATGGAGTCGAGGATGCGTTGGCGGTTCTCGGTCGAGAGCGTGGCATTCTGTTCGACCTGGCGCAGCCGGCTCACGACGCCGGGGAAGCCGGGGCAGACGTCGGCGCCTTCGGAGCGGCAGTCGGGTTCGATGTTGAGGGTGAGGCGAAGGTAGTTGAGGATGCGGTCGGCTTTCTTGTTGACGACCTCTTCCTGGAAGTCGCGGACGACGCCTTGGATCGTGAGGTTCATGAAGCTGGACCGGACGGGGTCCGACTTGTCGATGGTGACGACCGCCGCCGCGGCCTGCTGGTAGCCGGCTAGTTTGTCAGCGAAGCCGGCGGGAAACTGGACGATGGCCTGGACTTCCCCGTCGAGGAGTTTGGCGCGGCCGTCGGCGAAGTTGGTCTCCAGGACGCGGATGAACCCGTCGTCTTCGAGGGATTTGATGCGTTTGATGATGTCGGTGCTCGATACGATGTAGGGCTCGTCGCCGGGGGAGACGGGCGGGACGACCCCAGTGTCGGGCCTGCCGGTCTCGTCGAGGTCCTCGTTCACGATGGCGATGGGAATCCGCTGAGGCTGGCTGAACGCGTAGCCGAGGATGCCTACGAGGACGAGCGGGTAGAGAATGAGGACCATGAGGAGGAGGCGGCTGCGAAGGAGGACCCGGGCCTCCTTCTTGAGGAGGGTGACGAGCCTCATGCGGCGCCTCCACGGGGGGCGGTGGGATCGTCGGCCGTGGTGTGGACGCTGAGTCGATAGGTGACGGCCTCGATCAGCGACGGCCCGCCGCCCTTCTTGGCCTTGTCCACGCACTCCTTCGTGGCCACGTACACCGCGAGCGGATCGTTGCCGTCGACCTGAAGGCCATCAAACCCATAGGCGAGCGCTTTTTGAGCGATCGTCTCGGACGCCGTCTGCCGATCGCGCGGCACGGAAATGGCCCACTGGTTGTTCTGGATGAGGAAGATGACGGGGAGGCTAT
>CAYVGY010000142.1:0-6987 GCA_964451065.1 uncultured Halobacteriales archaeon
GGGTCCGGTTCACCCCGACGTACAAGCCGGGCCTCATGTTCGAGAAGGCGTAGGGATTTCGAACTTGTCCTGGCGGGCCCTCTGCAATTGATCGACGAGGCGGCGCAGGATCTCCGCCGGGTCGCCGATTCCCACAAGGTCGGCGTTTTCCACGATGGGCGCGTTAGAATCGTCGGTGATCCCGACGACGAAGTCGGCCTGCTCGATGGCTTTGAGGTGGTCATACTCGCCCACGACGCCGGCCGCCACGTAGAGGCGCGGCCGCAGACGGTGCTTGGTCACCGTGATGAGGCGCTCTGCGTCGGCCCACCGGCAGGCGACGGCGCCGCGCGTGGCGCCCGCGTACGCGTCGAGCTCCTTCGCAAGCTCCACGGTAAGGTCGAAGCTTTCCTTGGACGCGACGCCCAGGCCGGCCGCGACGATAGCGTCGTACTGGGAGAGCGTGCGCGCGAGGTCGGGGACACGTTCGAGGACACGCACCTTGGGCGGGTGCTCGGGCAGGCGCGGCGTGACGGGGATGACGGTGGCGGTCCGCCCCCGGTCGAGCGGTGGCTTGCGGTAGCTCCCGGGCGTCACGGTGAAGAGCTGGGGCCGGTCCGCCGGGCAGACGATCTCGCTGCGCAGCCGCTCCTCGAAACTCGTTTGGTGTCCCACGATGAGGCGTTCGCTGGGGTCCAGCGTGACGGCGGCGCAGTTGGGAACGATGCCGGTGGAAAGCGCGGCGCTGAGTTGGGCCCCCAGGTTGCGGCCTTGCACCGTGGCGGGCAGGATGATCGCTTCCGGGCGCTTCTCCTGGACGAGGCCGAGGAGGGCTTCGCGGTAGAACTTGAGGCCGAAGTCGGCTAGGGCCGGGTGGTCGGCGACGTAGACGCGGTCCGCCCCGTATTCCCCGAGGCGGGCGGCATCCTTCTCGATGCCGTGGCCGAAGAGGACGGCGACGTTGCGCGTGCCCAGTTCGTCGGCGAGTTCTCGCCCGCGCCCGAGGATCTCGAGGCTGGCCGGAAGGACTTCGCCGTCGACGCGCTGGATCCAGGTCCAGATGCCGCGCCATTCGCCGGGCCGAAGTTCCTCGTCCGCGGAAGACGCGGGTTGACCGGTCTCGGGTTGTTGGGCCAAGTAGGCGGCCAGGAAGTCGGGCGGGGCTTCGTTCGGCGTCAAGGGCGGCGTCCTCCCCATCCTTGGTCGATGAGTCGGCGCGCCAGGACGCGGGCGACGTCGTCGGCGTCGCCTTCGATGATGCGGCGTTGGCGGTCACGGGCCGTGAGGGTGACGCGCCGGGCCTTCGTGCGGCCTTGGAGGCTGGCGCGGGCCTCGGGCGAGAGGTCGAGGTCGGCCAAGGTCGTCACGGGGAGCCGGGGCGCGTCGAAGGCATCGGCCACACCCCACGCGGTGGCGGTGCGGGGTTCGATGACGCCGCGGGCGACGGAGGCCACGCAGGGGAGCGTCGTCTCGACGCGGGCGCGGAAGGCGCCGGTGTGGGCGACGGCGCGGACCTGTTCGCCGTCGATGGCGAGTTCTTCGGCTTCGATGACGAGGGGCCAATTGAGGAGGTAGGCGAGGCGGGGTCCGATGCTGGACCAGGAGTGGTCCATGCTGCGGGCCGCCGCGAGGACGAGTTTGGGTTTCACGAAGCGTTCCAGGGCGATCTGGAAGATGAGGGATTGGCTTCCGGGGTCGGTGTCTTCGAAGGCGGGGTCGCTCAGGAGGATCGCCTCGTCGGCGCCCATGGCGAGGGCTTCGCGGACCTCGTTGTCGGCGCCGGTGTGGTCGATGCTGAGGACGACGATGCGCCAGTTGTGGTGTTCACGCAGCCGCAACGCCAGCTCCATGGCTTGGAGGTCGACCGGGTTGAGGATGAACGGGATGTCCTCGAGGATGAGGCGCCCCGTGCGGCGGTCGATGGCGAGCCGCGTGGGGTCGGGGACGCGGCGAACGAGGACCGCCATCGTATCCATCAGGGCGACCTCCCCCGGCGCGCGAGTTCGCGCGCGATGATCATGCGTTGGACCTCGCTGGTCCCTTCGTAGATCTCGCTGATGATCTGGTCGCGCCACATGCGTTCGACCCGGTTGCGGTCGAGGGTCCCCGAGGCGCCCACGAGTTCGAGAAGGTTCTCGCAGGCGCGGCCGCTCATCTCGCTGCAGAACACTTTCGCCGTCGCGCAGTTCATCGAAATCTGTTCCCGCAGCGCCTCGGGGACGTGGGCTCCGTTGGCGACGCGTTGGTAGTAGTCCTCCACCAGGGTCGCGGTGTGGTAGACCAGGTACTGGCTGAGGTTGATCTCGGTGAACAGGTCCGCGAGGCGCCACTGGACGGCTTGCACGTCCGAGAGAGCTTGGCCGCCGCGGCGTCGGCTCGTCGTGTATTCGAGAGCGATGTCCAGGAGCTCCCGCGAGCCGCCGAGCGCGCCCGCCGCGAGGCCGATCCGTCCGCCGTCGAGGGCCGTCAGAGCCACGGCGAACCCGAGGCCGACCGGGCCCAGGACGTTGGCGGCGGGCACGCGGCAGTTCTCGAAAATGAGCTCGGCGGTGGAGGAACTCCGGATGCCCATCTTGTCCTCGATGGTGCCCACGTCAAAGCCTCGCGTGCCCTTCTCCACGATGAAGGCGCTCACGCCGCCCCGGGCGCCGAGGCCCGGGTCGGTGACGGCGATGACGACGAGGGTCTCCGCGCGATCGCCATTCGTGCACCAGATCTTTCGGCCGTTCAGTGTGTAGTGATCGCCGTCGCGGACAGCCGTCGTGCGGATGCTCGCCGCGTCGCTGCCGGCGGTCGGTTCGGTTAGGGCGAAGGCGCCAAGCCGTCGACCCGTGCACATCGGCGGAAGGTACTTGCGGCGCTGCACCTCGTTGCCGTAGAGCCAGATGGGGGTGGCGCTGATGGACGTGTGGGCGCCGACGATGGTGGCGACGCTCGTATCCAGTTTGGCGATCTCTTCCGCGGCGATGCAGTAGCCGACCTCGCCCAGCCCGGACCCGCCGTAGTCGCGGGGGATGGGGATCCCGAGGAGGCCGTGGGCGCCCAGGATGCGGATGGCTTCGACGGGGAACCGTCCGTGGCCCGTCTTGTCCTCGGAGACGTGCGGGGCGACTTTCTTGCGTACGAGGCCGCGCACGGTGCGCCGGAAGAGCTCCTGCTGCGGCGTGAACTGGAACTCGATGGCCATGCGAGACCGTTACTTGCCCTTGAACTGGGGCGGCCGCTTCTCGATGAAGGCCTTGACGCCTTCGGTGAGGTCTTCCGTCTGGGCGAGCTTGAGGATGCCGCTGGCTTCCACCTTTAGCGATCCGGCGATGGTGGATTGTTCAAGGCCTTCGTTGATGACCCGCTTGGCTTCGCGGACCGCGAGCGGGGCGCCCTTCGTAATGATGGTGCGGGCGATGTCGATGGCGGCGCGCACCTCTTCCCCGTCGGGCACGATCTTGTTCACAAGGCCGATGCGCAGCGCTTCTTGGGCGTTGATCATCTGGCCGGTGAGGATGAGTTCCTTAGCCTTGGCGGGGCCGACGAGGCGCGCGAGGCGGGTGGAACCTCCCCAGGCGGGGATGAGGCCGAGCCAGACTTCGGGTTGGCCGAAGCGGGCGCGGTCGCTGGCGATGCGAAGGTCGCACGCGAGGGCGAGTTCCATCCCGCCTCCGAGCGTGAGGTTGTTGATGGCGGCGATGATGGGCTTGGCGTAATTGGCGATGCGGCCGAACGTGTCATGGCCGAGTTTCACGAGTTCTTCTGCCGACTTGGCGCCTAGGCCGGCGAGCTCCTTCACGTCGGCCCCCGCGCTGAAAGCGTAGCTCCCGGCGCCCGTGAGGATGATGACCTGCGCCTCGTCGTCTCGTTCCAGCGCGTCGAGGGTGGCTCGCAGTTCCCGCAGCAACGCCGGGCTGAGAGCGTTCACGGGGGCGTGGTCGAGCGTGAGGATGGCCGCCTTGTGTTCTTTCCTGATGCGGACCAGTTGAGCTTGTTGGGTTTCCGGCAAGACGCTGCGCCTCGCGTGGCCCATCGCGGCACGCCTTACAAGGTTTGGGCTCGTTCGGGTTCGCGTCGACGCAACCGGTTCACGTCCAGGAAAGCATTCTTAGGCGGCGCGGCGCTTCGGCGCGCGTGTACGGCGAGCACCGCGGATGGGGTGGCGGCGTCCGGATCGGCTCCCTCCTCTGGGGTCTCTTCTTTATCGTGCTGGGTGCTTGGTGGTTGGCCGGCGAACTCGGCTACACGAATTTCACTTGGCGCGTGGCGGCCCCGCTCGGGCTCATCTTCATCGGCCTAAGCGTCCTCATCGGCCGCGTCTGGGCCCGCCGTTACTGGGCCCACTGCGGGCCGCCGCCGCGCGAGGGGGGGCCACAGTAAGGGGCCGAACCCCCCGGCGCCCGGCGATGCCTGCTTTACTCCTCGACGATGATGGTCGCGTGCATCGTGGTCGGGTGGCGGTTGCAGTGGTAGTTGTACGTGCCGGCCGTCTCGAAGAACACGGGGTCCGTCGTCGAACCGGCCGCGATGTCTCCGGTATCGAACGATTCGGGCGCGTCGTCGTCGCTGGAGGCCGTGTGCGTCGAGGACGCGCTGTCCATGTTGGTCCAGGTGACGCCGTCGCCAAGCTTGAGGGTGATTTCGTCCGGGTCGTAGGCGGCCAGCCCGGCGATGCCACGGATCTCGACGGCGTGGACCTCGCCCTTGGCGATCCCTTCGAGCGAAATCTCGACTTCATCGCTCCAGTGGTTCTGGCCCTCGATGAGAGCGTGCGCCCGCACGTAGAGGGTGCCGGCGGATTCGTTGACGGTGAACGAAGTCTCGAACGTCCCCGGCGCCGTGGCGAGGCGTTCCCCGGACGTGTTCCCGTAATCCGCCGGACTGGAGGGGTCGGACACCCTGAAGTTGGCCCAATGGACGGCCGTATGGGTGATGTTGACGTCCGTCTCGTTGCCGGGGTCGACCGACCACGTGATGTTGATTGGTTCGCCCACGGTGGCAGTGTCAGGGTAGAAGTCGAGCGTGACGAAACTCGTCACGTTCCCTCCGCCATCGGCCGTGGTGGTCGCGGCACCGGTCTCTTCGGTCTCGTCGCCGCCATCCCTTCCCAAGCAACCGGAGAGAGCGACGGAGACAAAGATGCAAGAAATAGCCAGTGCGCGAATCATGCGGGCGGCTCGGTCCGAGGTCACAAAAGGGTTCTCGGACGAACCTCGAAGAACCACGCTCCGGGGCGAAGGTAATCACGTGAGTTGCGGCGATTTCCGACGAGGACGTTAGTAGTCGAAGAACCCTTTGCCGGTCTTGCGTCCGAGGCGGCCCTCGGCGACCAATCGGTCGACGACTTTGGGGGCGGTCGTGAACTGGTATTGGTTGTCCGGCGACCGGATGTGGTTGCGTACGTGTTGGATCACGTCGAGGCCGATGAGGTCGCTCAACTCGAGCGGTCCCATCGGGAACCCGGCGCCTGCCTTCATCGCGGCGTCGATGTCGCGGGCGCTGGCTACACCCTCCTCGAGACATCGGTATGCCTCTTCGAGCATGGCGCCGAGAATCCGGTTCACGAGGAACCCGGGACACTCCTTGACCGGCACCGGCAGGAGCGGGTAGCGGTGGTTCCGCATCGCGCTGAGGAGGTTCATCACGTCGTCGACGGTCTCGGAGTCGGTCTGGTCGCCGCGGATGATCTCGACGAGCGGCAGCGTCACGGGCGGATTGAAGAAGTGGGTGCCGACGAACCGCTGGGGGCGCCCGGAAGCATCGGCCATCTTCGAGATGGGCAGGGCGCTGGTGTTGGTGCAGAACACGGTCCGGGGGCCGCAGGCGGCGTTGAGTTCCTGGAAGAGCTTGGCCTTGACCGCGAGGTCCTCAACGATGGCCTCTACGACGAGGTCGCACTCCTTGAGGCCGGCCAGGGAGGTCGTGCCGCGGATCCGTCCATAGGCTTCGTCCACCCGCTCCTTGGAGTACGTGGGCCGGAGCTTCCTGCGCGCCGATTCCTTCTGCTCGGAAGTGAATTGGACCCCCAGTCTTGCTTCGGCGGCCTGGACTTCCGTCTCGGCCCTGCGCGTGTGGAACTCGGCGAGGCCGTCCAGGCTCTTGCGTATGCGTTGGAGGCCGGACTGGACGAACCGGTCCTCCACGTCGCGCAGGACCACCTCTTTCCCGTTGAGGGCGAACACTTCCGCTAGTTGGGACCCCATCGTGCCGGCGCCCACGACGCCGACGCGCTCAACAAAAAGGACCATCGCCTGCCTCCGGCGGCGGCGATTCGGTGAACTCTTATGATTGTTCGCGTGCGACCGTGCTTCGCGCTCGCGCGATTCCTCGGGCTCGGCAAGCCTTTAAGTAAGAGGCCTTATTCGCGCCTGCCCTTAAATAGGGACGAGCGCGGCGAGCGCGCGCGGAGGGGGAATCCGCCATGGCCAACCCGATCTTGGACAGCTATGTCCCCATTCTCGTTTTGGGCATCGTGGCCTGTCTCCTCATCTTCGTTACCCTTCTCGTTTCCCGCCTCCTGGCGCCCTACAATCCGACCGGCCAAAAGCTCACCACATACGAGTCCGGCGAGATTACGCAGGGCATCGGCCGCGGCCCCGTCGAGATCCAGTACTACCAATACATCCTCGTCTTCCTCATCCTCGAGATCGAAGTCCTCTTCCTCGTGCCCTTCGCGTTCGTCCTCGCCGACAAGAGCCTCGCCGTCGTCATCGAGATGGTGGTCTTCGTCGGCCTGCTCGTCCTCGGCTGGCTCTACGCGTGGAAGAAGGGGGCGCTGGAATGGGTCCGGTAGTGCCCAAGGAGCCCCTGGCGCCCGAGAAACTCCGGGAGCCCCTGCCCCGCGACGCCGGGAGCCGGCCCCTCAACCAGGTCGACCTCATCATCCGGAAGGAGGCGGCCGAGCACGGCAGCTTCCTCATGGGCAAACTCGACCAGCTCGTCAAATGGGGCAGGTCCAACTCTCTGTGGCCTTTCACGTTCGGCCTGGCCTGCTGCGCCATCGAAATGATGGGCGCCTACGGC
>CAYVGY010000143.1:0-6914 GCA_964451065.1 uncultured Halobacteriales archaeon
GGCCAACCTGCCCTTCGAGATCTCGAAGGTCAAGATGGCCCGCAGCCCGCTCTACAGCGTGGCCATGGGCACCCTCGTGGCGGCCCGCGCCGAAGAGGCCGAGACCTTGGAGGAAATCGTCGCCGAGAAGACGAAGTAGGCCCGCGGGGCCTACTCTCTTCCCCTTCCGGGGGTGGCTTCCATGGCTCGGCTCGAACGCGCTTACTCGACCCTCTTCGGGGCGGAATCCACGAAGGGCCAGTTGTACACCGGCTTCTACCTGCTGCTGGGCGGCGTGTTCGCCGTCCTAGCGGCCGTGGTCGTCTTCGTCATCTCGAACCAACAGACCGGCGACGCGTATTGGACGTGGCGGGAAGCCGCCTTCCTCATCGCGGCCTTGGCCGGCCCCGCCGTGTTCCTCGGCATCTCCGTGGCGTTGCCCTCCAAGATGGGCATGCGCGTCGTCCAGGGGATCGGTGGCCTCATGTGCCTGGCCGCAACGATCCTCTTCTCCGTGCACTACCCGGGCAATTTCAACGTGGCCGACAGTCCCGTCCAACAGGCGGACTACACGGCCCTCGACGTCGGCATTTACGTCGTGGGCGCCGCCCTCATCCTGGCGGGCACGTTCACCAGCCTCATCGGGTACTACCTTGGCCGCGTCCAGATGGCGCAGGCCTCCGCGCAGGGGGGCGCCGCGGGTGGCGTCGTGGACGAGTACGAGATCCCCGACTCGGTGGTCGAGAAGGACATCGAGTACGCCATGCGCAAGTACCGGTACTCGTGGGGCGAAGGCGCCGAAGGGCCGGCGAGCCTCCAGATCAACATCAAGGACGACTTCGAACCTGGGACCGTCGTGGGCGGAAAAGGCGTCGCGCGGACCGTCCAACTCGATGCGCCCCAGGTCGACGACGCCACGAAGGCGTTGCGCGCCGTCCGGCCGAGCAAGGACACCAGCGTCTCGAGCGAATGGACGGAGGACACGACGAAGGCCCTCCTCGAATTCCGCAAGCAGAAGGGAACGATGGTGGAACAGAAGCGGGTCGCCTCGGGCCGCCACCTGAGCTGGTGGCGACGCATGCTGCAATGGCTCGGCATCAAGCGTTACGATGCGACGCCCACGGAACTCCCGACGCAGAAAGTCGGAAAATGATCCATGTCCGTCCCCGGGCGGACCCATCGAGGTGACGCATGAAGGGCAAGAAAGCGGGCAAGCGTCGGAACGGAACCCGCAAAGCGTCGCGGCCCGTCAAGCTCCGAAGGGTCCTCACCAAGAAGACCAAGGCGCCACCGACCAGGGCCGTCACGCCCGCCAAGGCGACCCCCGCGCCCAAGGCTTCGACGCCGGCGCCCCCGCCTGGGGCCTCCGGGGATGTCGCTAAACGGATGGCCGCGTTCAGCGCCAAGGTCCTCAAAGAGGAGGAAGACGCCGTGGCGGTCCGGTCGTGGGGCGAGGCCAAGGCCGGTCTCAAGGCGTCCAAGTCCTATTTGCCGAAAACGGGAGCCGTTACCCCCGCGGCGTCGCCGGAACCCGGAGTCGAAGACGAGGACTCTGAGATCGGAGACGAGGGTCGGCAGCACGAGCACGCGTCGAAGGAAGAGTTCGACGAATCCGAGGAGGGCGAAGGCGACCGAGCACCGGAGATCCGCCGCGAGCCCCGTCCCGAGCCGTTGGCGGGCAAGATGGCCGTCCCGAACGACCAACCGCTCGAGTTCGATGTGGACATGGACCGCAAGTCGCGCGGCAAGAAGAAAGGCCGGCGCGGTGTCCGTCCGGAGGAGTTCGGTTTGGTCGAGCTGCGACAGGCCACCGCCACGGGTGGGAAACACCTGACGCGTTCCAAGCCGGAGAACCTCCAGCGGGGTGCGACCCGTATCCAGCCGTTGGCGACGCCGGAGCCCGGCCGCGAGAAGAAGCGCCGCGACGAGACCTTCGAGGTGTCGGCGCCGACGCGGCCAGGATTGCGCGCGGCGGACCTCATGGAGTTCGGCGAGGTCGAGATCGGGCAGCAGACGCTCAGCGGGAGCCGGAAAGTCGGGAACCTGGAGTCGCCGGAGCGGAAGAAAAAGAAGGATGCCGACGACGAGTAGAATTCGGCTTCGTTAAATAGTTCTGCGTGACATTTCAAAGCGGGATGCACGACGCCGTAGACGGGCCAGGTGGCCCCCCCGATTCTTGTCGCACGTGTGGTTCACGGTTGCTGGAACGCCCCGGCGCTTCCCCTTCCACCTTGGTCCGTTACTGCGCGGACGCGTCGTGCCCTCTTTATGGTATCCCGAGCTGGCGTCACCAACGGCACGCCGTCGTGTTCGACGCGCGCGGCGAAGTCGTTGAAGGGTCTCGGTAGTTCGGACGGATTCGCGGCCCATCAGGCAAGGTCGAATCCAGCGGCAGCGGTCCCGCACGCCCCGGACAGGACGATGACGACGGGGACGGGGACTTTGCGCGTGGCCAGCGCGGCCGTGGCGGCCCCTGCCAGGACCACGGTGGTGGCGTCCGTGAGGGCCGCGCGCGCCAGGGGGATCGTGGCCACCACGATGAGGCCGACAACACTCGCGGTGACACCGAGCAGGACCTCGTGGAGGTTCGGGCGGTCAATTAGGCGTTCGAGGACCCTGTGGCCTAGGAGGGTGAAGGCAAAAGCGGGGGCGAAGATCAGGGTCGTGGCGAGCGCCGCGCCCGCGAGTCCGGCGGCTTGGTAGCCGAGGAAAGTGCCGACCGCGATGAGCGGCCCTGGCAGGATTCCGGAGATGGCGACAGCGTCCAAGAATTGGGCCTCTGAGACCCAGCCGTGGTCGACGACCGTTCCTTGGTGCAAGAAGGGGATGGCCGTGTAGGCTCCCCCGAAGCTGAGGAGGCCGGCCTTCAACGCGACCCACGCGAGCGCGGCCATCCCGGAGAGCGAAAGGGCCGGATAGGACGCGATGAGGAGGGGACCCGCCATGGCGAAACTGCCGGCGGGCGGACGCACGCGGGCCCACGCCGACGAGGCGGCGACGGCGGCCACGCCGCCGGCGGCCAGGATGAGGACAAAATGGGTGGCGGGGTAGAGGAGGGCCACGAGGATGGATCCGGCTGCAACAAGGACGTGCTCGGGGGTCGCGACCGTTGCGCGCAACAGGCGGAGGAACGCGATGAAAATAAGCGCGACGACGGCCGGGCGGACGCCGTAGAGGATGAGCGGGGCCGTGGAGGCCGTCGACGCATACGCGACGTAGAGCGCGGCGGCGACCGTAACCAGCAGGATTCCGGGCAGCATGAACGCGAGACCCGTCAGGAACCCGCCGAGGCGTCCACGCTTCAGGACGCCGAAGTAGACGGCGAGTTCGTGGGCTTCCGGGCCCGGGAGGGCCTGGTAGAGGGCAAGGGTCTTGCGGAACCGGTCCTCGGTGATCCAGCCGTCGCGGGCCACGAGTTCCTTCTGCATGAGGGCGATCTGGGCGACGGGGCCGCCCCAGGCGAGGAGCCCGTGTCGGAGGAACCGGAGGAAGAGGTACGGAAGGCTTGGACGTTCAGGGTTGCCGCGGCCAAACGGGCTCGGCCCTTGCATACGACGGCGGGGACAGCGGCGCCCGAGCTAAAGATGCGAGGGAGGGCGCGTAAGGTCCGGAGTCGCGCAAACGGGGTGAGGACGGCTCTGGCCCCGCCTCGGCCATCCGTTATATATGCGGGGGGATTTTGTCGGGTTCGCCGGCGGACTAGGCGCCTTTGGCGCTGGGTAACGCGGCGGAAGCGCCCATGAACCGCGACGTGTTGACGGGTGTCATCGGAGCGGCTCTCCTCGTGGTCGCAATGGTTGGCGTTTTCGCGTATGAGCGCGCCGCCGCGGGCGAGGACGGCGAAGCGCAGGACACGGTTCTGCCACCCCGCAACCCGGCGGTCGACTCCCTGACAGGTACGGTGGCGGTCGGCGCGAGTGACTCGAAGACGGTGCCGATTCCCGCCAGCAGCGCCTCCAACGCCACCTTCCACCTGAGCTGGGCGGCCACCAACGGGAGGGACACCCTTCAGTTTTCCCTGGTCGCGCCGGCCGGAAGCAACATCACCGAGGGCTTGAGGAGCCCGCCGAGCGATAACGGGAGACTGACGCTGGCCGTCCGAATCCCTTCCGGGGCCAACGCAACGGGGGAGTGGAAGGTCACGGTCCAGTTCGTGAACGCGGAACCCGCACTCCTGCCCGGGGGGATTCCTCCGCCGACGCCGCCTCCCAACTCGACCGACGCGAGCGTCGCGTACCGGGTCGACGTGGCGCTCGGCTGAACCCCATGCTGCCCATCGTCCCCTCCGCCGGCGGCGCCTGCACGAGGCTCACATGACGCTTTCCGAAGAGCGGCATTTCGCTGTGGTTGTAGGACAAGCTGGGGTCGGGCAGCGCGAGCCCGTCGCGCTGCGCGAGGACGTCGAAGCCGGGCCGTGGGAGGCACCCTGATGGACTACGACTTCTCCCTGGCAGGTGCCGTTCGCGCCGGAAGCGGCCTTCTTTGGTTGGCTCTTGGCCTCGTCACGGTCGCGATGAAGCCACGGACACCTGGCGGACAAGCTTTCGCTTGGCTTCTTGTGGCGTTCGGGGGCCGCTTTGTCTTTTCGAATTTGTTCGGCGCGGCGTCGGACTTCTCGGGATTCCTGGTTCCGTTCGCGCTCGAACTGCTTTGCGATGTTGCCATCGTCGTGCTCGGCGTCCTCGTGGCCCTGCGCTTTCCGGCGGGCTTGCCGCGGGATTGTCGTCGGGAGCTCGGGGCGGCGGCGTGCCTGCTTCTTGCCATCGCCATCGGCGCGTCCATCTATTCTTATCGCACGTTGACGACCGACAGCGACCTGAGGTTCATACCGCTCGTGGCCAAAGCCTCAGACGACTTCCTCACGAACCTGGCATTCAGCGCCACGATCCTCGCGATTGTGTCACTTGCGATCAAGCTGCGGGTCGATCCGCCCCGCGAGCGCGCGTCGCAGCGAGCTTGGGGCCTTCTCCTCTTGGGTTGGTCCCTCTACTTCGTCTACGGCTTCGGCCGGTTCGTGCCCGGCCCCGAGGTCAGCCCGGCGAGCCTACAGCTGGGCGGCGTCGTCATCGTCCTCTGGGCGCTCGCGGCCACGACGGGCCCGGCGTCGCGAGTGGCAAGCCGTCTCACCGCCGCGCTGGCCGGCATCGGGCTCGCCGGGATGGCGGTGTTGGTCCTCGCGCCCGACGCCAGCGGCGACGTCGGCGACGTCGGCGTCGCGCGTACGCTCGGCGCGGCCTTGGTCGCGGCCGCCATCTTCCGCGGCGGGCTTCTCCGTCTTGAGCGCGCCTCCCGCGTCGCGAATCGCGGCGCACTCGCGACGGCAGCGCTCGCCGCGCTCCTCATCGTCGCCCAAGTCGCGCAGAATTTCTTCAGCGCCGAGTACGGCCTGCTGATGGGCGGTGTCATCGCGGGCGCGATGCTGTTCGCGGCGAGCCCCATCCAGAGGGCGATGGAGCACAGGGGCAATGGTCAGGGTCGAGGCGCCCCGACGAGTCCCATCGTCTTGCAGACTTCGGAGCACGAGCAAATGTACCGCGAGGCGGCGCGCTTGGCCCTTCGGGATCGCCGCCTCTCGCGCGACGAGGAGCTCCACCTCTTCCGCCTGGCACGAGGTCTTGGGTTGACGCCTGACCGCGCGCACGAGATCCTGGTGGAGGTCGAACGAGCCCGAGACGCCACGTCGCAGGGCGGGGAGGCCGAACCCGACGGCGAAAAGGTCGCGACCCGGAGGTCCGGCTGATGGCAATCAACAGCGCGTGGGACGCGGTCTTCAACACCGTCAGCTCGGGGCTGCTGGCGCTCTTCGGAGTCTGGCTCTACATGCTCAAGCCTCGTACGCGCCTCTCGCGCCGCCTCGCCATCTTCGCGTTCGCGCACGGCCTGGCATACGCATGGATCAACCTCGTTGTGCTCGAACCGGTGGGAGGGTGGCACTGGACGATGAGCCGGTGGTCGGAGGCCTTCTTGTTCGCCGCGGCCTCATGGGGGCTCCTCGGCGTGGCGCAGGAGAGCCTCCTGCCCGCGGGCGCGCGGGGACGATGGTTGCGCGTCGGCGTCTGGGCCAGCATCGGCGCGGGCGCGATCGCGTCCGCGGCCGCCCTCGCCCTCACGCGGTTCCCGCCCTTGCCTCCTCAGGCGTGGCTCGCCGGCGTAGCCCGTACGACAACCCTCTTAGCGTTCATTCTGAGTTTCGCCGTCCTCCCATTGGGGTACGCCTGGCTCTACCGGAACCCGGGCGCCGCCGAGGTCGCGTTGAAAAGAAAGCAGGCGATCACCATGAGTAGCGCTCTCGTCCTTTGGCCGGCGCTCTACGGGATCGAGCTGACGGCGACCGGCGCGGCGAGGGCAGACATAGGGGCCATGGCCGCATACCTCGTGCTCGGGATTGTCGCCCTGGCCGGCCTGATGTGGCTCGGGAACATCGGCCTCGACCCGCGCACGAGCCGTTCTGCGCGCAACGCGGCTTTGTTGGTCTTCAGTCTACTCCTCGTGGGCGCGATCGACCGGCTCGTCCTCTTCCAGGCATGGGGTTATTCAGACTCCGAGGGTCCGCTCTTCGGCATCGCGCGCTTGGCCACCGTCGTCATGCTCTCCTACGCAATCCTCACGCAAGCCGCCCTCGGCTACGACGTGAAGCTGCGCGTTGCGTTCAGCAAGTCCACGATCGCCGCCGTTTTCATCGCTGTCTTCTTCGTGGCGAGCGAGGCGGCGCAGCAGTTCTTCAGCGAGACATTGGCCTCGACCTACCTCGGCATCGCGGCCGCGGGGACTCTCGTGTTCGCTTTCGCGCCGCTCCAGCGGGTCGCCGACGGAATCGCGGCCAAGGCCGTACCCCTCGCGGCGCCGTCCGCCGCCCCGCCGTCCACCAACGGGCGCGCCGCTTACCGTGTCCTCCTCCGACGGTGTCTCCGGGACGGCCGCGTGTCGCGCGAGGA
>CAYVGY010000144.1:0-6884 GCA_964451065.1 uncultured Halobacteriales archaeon
CTCGAGCTCGGAGTCACCCGCTCGGCCGCCACCAAGGTCCTTAAGCGTTTGGAACAGGGCCAGCTGGTCCAATGGTCCATGGAGGGGAACCGTCGTCGGTATCGTCTGTCCGCATCCGACGACGCGGCCCCCTGAAGTCTTCCCACCTGCAGCAACGCGATCCGCTCCGCTCCCAATCGGCATGCACGCACGGGTGGATGGATCAAGGTCCCCGGGGTCCCATTACCGTTGCCTGCGCGGCTCGGTTGACTGGGCGGCGCTCTTCCACGCGAGTACCTGACCGTCGCAATTGTGCGCCCCAAATCGCCCGATTGTTCCTGGAATCCCCCCTCTCTTATTGAAGCTCCTCCCCGCCTGCCGACACTAGGCCCGCGACACGACGAGGCATCGACGCACCACTTCGTTGCTCGGGCGACCGGAGCCGAAAACATGTCTCGATCCAGCACGGCAGTAGGAGCGATGGTTGCAACAGTCGGACTCTTCGTTCTGCTGGGACCCATTCCGGCGGCAGAGGCCCATGCGCGAAATTACCAAACCTCGGCCGGCGTGATTACAACGTGCATCGACGATCGGACCGTGGGTGGCATCGTTGGGGGAATCGTTGGGGGCTTACTGGCATCCCTCGTCGATCCCTTCTTGCCGGACTCCGAGGGGTCGTGCTACCGACCTAACCATGTATGGCCCAACGTGAACGGCGACGTGACCTTCACCGTGTCTGACGCCGTCCAAACAAACGTGGCCCTCTGCGCCGCGCAAGACTCGGATGGGGATGGCTACGTGTGCGAGGCCAGCGACGTGCACACGTGGGGCTGCAACAGCGTCACCGTCAACACGTCGCTGGGATTCCGTTTCCGGGACGAGCCCGGCATCCCTGCGTTGCCGACTTACATCATTGTTCCGGGGGCGGCGCAGGGCAACGCCATCCTGACCCTACTCCCCAACGAGCAGCCGTGCGGGGTCGGGGTCGACAGCTATGGAATCCATGGCAACGTAGACCACTCGTAAAGGAGTTGACTCTGTGGGTTCCAATCAGCAACTCTTCAGAATCGTCGCTCTCCTCCTCGTCGGGACGCCGATTTCGTGGGCGTCCGTCGCCGCGCAATCCCCGACCGGCCCGTACGGCTGTACTCCCGACCCCCACACCGCTCCGTACTCGCCCGACCCTTCGCCGCTCCTGCCGGACCCGGAATCCCGAATCGTGCCGCCCGAGCCGTCTGCCCCGACGCCGAGCGACGCCACTGGGAAAGCCTACGGGGTAGTGGGAGCCCCCGTCTGGGTCGAACAACGTGCCTTCGACGCCGTTGGATGCGAAGAGCCGGATACCTCACGAGACCTGCCCGGCATCGGCGTTCCCATCTCGCCTTTGGTCCCCCGTCCCCAGTTCGGTTGCGCCTCCATGGTCCTCCAAAATGAAGGAGGTCGGTTGGACCCAACGGCGTGCCCCATGGCTCGAATCACACAAGACCCCCGAACCGACGACCACGACAAACCCGTCCTCCTGGTTCACGGAATCTCCTGGAGCGGTGGCGTCGATCTCGGCCGCAAAGGAAACGACCAAGGAGACATGGCCTCGTGGGGGGCTCTCCAATCCGCGCTCATCGACCTGGGACACTCCGACTGCCCGATGATGGGTGGCGCCGTCGGAGCCGCCTGCCGCGCCAGCTGGGCCTCGTACTACGTGCCACGCGTTGACTGGTACGGGGGCTGGTGCGTGGAGGCGGATGCCGCCAACACGGGATCGCACTGGAAGAACGACGAGACCGGCGAAGCGGTTAGCGACCACCAATTGTCCTGGGCCGGCAACCACGTAGCAAAAACAGGATGCAATGGGGCGCCGGAAGGACAGCGCCACTCCCGCAACACCGACCCGCGGCACTTGGCGTTCCACCTGGCGTGGTTCCTTTGGGACACGTACTCCAAGTACGGAATCCCCGTGGATGTCATCGCGCACAGCCTGGGTGGCCTGCTGGTCCGCTATGCAATCTACCAGAGCGGTCGCGACCTCCTGTATCCCTCTTATCTTCTCGTCGAAGACGTGGTGACGTTCGGCAGCCCGCACGCGGGACACGATTGGCCAACCATGTGCCACCAACCTTGGATCCGAGAGGACGTCTCGAACCACATGTGCCCGGGTTCGGATTTTGTGGAGGAACTCAAGTTGCACTCGCGCAACCCGCAAAGCGGGCACGAAACCGAATGGAGCGTGATTGGAGCGACGTGCGATGAGGCGGTATCCCCGAAAAGCGCGACGGACATGGGCAGCAAGGAAGAGGTCGTGAAGGTGCGATACACCCAAATCGAACGCGATGGGCAGGGCTGCCACTCCAACTACTACCGTGATGGGAACGTGGATCCTGGCCGCCTCTGGTGGGCCAGCGTACAAGTCCCAGCAGCCGGAAGCGGGTGGCAGTCATACCAGCTGGAGGCGCCCGGTGTGTACGCACTGGACGCCGTGGCACTCGGATCGGTCTGACGTGTGAGCTTGATGGACCGGTGAGGGCGGCGCGACCTTCGCCTTCAAATAACTCGGTCCACTTCGGCCCGTCGGACATGTGGCGAACGCGTTACGCGCGCGACATCACGGCCCAAGAGCATGGGAGCGTCCAGCGCCTCGCCGGGTGGATCGAAGAGTCGCGCAATCTTGGCAAGATCGCCTTCCTCGTCGTGCGCGACCGCACCGGCACCTTCCAGGTCGTGCTCCCCAAAGGCAAAGTTCCCGACGACATGTTCGAGTCGCTCACCAAGCTCAACCGCGAGAGCGTCATCGCCGTGGAGGGCAAGATCGCGCCCACCAAATCCACGACGTTCACGTGGGAGGTCAAGCCCGAGAAGCACTGGGTCCTCAACCCCGCCGAGGCGCCGCTGCCGCTCGGCGTCGTCGACAAAGTGAACATCGACATCGACACGCGCCTCGACGCGCGCTTCATGGACCTGCGCCGACCCGGCCCGCAGGCCATCTTCCGCATCCGAAGCACCGTCCTGGACGCCGGCCGCGAATTTCTTCGATCCCAAGGCTTCCTGGAAATCCATTCACCGCGCATCATCGGGAGCTCCAGCGAGGGCGGCACCGAAGTCTTCAAAGTGAAATACTTCGAGAAGGAAGCCTTCCTCAGCCAGTCGCCCCAACTCTACAAGCAGGCCATGATGGCGACCGGGTTCGACCGCGTCTTCGAGATCGCCACCTACTTCCGCTCTGAAAAACACAACACGCCGCGCCATCTCAATGAGATCACCGCCTTCGACCTCGAGATGGCCTACGTGGAGAACGAGGACGAGGTCATGCAGGCCATCGAGGGCCTCATGCACCACATCTGGAAGCGCGTCGTCACGGAGAACGCAAAGGAATTGGAAACGGTCGCGAAGGAGTACCCCTCGTCCGAGCGTTCGACGTTACAGGCCCCGCGGCTCCCGTTCCACCGCGTCACGTTCAAGGACGCCGTCGACCAACTCCGCGCCGCCAACGTGGACGTACCCACCCGGCAAGGTTTCGAAACCGCCGCCCGACAAGGCGACGCGTGGGCCTTCGAGATCGGAGGACCCCAGGAAAAGGAACTGGCTCGACTGTTGGCGCCAGCCGGCCACGACTTTTTCTACCTCACGAAGTACCCGCTCATCGAAAAGCCGTTCTACTGCATGCCCGAGAACGGCTCCATGGACGACACCTGGTGCCGCGCGTTCGACCTCGAGTATCGCGGCGTCGAACTCCTGTCGGGCGCGCAGCGGATCCACCAGTCGGACCTGCTACTCGCGGGGCTGCGACGCAAGGATCTCGACCCCAAGGCCTTCGAGGGCTACCTGCGCGCGTTCCGGTATGGGATGCCGCCCCACGGCGGCTGCGGCATCGGCGTCGAACGCATCCTGATGCAGATGCTCGAGCTGCCGAACATTCGCGAAGCGGTGCTGTTCCCCCGGGACCGGACCCGGGTAAGTCCATAGGGCGGGGAGGGGCGGCCGCGGCGGTCAGCCCTGGGGCGGCTAATCTCCAGCCTCTCATCGGGGAGCGCGCAGCCTGGTCGGCTCTGGCACCGCCTGCTAGGAGGGATCGGTTGGCGCACGACGGCTTCGATACTCCCAAACGTTGCAGCCCAGGCGCTCGAACCCCCCTGGGTCCGCCGTCACGATCACGGCGGCTTCTAAGAGCGCCAGCGCCGCCACTTGCAGGTCGGCCCACCCCGGCCGGAGCCCGGCTTGGAGCGCCCGGCGCGCCGCGCGGCCGGCAACCAGCACCTGTTCCTGGTCGACGCCCACCAGGACGAAGGAGGTGTTGATGCGATGCAGGGCGGCTTCGGGATCGTCGATGCCCGCTAGGTACTCGATGGCGACTTGCGCCGGGACCAGGAGCGGCTCTTCGTGGCCGAGAAGCCAGTCAAGCGCGCTGGTGGCCGTCTCAAGGTTGCGCTCAAGATCGATGAGGAACGATGTATCGAGAACCGCCATGATGGCTCCTAGCCTAAGCGGTCGGCCGCGTCCATCGACCGCGTCCACTCATGATATTTCTTGAGGGAGATGGTCCGCCTAGGGCGGTATTTTTGGAAGGCACGGGGGTCGCGGCGGCCGGCCCGCGCCTCGCGGGCGAGGCGCAGGACGACATCGCTGTCGCTTTCGCCTTGGCGCTTTTCCGCCCGCAGGACGGCAAAGGCCGGTTCGCTCAGGGAAACTGGTCGAACCATATACGACCGTATGTGTATATGGTCATATATAGTTCTTGGCCGGACCTGGCGATGGCAGGCTCGACCTTGCTTCGAGGTTGTGAGGCCAGGCTATTCGGCAACGGGGTGGATCGCCCGGCAATCCAGAGGGATGAAGCGCGCCGAGCTCGTCGTTACAAGTCACGCCTCGTCGAAAACGAGTTGCTCCGCCCGGGAACCGCTCATCGAGGGCGAAAGGAGCACGCCCCGGGTCAGACGACCGGCCGGTTTTCGCTGTCCTTCACCTCGCGAACCAAGTCTCGCACGGCCTTCTGCGCCTTGTCGGTCTCGGGCGTGCCAACATTTCCGCCGGCGCCCGAGCCGCAATCACAACCACCGCCACCGCCCACCGTAATCTGAGAGGTCGCGGCGTCCGACTGACCGTTGAATGGGTCCCGCGCGAAGACTCGAACAGTCGGGTTACCGGCGTCGGCATAAACGTGCGACGAGGAGACCGACTGACCGCTCGCAAAGGGCCCGAACTGGGACGGTTCAGCTCCATCGCCCCAGTCGAGTGTGTACGTCAAAGCGTCGCCGTCGGAGTCCGTCGATGCGAAAGCGCATTGGACGGAGCCGCCGACGGTTACCTCGCTCGGCGCGCAGGACAGCGACGGCCTCCCGGGGCGCTGGTTCGTCGCCTCGACGGACGCACAGAGCGCGCCACTCGAAGGAGCGTCGCGGGCGTCGAGGGCCGAGACGCACACGTCCCGAGTTCCTGCCGTGGACCACGCGTGCTGGCATCCGTTGAGACTGTCGGATGGGGCGAATGATGTTTGGCAATTCGGCGTTCCGTCCCCCCAGCTGAAGGCGAGCCGGACTTGGTCCCCATCGGAATCCAAGGCGCGAGCGAAATAGCTGGCCCCCATTCCTGTGTGGACGGTCGAGGGACCCGACAAACCGGTCGGCACATCTGGGCGCGTGTTGACGCTGACGAACCGGCAGGAGCTCCACGCGCTCTGCGTTCCATGAGGTGGCACATCCTCGGCGCGGGCTTTCACACAGAAGTTTCCCCCCGCGGGCCAGACGTGCGTCGCGGACCCCGGAGTTCCCGAGGCCACGCTGGCCGTGCAGGAGGTGGGGCTTGCATCGCCCCAATCGAAGCAGTATCGGATTTCGTGCCCATCGGGGTCGGTGGCGCTAGTCGAGTAGGCTCCGCTGGCCCCCACAAGGAGGGCGCCGGGGCCGGCCGGCGTGGCGGGCGCACTCGGGGCCTGGTTCGTGACCTCGACGGGAAGGCATGTCGTTCCGCTAGAACCGCCCCGGACGTCCTGCGACTGGACGCAGACTGCGTGAGTACTTGTGGTGGTCCAGGCGTGGACGGCGGTCCCGGGCTGGCCATCGAGAACCCATTCTGTCGTCACCGAGCTGCCGTCGCCCCAGTCGAAAAGGTAGCGGACGGGTTCGCCGTCCGGGTCCGAGGAGTACGCGATGAAGTCGCCATTTCTTCCTAACGTCAACGTGGCGGGCCCCGCGGCCGTCGGACTCTCCGGGGCCCGGTTGTTGAGCGACGGGACCGGTATCGATGGGGGCTCTGCTGATGGCAGGGCCGCCTCGGGATCTCCCGTCGTAAATGTCTGTAACGCGCTCTTGACGGGCGGGGCGATTCCGTCTCTGGCCTCGACCCACCAGAAATATTGCGTGGCCGGTTTGAGGTCGGATGCGGAACAAGAGAGGATAGTCCCGAGGCAAATCCTCTTTGCCAAGGAGGGAGTCGTGCCGAGTTGCACGGCGTAGGTGAGAGAATCCTCGTCGGGGTCCGTCGCGGGGCCCCAACCGAAGGTCGGAGAAGTCGAAGTGGACGTTGCCCCGCTGCTGGGACTCGCGGCTTGCGGCGGTGAGGGCGGGGCGTTCTGGACCTGGGAGGATGTAACCAAGATCTTCACCTCATAGATGATCTCTTGGTGGACGTAGATTTCCCATTGCTCGCTGACGCCTTGGTTGTTTTGTTGGATGTGCTGGTAACGGACGAAGGGGATTTGCCCGTCGAACGATGCGACTGGCACCGCCTGCTGGCACCCGCCATCCAGCGCGTTCTGGATCCGCTCCTGCCATTCTTGCAGCGAGAATTGTTCGTGGGGATACTTGGCCCCAAGATATTCGTATCCAAATCCGCGCACGACGGAGACGGGTGGCCCGGTTCTCGGTTGCACGGTGCGGGTTTCTACGAAGCCCGTTTGAGGGATGTAGGCCGGCGAT
>CAYVGY010000145.1:0-4582 GCA_964451065.1 uncultured Halobacteriales archaeon
CTGGTACTGCAAGGCGTGCAACGAACCCCACGTGCCCAAACCCGGGCCGTACTATCAGCCGTGGAAGCAGGCGCCGCCGCCGGAAATCGTGGGGGAGGGCTGCAAGAAGTGTGGTACCAAGACCTTCGTTGGAGAAGAGAAGACTTTCGACACATGGATGGACTCCTCCTGCGCCAACCTTTTCGTCCTCCACTACCACGACGCGCCGGACTGGTTCCGCAAGCAGAAGCCGTGCACCTTGCGCGTGAACGGGCGGGACATCATCCGTACGTGGACCTATTACGCGACCCTCAAGAGCCTCCTGCTCGTGGGCGAGACGCCGTTCGAGCACGTTTGGATCACGGGCCTCGGCATGGACGAGAAAGGCCGCAAGATGTCCAAGAGCCTGGGCAACGTCATCGATCCCGAAGAGGTCCTCAAGGCGTACGGTGCCGACGCGTTCCGGTTCTGGGCCGCCAGCGAATGCACCACGGGAGACGATTTCCGCATCAGCAAGGAACGCATCGCCGGCGCGCGAAAATTCCTCACAAAGCTCCACAACGTATCCCGCTTCGTCTCGTCGTTCCCTGCGATGGAACGCCCGACGAAGCTCCAACCGGTCGACGAGTGGATCCTGGCGGAACTCAACCGCGTCGTCGAGGAGTGTCGCGTGGCCTACAAGGATTTCAACCTGTTCACGCCGAGCAACCGGTTGCGCGACTTCGTCTGGAACCTGCTCGCGCCTCACTATGTCGAATTGGCCAAGCGGCGCGCTTATCAGGGCGACGCGAGCGCCACGTGGACGTTGCAGCACTGCCTGCGAAGCGTGCTCCTGCTGCTTGCTCCCATCGCGCCCTTCCTCACCTACCGCATCCACAAAGAACTCTTCGGCGGCGATATTCACCTCGAACGCTTCCCCGAGCCAGTGGCCGGCATCGACCCGGGATGGACCGAGCGCACGCCTCTCGTGGAGCAGTTCAACAGCGAGATCTGGCGCCGCAAGAAGGAGCGCGGTCTTCCCCTCAGTGCTCCCATCGAAGGCGTCGAGGTGCCGGCCCCGCTCGAGCCTTTCCGGGACGCGTTCGTTGCCATGCACCACTTGGCGGCGTAAAGGAGGAACACGCCCGCGGGGGAGTTCCGTGGGCGGGGTCCTGGGGGGGGTGTGGGGGTGCGGATGGTTGAATCAGTCGGAACCTAGAGGTTGAAGGGCGGGGGCGCCGGCAGCGAGGGGTGGCTGCGGCGCCCGCGGGACGGGGTGAGGCGTGCGCGGAGGTCCGTGAGGTAGGCGGCCTGTTCGAGCGCGCGCGCCTCGTCCTGGTTGTTGATGGGTCCTGCGACGTACATCGGGTTCACCGTTCGCGTTCGGGGGGGAAGAGAAGGGGGAGGAGAAGGGACGGGAATCGGTCTAGATTCCCGCCGAGCCGCTGATCGATCCCGTGACGGAGACCGCGAGGCTCACCGTGAGGCTCGCTTGGGCCTCGAACTCTTCGACGGCTTCGATGGTGCTGTCGACCTGGCCTTGGAGTTCGTCACACGTGTTGAGGAGGCTGTAGGCCGTGGATTCGATGCGGGCCCTGGCGTCGGCGGCCGTCTTGGTCGTCGACGTGAGGGTCGCTTCCACGATGGCCTCGGCGTTGCCCTGGAGCTCGGCCACGAGGCTTACGGTGGCGTCGAGTTCGGCCTCGGCTTGGGCGTGGACCTCCATCGCGGCTTCGATGGCGGTGCGGATCTCGCCGCGCGCCTCGGCCTCGAGGGCGGCCTCGAGTTGCCACGATGCGTGCACGGTGGCCGCGATTTGAGACTCGATGCGGGCCTTGGCTTCGGCGGCCGCCTCCATCATGGCGTGGGCTTCAGCCTCGATTCGTTCACGGAGTTCTCCGCTGCAGTGCTTGGCGTATGACAGGAGGAGCTCGGCCTTGCCTTGCACGTCCGCGACGGTCGAGAGGGCCGCGTTGAGGTCAGCCTGGACCTCGAGGTTGGCGGACGCGGTGGCGCTCACTTCGCTACGTAGCGCGCTGCTTACGGAACCGTCGCTGTTCGCCCCGGCGCCGCCGCTCACGCCCGCGTCTGCGCTGGCGCTTCCCGAAAAGAATCCTGAGACTCCGACGCCGGACGCCGTGGCCAACCCGGCCGCGCCCGCCAGGAACATCAGTGTTCCCAGAAGAGTCCAAACTTTTGCCTTGGTCATGGGTTTGCTCATGCCGTTGATCACCGCTGGAGGCTTGGCTTCGTGGAATATTAACGAGATTGGATGCGCCTGACAAACGAGCGAATCCGTCGCGCGGAAGCCGTTCGCGGACAGCGCTCATCGCCCCGGAGAAGGAATCGATGGAGAAGGATCCTGAAAGTTCGCGTAGAAAAAAAGGAGAAGTGGGCGTCGCAGGGGACGCCCCCGAGGAGGAGAGGGAGGGGAAGAGAGAGGTGGGTGGGACGTCTCAGAGGCCCTTGCCGCCGGCTTGGCCACCGCTCGTGGCGCGGCTGACCGCGCTGCCGGCCGTGCGGGCCTCGCTGTGGGACCACGCGACGTCGTTCACGCGGAAGTACACGTTGCCCTCGAGGAGGATCTCGAGCATGGCTTCCACGTGGGCCTGGTACTCGACCATCCACTCGACGGACGCCGTGAGCTTGGCCGCGAAGGAGGCGCTCGCCTGGAGGATGACCTGGGCCTCGTACTGGACGCTCGCCTTGGCCTGGACGGCGTACTCGAGGGAGGCCTGGGCCATGATCTCGAGGGTCGCCTTGGCGCCGGCCTGGATGCTGGCGGCGGCCTTGAGGGCGAAGTTCACGTCGTCGGTGGAGACGAGCGAGGTGCTCACGCCGTCGTTGAGGGCGGACTCGACCTTCTTGTAGGAGTGCGCGGAGGCGGCCGCGGCGATGTCGCTCTGGGTCTTGACCCAGGCGTCGACTTGGGCCTTCACGCTGTATTCGAGCTGGAGGGACGCGTACACCATGGCCTCGGCTTGGGCCTGGACCTTGGCGCGGACCTCGCCGTGGAGCTGGTACGAGTACTCGAGCATCAGGTCCGCGTGGGCCTTGAGGTCGTGGCTCACCTGGAGGGCCGCGTCGAGCTTGTGCCGGATCTCGAGGTTGAGGTCGGCGCCGGCTTCGACGTCGGCTTGTAGCTCCTGGGACGCTTCCGCTGCGGACTCGACGGTGCCTTGTACGGCGCCGGTCGCGGCGCCGGTTACGTCACCGGCTCCGCCGCCGGACCCGCCGCCGGTTGCTCCGCCAAGGATTTCTTCGATGCAGCCGCAGTCGGCCGCCGCAATCGTGGCTCCGGAACCCAGGAGCAGGAGAGCGCTAAGGACGCTCCAAATCTTCCATCGGTTAGGCTTCTTGGTCGTTGACTTGCTCGTCATGAGCGTTGATCACCAAGTCTTGCCTCGGCCAGGTGCAATATTAACGAGATTGGATTCGACCGAGAACTGACCTTTCACGGAAACGTCCAACCAGTAAGAGAATGAATCACTTAACGGTCGTATCTAACATGTTGTCTATTCTAGAGGCAGAAGCAGGCTCGTCACTTCACGTTGGCATCCAAATTCCTTAATCTGGTCGGTCCGCAAACCCTGGAACCATGATGCGACCGTGGGCCCCGCTCTTGGCAGTCGCAGGAATCCTTGGGTTCGCAGCGCCGATGGTCGGCGCCATGACCCTTGACGCGGAGGCGAACGTCGACGCCACGGCGACCGGCTCGTCGATGGTGGACCAAGACGTGGATCTTGGCGCGGCCAAGCTTCAGCGCGTCGACTTCGCCGCAGCGCCGGGCCTTTTGGCCGACGGTCCTCTTGCGGCGGGGGCCACGGCAGGGAACCAAGCCGGAATCGGTGCTGCCGGTGACGGCGCCGAAGCTGCCACGAAGCAGGACGTCCCGTTCATCCCTGATCTCGCCTCGAAGGAGTCCGCCACGGTCGCCGGCGCGGCCGCGGGTCTTGGTCTTCTCGCCGCGTTGGCGGCCTACAACTGGGGGGCCCTGAAGTTCTTCGCGGGCGGCCTCTGCGTGCCGCTCTTCAGCCGGATCCAGTCGAGTCGCCTCCTTGACAACGAGGTCCGCAATCGGGTCCACGACGCGGTCGCGAACAACCCGGGCGTCACGATCAAGGAGATCGCCGCCCTCTGCAGCATCGGTTGGGGCACCGCCGTCTACCACCTCAAGAGGCTCGAGACCGAGCGCCTCATCGTGAGCGAGCGGCAGCGGCAGTTCCGCCGGTTCTTCAAGAACGGGGGGCGCATCATGAACGATTCCAAGTCTGCCTTCGGTGAACTGAAGTCGCCCACGAGCCACAGGATTGCGGAGACCATCCGCGAGAGCCCCGGCACGTGCCAGAAAGAGGTGTGCGAACGCGTCGGCATCAGCGCCCCGCTGGCCCACAAGTACCTGTCCCGGCTCGAGGACGCCGGCCTCGTCTCCGCGCAACGCGAGTGGCGCACGGTGAAGTACTTCCCGACGCCCAAGCTCCAGGACCTGCTCGAAGTCGCCAAGCCGATGGAACCCGCTCCCGTCTCCGTCCCGATGGCGTCCCCCGATGCCGCGGTCGCGGCGACCGCGTAGGCCGCTTCAAAAGGAAGCGCGGCGACAAGTCGAATCGTATTATATACGATG
>CAYVGY010000145.1:4592-6832 GCA_964451065.1 uncultured Halobacteriales archaeon
GATGAACTCGACTTGACGAAGAACGGCATGCGCGCCGCGGCCACGTTCCCTGTTGTCCTCTTCCTGGCGTCAGCCCTGAGCGGGTGCCTCGGCGAGGACTCCGGGGACGAGGGCGACGATTTTGACTCGGAAAGCTCCGGGCAGCCTGGCCAAAACGAGACGCTTACTGCCGACTTCTCGTATGCGCCTTCGGCCCCGGCCGCCGGCGTTCCTGTGCGGTTCACGGACCAGTCCCGGGACACCGAGTTCTCCATCGTGGACCGGGCGTGGGATTTCGGCGACGGCCAGGGCAGCACCGCCAAGAACCCGAGCCACGTCTTTGTGGAACGCGGCGTCTACGCGGTTACGCTGCGCGTCAAGAACGACGCCGGCCTCGAAGCGGTCGCCCGTTCGTCCTTGCCCGTGCACGATGGCGGGGAGGGGCCGCCGTCCAACGATTCGGGAGAGACGGGCCCCATGGCGTTCGGCGAAGCCGTGAACATCCAGACCGGCGATGGCGGGGAGCCTTCCCTGGCCATCGATTCCGAGGGGCGGATCTTTGTCAACCCCATCGGCCGCCTGTATCGGAGCATCGACGAAGGGAAGACGTTCCAATCCATCGCGTACCCGGGCCTGTTCGCCCACGACAGCCACGTCGCCATCGACGACGATGACACCGTCTGGGTGAGCGACCTCGGCGGCTACACGACGCTCCCCGTCCCGTCCGTAAGCGTCTATTCCTCGACGGACCACGGGGACTCCTTCCCTCGGGGGAACCCCCTCGCCTCCGACACCGTGGCGAACGACCGCCAATGGTTGGCACCCATGGGCGGAGACAAGGCCTTCCTCCTCTTCCGGCACTGCACCGTCACGGGCGTCGTGGTCTGCGTGGACGGGGGGACGGCGGTCTCGCGTCTGACCAAGACCACCGACGGGGGCCAAACGTGGCTTCCCCTCACCGCGAGCTTCGAATGGGAATCCTTCGCCCTGGCCGATCCCCGCGACGGCACCCTGTACGTGGTTCAAGCCAATGGTAAAGCCATCGATGTCGCGACGTCCACGAACGATGGGCAGAGTTTCACGCAGTCCCGCGTGACGAGTCGCAGGACGCCCGTATCGAACCTGTTCGTGAACGGCGCCGTGGACGACGATGGCAATGTCTACGTCGCCTGGACCGACAAGGACACCTCCCAATACGACGTCTGGATGGCCTACTCCCGCGACCGAGGCGCCCAATGGAGCCAGCCCATCCGGGTCTCCAGCAGCGTCGGTACGCACATCTTCCCTTGGATCACGGCCGGGGGTCCGGGCCGCGTCGCGGTGGCTTGGTACGGCACCAGCGAGGTGGCCGCGACGCCCGACCAGGCCTCAGACGACGCGGAATGGTTCGTCTTTGCGGCCCAGTCGACCGACGTGTTCGCCGAAGAGCCTGTGTTCGCCCAAGCTCGGGCCACCGGCGTCGTGCACGAGGGGCCGATCTGTGTCGGCGGGGCGACGTGCCTCGTCACGCTGCCCGGCGACCCGGAGCAGGATCGAGACCTCCTGGATTTCCTCTCGACCGCCGTCATGCCGGACGGCCGCCTTGGGATCGCCTTCGGCAACGACGGGTCCAGCTCCACCACGAAGACCCAGTTCGTCCTCCAGAGCGGCGGCCCCCCCCTTCGCGCCACCGCCCCGGTCTGAGGATTTTGCCGCGGCCAAACGCCTTTAACCCAGGCCGGACTTTGCGACAACGATGGTCGGACTTCGCGCATTGTTCCCGCTCGACGGCTCGGAGCCCACGTACAAGGCGGTCGAGGGCGCGCTCCAGCGCTTGGCCCAGATGAAGGACGCCGAGGCGACCTTCATGGTGGTCATGAGCAAGCACCTCAAGGAGATGCCCGAGGACGCCGCGGAATACCTCAAGTACGACGACGAGGACGAAGTCTTCATCCGCGAGGACGAGGCCAAGGGCGTGGTCGAGAAGGCCGCCGCCATCGCCAAGAAGCACAAGATCGCCAAGACCAGCACCAAGATGGTGGTCGGGAAGGTCTACGACGCGATCCTTCACGAGGCCCAGAACCATGACGTGCTCGTGATGCACCGCCTTTCGCGCAACGAGTTCAAGGAGAAGATGCGCGGCGGCGTCTTGGAGGAGCTGTGCCGGAACGCCCCTTGTGATGTCTGGCTCGTGGACACCGAATAGCGCGTTTACCCCAGTCCGTGTTCTTCGCGACGGGCGATGAGGCCCGCCTTTCCCAACCGCGCGCGCCGGCTGATGG
>CAYVGY010000146.1:0-6764 GCA_964451065.1 uncultured Halobacteriales archaeon
CACTGCTCAAAAAAAAACGCAAGCGCGACCGCCCGAGGCCTCCGCCCCAGCCGAAGAAGATGAAGCCTGGGCGGCCGCCGGCGCCTGGTTCAGTCGCGCGGACGAAACGGGCCACGATTCCCCCGCCGCGGCCTCCATCGCCACCCGCCCGCAGGCCGACGTCGAAGCCACCCCGGCTCCGACCCCCGAGCCCGGCGGCACCAACGTCACCGACGCCTGGGCAACCGTCCGCGACTGGTTTGACCAAGTGGAAGGCGCGACCGCCGTCAGCTCCTCCACGCCCACGACCCAAGAAGATCCCGACGCCGTCGAACGTGCCTGGTTCGCCGCCGGCCAATGGTTCGACCAGGCCGACCTCCTCGGCACCCAAGGTCCCCAAACTCCCAGTCCCGCCCGGCGCCAACGCGCCGTCGAAGGCCTCACCGGAAAAGACTAGGAGCGCCAAGCCGCGCGATTCGACCCCTCGGGGGGACAGCTGGGACGATCCATGGGCGGCCTTCGACGTGGTGACGCCGCGCGGGCAAGGCTCGGCCGAGGTGACTTACCAACGAACCCGCCCGGGGACGCCCGGAGGCGCCAAGCGCCAGGTCCGGCGGCGCCAAACGTGAGCAAACGGACATGTAGGGGAAACAAAAGAGCGTCCTCAACGGAGATGATGGCTATGGGTGCCAGAAGGGCTTCCCACGTTCGAACTGGCCCCGTTTATAAAGAAGAAGCCCCTTTAGCCAAACTCGTGGCGCAACCGGCCATCGTCCTACGTCCGCGTCCGGGTCCTCTTGGGCCTTTCCCTGCGGGACGGAGTTGAATCCAGGGTGGCATCCGACCGCGTCACCAACCTAAAACCGCTCCTTGAACAACTCAAGTCCGCCCCGGGCGTCGTGGGCGTCCTTATCACGACACGGGACGGGCTGCCCGTCGCCGACGCGCTCCACCGGCCTCTGCACCGCGAGTTGTTCTCGGCCCTCAGCGCGACCGTCCTTGGCGCCTCCGAAATGGCCCTTTCCGACCTGGGGAACCTCCAAGTGAAGCAGGTCGTGGCGGAGACCGAAAAGTACCGCCTCGCCGTCTTCGCCCTTTCTGACGACCACCTCCTCGTCCTCGTGCTTGAGGAAGCGGCGGACGTGAAGGAGCTCGCCAAGACCGTCCAACGCGTCGGCTCCGAGATCGCCCAAGTGCTCAAGTAACCTCACCCGGAGAACCTTTTTCAAGCCGCCGACGTGTCGCACGCCGCGTGCAGACGACGTACCGCGGCCGCGCGTGGGTCTTCGGCGACTCCATCGACACCGACATGATCACGCCCGGCAAGTACCTCGCGATTATCGAACCCAAGGGCCTCGCCGAGCACCTCCTCGAAGGCAAGGACCCCGAGTTCCCCAAGAAGGTGAAACCCGGTGACGTCATCGTGGCTGGCCAGAACTTCGGCTGCGGCTCCAGCCGCGAACACGCGGTGGCCGCCATGAAGGGCGTGCCCGTGGCCTGCGTCGTCGCGGAGAGCTTCGCCCGCATCTTCTACCGCAACGCCCTCAACCTGGCGCTGCCGGTCCTCGAATGCCCCGGGGTCTCGGCAATCGTTTCCGGAGGGGACGAGATCGAAGTCGACCTCAAGGCGGGGACCGTCCGCAATACGAAGACCGGGAAGAAAGCCACCGGCTTCGCGCTCACCGAGAAGGCGGTCGAGCTCCTCGAAGCGGGCGGCCTCGTCAACATCGTGCGACGAAAACTCCAAGCCCGCGGCAAGGTCCAGCACGAAGTCGCCGCGGCGCCCCCGCACGCCAACCACCGGCAAGACTGACCCGGCTCACGTGAATTTCAACGTGATCGTGACATCCGCCTGAGCGTTGTTTCCCGTGCCGCCCACCCCGACCGTCCACTGGCCTGAGCCGGGAGCGTCGATAGTAAAGACGGGAATGTCACGGATAGTGGTCGGGTTGTTGCTCGTGCCCGTCGTGCCGTCGAACTCCTGCTTGTGCGCCACCGCGCCCGAGGCGTCCTTGAACTCCACGTACGGGCTGCCCGAGGGAGGCGTACCCGGCCCCTGGACGCTGTACGCCCCGCCCGCGGTCGAATTGATGTAGATCTTGACCGAAAGCTCCGTCGTGGCCGCGTCCACGGTGAAGGGCTTCGGCGCGTCGTTCGTCGTCCCATACTTCACCGTAATCCCAGGAAGCGTCTTGGGTTGCGGCGGCGCCGACGAGGTCGTCGTTGTAGGCGTCGTCGTGGTGGTCATGGCCGTGGTGCTGGACGTCGCCGCCCCCGTCTCCTCCTCGTCGTCCTTGTCACCGAAGCACCCCGAGAGGATGGTCGACGACAACAGGGCCAACGCTACAACGGTCCATTTCTTCACAACGACGCCTCGACTCGCCGCCACGCGAACCCCCCCAATAAACCTCGCGAAACCGCCCGCGCCTCCCGTTACGGCCCGGATTCAAATCGAAACGATTATCCGCGAGGGACCCGCATGGGCGTGGCTGGGATGGGGCAAGTCGCCTCCGCGTGGGACCGCATCGCCGCGCCGGCCGTGAACCCCTTCGGCCGTTTCGAGGACGGACTCCAGATTCCCCTCGACGCCGTCCTCCCCGACCACCGATGCGCGCCCCTGTCGAATTTCTTCGACGGCGTCGAACGCATCCGCGCCGACCCCTGGACGCCCGGCGGCTGGAGCTTCCCCGCCCAACGCTTCCTGGAAGAGAGCCGACTCGGCGCCGCCTCCCGTGTGGCCTCCAGCGACCCCCACGTCACCGAACTCGGCGCCTACGCCGTGACCGCCTTCCACCATGCGCCCGCCGCCCTCCTGGCCCGCGCCCGCGAACGCCACGTGCGCCTGGACCTGCCCCGGCGGACCCGCGTCCAGATCAACGATTCCCTGCCCCCGGACCTTGACGCGGTCGACCTCGCGCTGCGCCTGGCCAAGGACGGCGGCCCGGCAGGGTTCGCCAACGCCGTCCTCGAGTTTACGGGCGACGCGTTCGGAACACTTCCTTTCCACGCGCGGCGGCGCCTCCTGGCCGCCACCGCCGCCACGGGGTGCCTCACTGCGGTTGCACCGTTGGACGCCAGCGCCCGCGACGGCTGGAGCCAAACCGCCAACCGGCCCGCGCTGCCCCTCGGGCCAGCCCAAGAGCCCGAACCTGACCGTCGACACGACGAACTCGCCATCGTGAATGCCTCCATGATCGAAGCGCTCGTGCTCGTTCCGGCCGGCGCCGCCATCCGCCCCGCCCACGCCTTCCCGGGCAACGACCTCGACTCCGTTGTCGTCGGCGGGTGCGTTGGCGGCGACCTCGATTCCCTCCGGGCCTTCCTGATCCGTCTCGAACAGGCGCCCATCGCGGAGGGCGTGACGGTCCGGCTCGTCCCCGCCAGCGCCCGCGTCCAAGAAGCGGCCCAGCGCACGGGACTCACAGAGCGGGCGGAACGCGCCGGGGCCGCCTTCGCCGCCCCGCTTGACCTCCCGCTGCAATCCGGACTCTTTCTATCGACCACGCCCTGCCTCGCTCCTCGCGGCCTCGTGGCGAGCCTCGCCACGTGCGCGGCGAGCGCGCACGCGGGACGCGTCACCGACCCGGAGGCCCACCCATGATCACTCGACGCCGCGGCCGAGCCCACATCATCCAGGGACCCCACGCCGAATTCGACCTGCTGGGCGACCTCGCCCTGCCCCCCCACGACGCGGCGCGGCTCGCCGCCAACGCCCTCCACCGCCTCGGCCTGGATGCCGGACGGTTCGAGAAGGGAGACTACGTCGTGGGCGAGCGTGGCTTCGGCGCCGCGACGACCATGGACTGGTTCGCCCTCGGCCTGTCGCTCGCCGGCGTCGGCGGTCTGCTCGCGCCGTCCATCGATACGCGGTTCCGTGAGGCCTGCATTCTCGCGGGCGTCCCGATCCTCACGCTCTCCGACGTCCACGAAGCCATCAGCGACCAAGACGACCTCATCATCGATTTCCGCACTGGCACCGTCGAGAACGTGACCCGCCACCGCATCTCCGTCGCGGCGGCCCTGGCCCCGCTCGAACTGGCGCGGGTCCGCGAGGCGCCCAGCCTCCAATGGTACGGCCTGGCCCCCCCGACGGTGGACCCGGACGTCTTGGAAACGGGCCGCCCCAACGCCCCCGTTCCCGCGGCCGGCCGGGTGCCGCGCTAGGGACGTCCCGCAGCTCGGGTTCCGGGAGCTTTCCAAAACCCCCGGGCCGAGATCTTGCGAGCGCCGTGGCGCCCGCTCCGTCCCGCGCGGATTCGGCGCCTAACTTCGGTGCCTAAGCTACAAATAACCGCCGCGGCATGGCGCCGCGTGAAACTGCAAAAGCAGTTGAGCCGCCGCTACGGGGGCAAGGACTACGCCAAGTGGCTGGTGGTCATCCCGCCCAACGTAGTGGACAAGCTGGGCTGGACTGAGGGGGAAGACCTGGAGCCCCGTATCGAGGGTCGCGAACTCATGCTCAAGCGCGCCCGCAAACCCAAAGGAGGCGCCTGATGGCGCGCAAGGGCAATGGTGAGGTGAAGGCGAAGAAGGCCAACGGCGCCACGCTCGGCTTCGAGGCCAAGCTCTGGCAGGCCGCCGACGCTCTTCGCAACAACATGGACGCTGCCGAATACAAGCACGTCGTGCTTGGCCTCATCTTTCTCAAGTACATCAGCGACGCCTTCGAGGCCAAGCACGCGGACCTTCTCAAGGAGAAGGGCGCGGACCCGGAAGACCCGGACGAGTACCGCGCCGAGGGAATCTTCTGGGTGCCGCCCGAAGCCCGGTGGTCGTACCTCAAGAAGCAGGCGCCGCAGCCCACGATCGGCCAACTCGTCGATGACGCCATGGCCGCCATCGAGCGCGACAACGCCTCGCTCAAGGCTGTCCTACCCAAGGACTATGCGCGTCCCGGCCTGGACAAGCAGCGCCTGGGGCAACTCATCAACCTCGTGAGCGACATCGGCCTGGGCAGCAAGGAGGACCGGGCCAAGGACACGCTGGGCCGCGTCTACGAGTACTTCCTCTCGAAGTTCGCGAGCGCCGAGGGCAAGCAGAGCGGCCAGTTCTACACGCCCAGCCACGTCGTGCGCGTGCTCGTCGAGATGCTCGCGCCGTACAAGGGCCGCGTGTACGACCCGTGCTGCGGCTCGGGCGGCATGTTCGTCCAGTCGGAGAAGTTCATCGAGGCGCACAGTGGGCGCCTCGGCGACATCTCGATCTACGGGCAGGAGAGCAACTACACGACGTGGCGCTTGGCGAAGATGAACCTCGCCATCCGAGGCATCGACGCCCAGATCGCCCACGGCGACTCGTTCCACAACGACCGCCACCCGGACCTGAAGGCCGACTACGTCCTCGCCAATCCGCCGTTCAACGACTCGGACTGGCGCGGCGAGCTTCTCAGGGACGACAAGCGGTGGGTCCACGGCGCCCCGCCCGCGGGCAACGCGAACTTCGCGTGGGTACAACACTTCCTGCATCACCTCGCCCCCAACGGCATCGCCGGCTTCGTGCTCGCCAACGGCAGCATGAGCAGCAACCAGAGCGGCGAGGGGGAGATTCGCAAGGGCATCATCGAGGCCGACCTCGTCGATTGCCTGGTCGCCCTGCCCGGTCAGTTGTTCTATTCGACGCAGATTCCCGTCTGCTTGTGGTTTCTGGCCAAGAGCAAGAAGAACGGTCGCTTCCGGGACCGGCGCGGCCAGACGCTCTTCATTGATGCCCGCAAGATGGGCACCATGGTGGACCGGGTCCACCGCGAACTCACCGAAACCGACGTGGCGAAGATCGCAGGCACGTACCACGCCTGGCGCGCCGACAAGGGCGCCGGCAAGTACGAGGACGTGCCGGGATTCTGCAAGTCGGCCGCTCTGGAAGAGGTCCGAAAGCACGGGTTCGTGCTTACGCCGGGGCGGTATGTCGGCGCCGAGCCCGTCGAGGATGATGGCGAGCCGTTCGAGGAGAAGATGAAGCGGCTCGTGGCCACGCTGCGGGAGCAGCAGGCGGAGGCGACGAAGCTGGAAGAGGCGATTGCCAAGAACCTGGAGGCGCTTGGATATGGGCGTTGAAAAATGGACCCTTACCCGACTCGGCGACCTCGTGGAGATCAAGCATGGGTGGCCCTTCAAAAGCGAACTCTACAATGAACAGCTCACGGGCCGACCAATTGTGGTTAGCGTCGGGAATTTTCTCTACACGGGCGGCTTTCGTTTCGCTGAAACTCAACTCAAAGAGTATCGAGGTGACTACCCGAAAGAATACGAGTTGGAGCCGCGAGATACGCTACTCATAATGACCTGTCAAACTCCCGGCGGTGAGATTTTGGGCATCCCGGCGCGCGTTCCAGAAGATGACCGCGTGTACTTGCACAATCAGCGCCTCGGAAAGGTGGTGGTTCGCGATAAGGCTCGCGTCGATTCCTCCTATTTGTATTGGCTTTTTCTTTCTCCCGACTTCAACCGTGAGCTCGTCGTGTCGGCGAGCGGCACCAAGATTCTCCACACTTCCCCCTCGCGAATTGAAGGCTTCACCTTTGGCCTCCCGCCCATCGCCGAACAACGCGCCATCGCCCACGTCCTAGGCACCCTCGACGACAAGATCGAGCTCAACCGCCGCATGAACGAGACCCTGGAGGCCATCGCGCGCGCCCTCTTCAAGTCGTGGTTCGTGGACTTCGACCCCGTCCGCGCCAAGGCCGAAGGACGCAAAACGGGGCTGCCCCCCGAGATCGACGCATTGTTCCCGGACGGGTTCGAGGAGACGGAGATCGGGGAGGTGCCGAGGGGGTGGCGCATCGGCCA
>CAYVGY010000147.1:0-6731 GCA_964451065.1 uncultured Halobacteriales archaeon
GCTTTACCGATTGGGGGGAGGCGGGTGAAGATGCCCTATTCTGGATGGCCGCTACCCCGGCGTGGGCCGTCGCTTGGGCGTCATCGCGTGGAAGGCGCGCAAGTGGTCGGCCGCGGCGGCGTGCTGGCGCCCCGGTCGTGACCGCAGGAGGCCAGGATCCATGAGCACGATGCGCTTGGCGCGGGCCCGGGTGAGGGCGACGTTGAACCGGCTGGGGCGGAAGAAGAATTCAGCCGCTTCCTGCGCGTATTCGACATCGCTCACGGTAAGGGAGACAATGGCGAGCTCCCGTTCCTGGCCTTGGACGCGTTCGACCGTCTCGACGACAAGCCCGCGGGGAAGGCTCCCGCGGGGGGATTGACGGGCGAGTTCGCTGCGGATGAGGCGTTCTTGGGCCCGGAACGGCGTGATGATGCCGACCTCGTGGCTCGGCACGCCGGCCTGGATGGCGTCGAGCGCGAGGGCGGCCGCGAGGCGCGCCTCCTCGGGGGACCGCACCGTCGCGCCGCGATGGGTCACCTCCACGATCACGGACGGGACGTCGGGGTCGAGGATGTCGAAGTGGCGGGGGCGGCGCAGGAACCGGAGGCGGCGGTGGGCGGCTTGGGATGACGGCCGAAGCTGGCCGCCGTAGAACGCTTGGCTCGGGAACGCATTCAGCTCTTCGTTGAGGCGGTAGGTGGTGCGCAGCATGGTGCCGGGATCGTGCCGTTTGAGGAGGCGGAAGACGCTCCAGGCGACCCACGGCTCGGGGTGGTCGGCCACCACCACAGGGTCCATCTGTTGGTCGTCGCCGATGAAGACGTAGCGCTTGCCCGCGAGCATCCCCCGCAGCGCGAGCGGAATCGGGAACTGGCTGGCCTCGTCGAAGATCACGGTGTCGAAGAACGTGGCTGGAAGGTGCGTGTGGCAAGTGGCGCCCGCGACGACGCCCCCGCCCACGGCCTGTTCCCGCCACCCAGGGAATGAGGCGAATGTGGTCACGTCGTCCTCGGCGCGCTCGGAGCCGCCGATCTTGACGACGTCCACGCCGGCCCGAAGTTGCTGGGTTTTGCGCAATGCGTGGTTGATGGCGCGGTGCGTGACGGCCGTCACGAGGACCTTTTCGCCGCGGGACGCCAACGCGGCCGCCAGGCGGGAGAGGACGGCCGTCTTGCCGGACCCGGGCGGGCCCTGGACGAGGTGGTGGCTCCGCGTGCTGAAGCCCCGGACGAACGCCTCGACCTGGTCGGCGTCGAGGCCCATCGGGCCCGCGAGTTCGCGCGCAGCGGCCTCTCGGTCCGCATCGGATGCGGCGCGTTTGGCTCCCGAGAGGATGTCGTGGATCCAGTGGCGTCGAGGGCTTCGGCGCAGGTCATCGATGGCGCGCTGGAGATTTTCCGAGTAGTCGCTCCAGCCTTCGTCGAGGAACCAGCCATCGCCGGGCTTGAGGCCCTTCATGCGCTGGCGGAACTCGGCGCCGATCCGGAACTCGAGTTCGCCGTCGGTCAAGAGGCGGCAAGGGACGCCCGCGGACGGGTCGCCGCGGTGCAAAAGAAGGGATGTGCCTACTCGGAACTTGGAGACGTTTTCTTTGCACCGGACGCGGGCCCAATCGGCGGAGCCGTCGGGGTGGCTAAGCTCCAGGATCTCGACGTCGTGGATGGCGCGGGCGCTCGCGAGGCGGTCCGTCGGTTCAGATTGCAGGTTCTCCATGTAGCGGGCGTAGGCGGCCGCGCGTTCCCGCGCGACGAAGTCCTCGAGCGCCGCATAGAACGATTCGGTCGTGGCGTCGAAGCGTTGCCGTTGGAACTCCGTGCGTCGCGGAAGCGGCTCGGGCGGCGCCGTAGCGGCCGGCGGTCCGGAGGGCCGAGGCGCGCGGGGAAGGGCGCGCCGGCACAAGGTGCAGACCGTTCGGACGCGCCCATGCGTGCAAAGGTTGGCCAAGCGAGCGCGTCCCCCACGGGTCCTAGGGACCGTCGCTAATAAGTTCTACCCTAGGGTGGCCAGGCGGCCGTGAGGTCCTCCATCGACTTCGGGCCAATGAGAAATGATTATGAGGGCCGGGTGGGATTTGAGCCCACGAGAACGCTGGGCTGCAGCGTAGCCGACTTTTCAGGTCGGTACGTTCGACCATACTCTGTCACCGGCCCGTGCCGGTGACGCTTCCATCGGCGAGCAGGGGCTCCCCGAAGACGTACGCGAAGCGGACACCGGCGGGTTGGCGAGCGGGTCAAACCGCGATGAATTCTACGGCGGGAGTGGTCGGTGAAAGTGGGCCGATTAACTCGGCGGCGGCTTGGGTGAGATGAAGCGTTTCCCCTACCGTCCCCCTTTTTAAGTCGGGCGTCCAATCCGCGGATGGTGTCAACGCTCGTGCGGCGCAAGGCGCTCGCCCTAGGGGTCCTGCTGTTCCTCGGTTTCGCGTTTCTGGTCCACGCCCAGGCCCAATCCGCCCCGCCCGTTGTCCAGGTTCGGATCGACGGCAAGTCTTCGGGCGGCAAGGACGAGGAAATCATCCGCACGAGCGGCGGTTCCGCCAAGTTCACGTTCACGGTCAGCTTTGTCTGCCAAAGCGGCGGCGAGTACGGCCCCTGCTCGGGCAGCCAAGTCGGGGAAACGGACGTCGAGGTCGAGGTGGAATCCGCGTCGACCTACCCCAGCGGTTGGAGCGTGTCCGGTGATTCCGGCAGCTTCAAGATGAAGGCGAAGGAGACCAAGTCTCTCACGGTCACCGTGAAGCTCACGTCGGACGACCCCTCCAAGGACAAGGTGGTCGTCGAACTCAAGGCCACGGCGCAACCCGTCGTGAACGCGCCGATTCCGGGCCTGCCGCCGCAACTCGGCCAGGCCAGCACCGCCACCGACGACGTGACGGCGCAGAAGATCTTCACCGTCGCGGAAGAGATCACGTACCAGGCCCGTCGCTTCATGTGGCCGCTCCTGGGGGCCGCCGCGGTCCTGCTCGTGGCGGGCGTCGTGCTCGTCGAGAAACGACGCGGGGCCGGACTCAAATTGTCGAGCACCACGCCGTCGCAGATGATCCAGCCGGGTCGAAGCGCCTCCTACCCCGTTCGAATCCAGAACGATGCCCGCGACAGCGACCGCGTGCAACTCGTGACCGGCGAGCTTCCGCCGGCGTGGTCCATCGTCGTACCGCTCGCGGAACTTGATCTTCGGGGCGGCGAAGGCACGCAGCTCTGGGTCACCGTACGCGCGCCCGGCGACGCGTCGCCCGGGCAGTCGCTTTCGGTGGACGTGCGGGCCCGCTCGTCGGTGAGTCCGCGGCGCGACTCCGTACTCTCGCTGGGCGTCCGCGTCGCCGATTTTCAAGCGGCGGCGGAACAACCCGAGGAGCCAGATGAGCCGCCGCAGGAGCCCGCGCCTGCTTCCATCGAACTTGAGGCCGAAGCGCCCCCGGCCCCGCCCCTCAAGAGGGTCCGGGCCACGCCGTCGCGCAAACGGGTCACGTGAGCCGACGTAGGCCATCGAGGGCCCGGTCCTCGAACGCCTCGTAGAGCTTGGGGGCCACCCGTCCCCAGGACTCGACACTGGCGGGATTATCTGGGTCGGAAAGGACGCCGGCGACCTCGCTCTCCAAGTCGCTGTCAAGGCCGTTTCCCAACCCCCGCCGCAGCAAGTCAAGCCAAGCCTCGCCCGCCCCGAACCTCGCCAGGTCCTCCAGGGCCTGCATCAAGAGCAGCGTGTAAGGCCCCTCCCACGTCTCGAAGATGGCGCTGTCCCGCCACAGCCGTGGCAAGGCCGAAAACCGCTCTTCGATCCCGTTCCCGCCCAAGACCATCATCGCCTCGTAAACCAGACCCGGCGTCCTTCGAGCCGTCGTCGCCTTGGCCAGGCTCACCAAGATGCGGGCCCACGCCCGTTGTCGATCGTCTGCCGTCGGCGCTTGGGCATCCAGCCAAGTGCCCACCGTCGCGAGGGCGCCCGCCTCGGTCCGGTCCGCCGCTGCTTCGAGGCGGACGAGGCCTTGCGCGATGAGGGCGTGTTCCGTCAGGGGTTTCCCGAACGCGGTCCGGAACGCGGCGTACCCGCGCGCCTCGCGGACGGCGCGCCGCAGGAATGCGGCGCAGCCGAGTACGTTGTGGATGCGGCTCGTCGTGAGCACGAGGCCCACCATGTTCCCCAAGCCCCGGTCCAGGGGGCCGATCGGCCAGGCGCGGGCCCCCGCGAATGTGAGTTCGGCCGTCGCGAGCGCGCGCGTCCCCACCTTCTCCTTGAGCCGGTCCACGACGTGCCCGTTGGGTTTTCCGTCGATTCGGCGGGGGACGAGGAAAAGGGCGACGCCCCGCACGCCCTCCGGAGCCCCGGCCGGGCGGGCCGTGACGAGCCAATGGTCCGCGGTGAGGTTGGAGCAGAACCACTTCTGGCCATGGAGCCCGTACGAACCGTCGCCCAGGGGGTCGGCGCGCACTTGGTTCGCGCCCGCGTCGCTCCCACCCTGGATTTCCGTCACGAACTGGGCCCCATGCGTCCAACGCCGTGGCGTAGCTCCCTCGATGGCGGCGACGATGCGCCGTCCCCGGTCGTCGGCCGCAAGCTTCAACAAGCACCGGTGGAGCCCATCCGTGCAGGCGACGCTGCACATCACGCCCCACTCGCCGTTTTGGGACAAGAGATAGACGGCGGCGTAGCGCACGGCCGGCGGTACGTCGCGCCGCCACAGGCCGGACCCGTGCACGCGCCCGAGCGCCTCGACCGTGGCCGAAGGAAGGAGCACGTCATCGGCCGTGCGGGGCCCGGGGCCGTCCGCAAGCCGCGGGAGGAGATCCTCGCGCTCCGTGGTGTCCGCAAGTTCACGGTACCGCGTGGCGGCGTCGCGGCCCATGGCTTCCAGGATGGGGATCCGCGAGGAAGCCTCCCCCCGAGCCGTCAACCACGCATGGAGGATGGGGTCGTCACGGTACCAATCCTGTCCGGGTGCTTCGCGGTAGGGCCGAAAGAAGTCCATCGATGCGACGAGTTCGCCCATCTGATCAGCCAATCCTCGCCCCGCCAACCATGGCCCGGTTTTCATAGGTTCGGGGCCGTGAGGCTGGGAATCAGCGTGTACCGACCAGGGGCTCGACCAGGAAATGGCTGAAGGCGTCCCCCAAGAGGTACGCCGACGCAAAGCCTCCAAGGAGGGGCAGCATGAAGGGGATCTTCGGAGTGACCCATACGCTTTTCACGCCCAGCTCGCGCAGACGACGCGCGTTCTCCGCGTGATCTTCCGGCGAGAACCGGCTCGCGAGCATCATGAGCCGGACACGGCCGTCCGGGAGGGCGCGCTCCATGACCCAGACGAACCTCGCCTCGGCCTCGTCGAGGGTCATCCGGTAGCCGAGGAGCATGGCGGGAAACTGGAAATCCGCCTTGACGGCGTTCCAGGCGAAGAAGAGAAGGGGGACGCTCACGAAGACGAGGAGGCTATTGAGGAAGGCGACGAGCGCGCCCGGGAGCGGCGAGGGCCAGACGGGGAATTCGAGAGCGTCAAGGGTCAAGGCGGGAGGGAGGGGCGAGAGGACGGCGAGCACCATGAGGGCTTTGGCGTCGGCGCCGCCGGCGATGAGGTGCAGGAACCAGAACGTGTACGCGGCCAGGATCATGCCGGCGATGATGAGGAGCGTCGTCCAATCGATGCGGCCCGTCGCCGCGTAGTCGGCCACAAGGATCGCAAGGGCAAACCCGGTCCCGACGATCCACGTGATGTTGGGAACGCGCCGGGTCCTCAGGTCGGAGACGGCCGCGTAAAGGAGGAGGCCCGTTCCGACGAAGAGGCGGGCCCAATCGAGCGGCGGCGCCACGGTGGTGCGCCGATGCCTCCAGGACTTGATGTAGACATCGAACCGGTTCGGTGGCGCAGACAAAATCGCGTCGCGATGATGGTCCCGTGACCAACGGTATTTATAACGAACCTTTCTTTGGCGAACGACCCGGTTCCGATGGAGACGCAGGCGCAGTCGGGAAGGGCCGTCGAAGCCCCGTCCACCCTCAAGGCGGAGGGGCTGCGCGGCGTCCAGGTAAGCGATTCCAGCATCAGCTTCGTCGACGGCGCCAACGGCCGACTTCTCTACCGCGGTTACGACATCAAGGACCTCGCCGACCAATCCACGTTCGAAGAGACGACGTACCTCCTGCTCTTTGGCGAGCTTCCGACGCGCGTCCAGTTGCGCGACTTCTCGCGGCAACTCGCGAGCGAGCGCCGCCTTCCCTCGCCGGTGCTGCGCTGGATCAAGAAGGTGCCCCGCGACGCGAACCCGATGGACGCCCTGCGCACCGGCGTCTCCATGCTGGGCGCGTTCGACCCGGACGCCAACGACGCGTCGCCCCAAGCTCGGGCAAGGGTGACCGTCCGCCTGATCGCCCGGGTTTCCACGTTGGTGGGCCACCTCGGCCGCATCCATACGGGCCATCCCATCGTGTTGCCTCACCGTGGCGGGTCCCACGCCGAAAACTTCTTCCGCATGCTCACGGGAAGCGCGCCGGACGAGTTCCAGACGCGCGCGATGGACATCGCGCTCATCCTCCACGCCGACCACGAATTCAATGCGTCCACGTTCGCCGCCCGCGTGACGGCCTCCACGCTGAGCGACCCCTACAGTGCGGTTACGAGCGCCATCAGCGCGCTCAAGGGACCCCTTCACGGCGGCGCGAATCTGGCGGTCATGCGCCAACTGGAGACGATCGGGAACGTAAGCCGGGCGGAGGCGTGGGTCCGGGAGCAGTTGGCCCAGCACCAGAAGGTGATGGGG
>CAYVGY010000148.1:0-6530 GCA_964451065.1 uncultured Halobacteriales archaeon
CGTGAGGAACCACATGCGGAACATGTAGAAGGCGGTGAGGAGGCCTGTGGCGAGGCCGAGGGCCGATAGGAGCACGTAGAGGGGTGGGTGGGCGGCGCCCGCCTGGACGGCCGTGATGACTTCGTGCTTGCTCCAGAAGGTGCTGAAGGGGGGGAGGCCGGCCATGGCGAGGCTGCCGATGAGGACGGTCCAGCTGGTGACGGGCATGAGGCGGTGGAGGCCGCCCATCTGGCGCATGTCGTTGTGGTGGTGCATGCCGAGGATGACGCTGCCGGCGCCCAGGAAGAGGAGGGCCTTGACGAAGGCGTGGCTCATGAGGTGGAAGAGTCCGCTGGTGTAGCCGGCGCTGGAGCCCGCCTCGACGGCGAGGAGGCCTCCGACGCCGAGGGCGAGGAACATGTAGCCGAGTTGGGAGAGGGTGGAATAGGCCAGGACGCGTTTGATGTCCCATTGGACGAGGGCCATGGTCGCTGCGAAGAACGCGGTGAACCCGCCGACGAGTCCGATGATGAGGAACGCGTCGGGCGTGTGGACGAAGAGGGGGAAGCTTCGCGCCACGAGGAAGACGCCGGCCTTGACCATGGTGGCGGCGTGGATGAGGGCGCTCACGGTGGTGGGGCCTTCCATGGCGTCGGGGAGCCAGACGTGGAGCGGGAATTGGGCGCTCTTGCCGACGGCGCCGCCGAAGATGAGGAGGCTGGCGATGAGCATGAGGCCGGGGTTGGCGTCGATGAGGTCGCCTTGGGCGAAGATGTCGCGGTAGCTGAACGTGCCGAAGACGTGCCAGAGGACGAGGAGGCCGAGCAGGAGGCTGATGTCGCCGATGCGCGTAACAAGGAAGGCCTTCTTGGCGGCGCTGGCGGCGCTGGGCTTCTCGAACCAGTACCCGATGAGGAGGTAGCTGCAGAGGCCCATGATCTCCCAGGCCATGAACATGAGGAGGTAGTTGTCCGCGAGGACGGTGCCGAGCATGCCGAAGATGAAGAGCGCCATCTCGAAGTAGTAGCGGGGGCGGCGGTCGCCCCATTCTTTCATGTAGCCGATGGAGTAGACGACGATGAGGAAGCTGAGGAAACTCACGAGGAGGGCGAGGAAGGCGCTGAGGTTGTCCACGAGGAGGCCGGTCTCGAAGCGGTGCTCGCCGACGGTGAACCACGTGACGGAGAGTTGCGCGGTGGTCTCGTAGCGGAGGATCTCCCAGAACATGCCGGCGCTCCAGAGGAGGCTCACGGCGACGGCGGGAACGACGACCTCGGGGCCGCGGTAGGGGAGCCGGTTGCGCAGCCAGAGGACGAGCAGGAAGGCGAGGAAGGGCGCGAGCGGGACGACCCAGGCGTTGTCCAGGAAGAACGTGGCGGCGGTCTCGGGAGGAGCCATCCAGTTCACCCTTTGAGTGCGTTGACGGCGGTCACGTTCGCGGTCCCTTTGACGCGGTAGAGGTTGAGGAAGATGGCAATGCCGAGCGCGGCCTCCGCGGCGGCGATGGCGATGCCGAAGAGGACGAAGATGATGCCGTCATCGTTGCCGAAGTAGTTGGCCGCGGCGGCAAAGTTGATGTGGGCGGCGTTGAGGATGAGCTCGACGCACATGAGGATCTTGATGCTGTTGCGCGTGAGGGTGAGGCCGTAGAGGCCAATCGTGAGGAGGGCCATGCTCAGGGCGACGTAGGCGACGAGCGGAATCATGGGGTCTCCTCGTCGTTTGCGCGCTTCTGGCTGAGGTGGAGAGCCCCAAGGAGGGCCGCGAGGAGCAGCACGCTGAGGAGTTCAAAGGGGACGACCCATTTGTCGAAGAGCGTGTCCGCGAGGCCCTCCATCGTCTCTTGTGGGGGCGTCTCCTGTTGCCAGGCGTCGACGCCCAAGGCCGTCATGAGGAGGCCAGTCAGGAGGAAAGCCGCGACGAGGCCCTTGGCCCATTCGTGGGCCATCTACGTCTCCTCCTGGGCGGAGCCGTGGGTGAACATGATGGCGAAAAGGATGAGGGTGACGATGGCGCCGACGTAGACGAGGATCTGGATGACGAAGAGGAACTCGGCGCTCAGGGTGAGGAAGAGGACGGCCACGCTCACGAGGGCGAAGGCGAGGAAGAGGGCGGACTGGAACAGTTTGCGCGACGTGACCGTGAGTAGGGCCGTCACGAGGAGGACGGCGGAGACGAAACTGAAGCCGACGAGTTCGGGGTCCATGGGGGTTCTCCTAGATTCGCTCCTTGTCGTTTTGGAGGATGAGGCGGGCGCCCGTGTCCATCCGTTGCTTGACGGCGGCGGGGTCCATCCGATCGAGTTCTTCCTCGTTCAGTTGGAGGAGGTCCGGCATGTAGACCATGTCCTTGCGGCTGCGCGAGAGTTCGTAGTCGGGGGTCATGTGGATGGCGCCTGTGGGGCACGCTTCCTCGCAGAGGGCGCAGTAGAGGCAGCGGGCCACCTCCACGGCGGGGTAGATGTTGCGTTTGTTGGGGAACTTCTTCGCCATGTCGGCGGGCTTGGCGTAGCTGAAGTCCTGGTCGACCATGAAGCAGGTGCCGTTGGGGCAGGCCTGGGCGCAGAGCGTGCAGCCGATGCAGAGGTCGAGTTCGAGGCCGATGCGTCCACGGTAGCGCTCGCTGACCGCGCGGCGGACCTCGGGGTATTCGAAGGTGACGGGGCGGCGGAAGAAGACCTTGAGCGTGGTCTTGAGTCCGGTCGTGATGGCCATGAGGGGCGCGCGCTTGCGTTGCCAGGGGTCGCGGATGTTGGGGGCCATCCCGACGGGGTTGGGGAGCGTCTTGACGGGGGCGCCTTCCCTGAGTCCGTACGCGGAGACGGTGCCAGGGCGTTGGGCCGGTGTGGTCGCGACGTCAACCAATCCAGTACCACCTCACGAGGACTGCGATGACGAGGTTGAGGAGGGCGAGTGGGAAGAACACCTTCCAGGCGAGGTTGAGGTATTGGTCGATGCGGACGCGGGGGAGGGTGAGCCAGAGCCAGAAGATGAGGAAGCAGATGAAGGCGGTCTTGAGGATGAACCACAGGAGGCCGTCGCCGAAGATCATGGCGAGCGGCGCGGGGAACGGCCATTCGGCGAAGCCGACGCTGAGCGTGTAGTCGGTGAGGTCGCCAAAGGGGCTGAGCCAGCCGCCCAGGAAGAGCGTCGTGATGAGGGCGCCGATGAAGAGGATGTTGGCGAAGAGGACGACGTAGAAGAGGCCGAACCGCATGCCGCTGTACTCGGTGGAGTAGCCGGCCACCAGTTCGGATTCGGCTTCGGGGAGGTCGGTGGGGACGAGGCCGGCCTTTGCGAGGGCTGCAGCGAAGAAGATGAACAGGCCGAGAACCTGGGGGAGGAAGAACCAGAGGTCGCGCTGGGCGTGGACGATGCCGACCGTGTCCATGGTGCCGGTGAGGATGATGATGCCGATGACGCTCAGCGTCATGGGGATCTCGTAGCTGAAGTCGAGTGCGGCGGCGCGGATGCCGCCGTAGATGGCGTACTTGTTGTTGCTGGCCCAGCCGGCCGTGATCTCGCTCAGGGGGCTGAGGGCGCTGATGGCGAGGATGAAGAGGATGCCGACGCCAACGTTGCTCAGGATGAGGACGTCGGTGAAGGGGATGGGGGCGAAGGCCATGACGAAGGGGGCGATGGCGAGGTACGGCGCGAGGCGGAAGAGTTTGCGGTCGGCGCGCAGGGGGATGATGTCTTCCTTGGAGACGAGTTTGATGCCGTCCGCGACGATCTGGCCGACGCCGTAGGGGCCGACGCGGTTGGGGCCGATGCGTTGGGTGAAGAAGGCGAATAGGCGCCGGAAGACGAGGGTGAAGATGCCACCCGTCATGAGGACGACGCTGAAGATGATGACGCTGAGGAGGACCCAGGCGAGGAGCTGGGCGAGCCAGGCGGGGCTGTCGACGCCGAGCCACCCGGCGGGGACGTCGAGGATGCCGTCGATGAAGTCTGCGACGCTAGCCACAGGACATCACCGGTCCACGTCTCCCAGGACGATGTCGATGGAGCCGAGCGTCGCGACGAGGTCAGGAATCTTGCTGCCGACGCACATCTCGCGCAGCGGGGCGAGGTTGACGAAGCTGGGGCCGCGGATGCGGACGCGGTAGGGCTTCATGGTGCCGTCGGAGACAACGTAGTAGCCGAGTTCGCCTTTGGTGCCCTCGATGCGGGTGTAGGTTTCTCCTTTGCGGGGTTTGACGCGTAGTTGCTTGCTGCCTTCGACGCGGGCGTCGATGATGGGGCCGTCGGGGATGTTCTTTGCGGCCTGTTCGAGGATCTTGGCGGTTTCCCGGATCTCGCGCAGACGGACAAGGAGTCGCGCGTAGACGTCGCCGGTGTCGGCGACGGGGATGTCGAAATCGAACCGGTCGTAGACGGAATAGGGCTGGTAGCGGCGCAGGTCGAACCCGATGCCGCTCGCGCGGGCCATGGGGCCGGTGACGCCGTAACTCAACGCGCGGTCCTTGGGGAGGACGCCGACGTTGATCATGCGGGCGCGCACGATGTCGTTCTGGACGAGGAGGTCTTCGAGTTCCTCCACCTTGGAGGGGATGTCGCGGGCGAACTCGCGCACACGGTGGAGCCAGTCGGGGGGCGCGTCGAACTTGACGCCGCCGAACCGGACGTAGTTCGTGTGCATGCGGACGCCCGCGAGTTGTTCCAAGAGCTCGAGGACGCGTTCGCGTTCGCGCCAGCACCACCAGAACGGCGTGATGGCGCCGAGGTCGAGGCCCATGGTGCCGACCCAGAGATAGTGGTTGCCGATGCGGTTGAGTTCACCGTGGAGGACGCGGAGATACTCGGCGCGGTCGGGCACTTGGTAGTCGAGGAGTTGCTCGACGGCCATGATGTACCCCCATTCGTTGAGGCCGGGCGCGTTGTAGTCCATGCGGTCGGTGATGGGCGCGAACTTGAGGTATACGGCGAACTCGGCGAGTTTCTCCTTGCTGCGGTGAAGGTAGCCGAGGACGGGTTCCACGTCTTCGACGATTTCCCCGTTGAGCGTGACTTTGAGGCGGAGGACGCCGTGCGTGGAGGGGTGTTGCGGCCCCATGTTGATTTCGAGGAATTGTTCCTTCCGCGCACCGTTGGTGGCGACGGTCTGTTGCGTGACGAGTTCTGTCATTACCAGGCGCCCTCCCGGGGTTCCTGGTAGACGATGTCCTCACCGGAGACGGGGTCGAGGGCGACGTATTGTTCCTTTTTCCACTCGTAGTCCTTGCGTAGCGGGTGTCCTTTCCAGCCTTCGGGAAGGAGGATGCGTTTGAGGTTGGGGTGGCCGTCGAAGCGGACGCCCATGAGGTCATAGTTCTCGCGTTCGTGCCAGTCGGCGCCGGCCCAGAGCGACGTGAGGCTGGGGAGGTGGGGGTCCACGGAGGGGAGCTTCACCTTGATCTCGATGGGGAGGTTGCGAGAGTAGGACCAGAAATTGTAGATGAGTTCGAGGTTCGTCTTGAGGTCGACGGCAGTGATGAGCGCCAAGTGCTCGAACTTGCGTTCCTGCTGGAGGAATCGCGCAACCTCGAGCAGCTGGCTCGCGTCGCTGAGTAGGACGGTCGGGATCTTGGGGTCGGTGTCGTCGAGATGCGTGAAACGCCCGGGGAACTTCGAATTGAGGAGAACCACGTCTTCCGTGGCCGTCTTGGGTCGCGGCGCGGGCGCGGGGGCGACGGGCCTGGCCGCGGGCGCGGCAGGCTTTTCGGCGGCGGCAGGCGGGGGCGTCGCGGGCTTGGCGGCCGAAGGAGCCACAGCTGGGGCCTTCTCGCGCGGGCCGGAAGGCGTCCCCATGGTCGGGGCCGGGACGGGCGGTCGTTCCGGCAACGGAACGGCGGCGGGGGCGACCGGGGGCGGCTTTGGCCGTGGCGGCGCGGCGGGTTTGGACGCAGGGGGCGTGAGGACGTCTCGGAGCTTGGCCGTGAGTCGTTGGGCCTGTTCGATCCAGGCGGCGGCCCGCTCGGGCTCGAAGGGTTCCTTCGTCGGGGGCCGTTGGACGGATTTCAGGTAGAACTCGATCTGTTCCTGGACGCGGTTGGGCGCGGCGCCCGCCAGTTCGGCGACGCTGCGGTAGCCGGCGCGATAGAGGAGCTCGGCGTATTGGCGGCCGACTTCGGGCACGCGCATGAGGTCCGCCATGGACTGCCACGTCGTGATGAGGGTGACGGGAATGTTGGAGCGAGCGGCCAATTCGTCGGGTTTGGCGGCGCGCAATTGGTCGAGCGTGACGACGCCAACGGCCTCGAGCTTCTTGGCATAGCCGAATCCGATGCCCTCGATCTCGATGACCTGGGTGGGAAGGAGGATGTCGCCGGGTTTCTGGGGGGCGTCCGAGGGGAGGGGCTCCTTCTTGGTGGGCGTGGGTTCGGCCATGGGTCACCTCCTAGGATTTGAGACCGATCTGGATGGGCGGGTCCTCGCGCCGGATCTTCTCTTGGAGCACGATGAGACCCTCGAGCAGGGCATCGGGCCGTGGGGGGCAGCCGGGCACATAAACGTCGACGGGGATGATCTTGTCCACGCCCTTGACGACGTTGTAGGAGTCCTGGTACGGGC
>CAYVGY010000149.1:0-1691 GCA_964451065.1 uncultured Halobacteriales archaeon
TCTTCACCCTCCGGATCGCGTCGGCGGCGCGGAACGTGTTGTGGTCCGTCGCGGCGAACCCGTGGATCCCTTTCGTCCGTGCCATGGCTGCGAGCTCTTCGATCGTTCCCTGGCCGTCTGGAGAGTACTGGCTGTGGACGTGGAGGTCGAGGAGGGCCGCCACGACGTCGGGGGGGCCCGTCATCGGATGCGGGCCCCGGTCTTGAGGGACTTGTCCGGCCGCAGGACGCTCACGACCGCCCCGTCATCGGCGCCGAAGATCATGCCTTGGGATTCCACGCCGCGCAGCATCGCGGGCGCGAGGTTGGCGATGAGGGCCACGTGCTTGCCGACGAGTTCGTCGGGCTGGTAGTAGGGTCGGATGCCGGCCACGACCTGGCGCACCTCGTCGCCGATGTCGATCTTGAGGACGTACAACTTGTCGGCCTTGGGATGGTTCTCCACGGAGAGCACTTGGCCGACGCGCAGGTCCAATTTCTGGAATTCTTCGAAGGTGATGGTCGGCTTGGCCTCCTTCTTGCCATCCGTGGAGGGCTTGGCGGGCGCCGTGGGGGGTTTTTCTCCGACCTGTTCGGGTTCGATCTTCTTGTAGAGGATTTGGGGCTCGGCCAACGCGTGCCCGGCCGTCACGGGCAAGGCGCCGCTCGTCCACACGGCCTTGGCGACTTCGCCCGGTTCGCCGAGTGTGGCCCAGATCTTCTGTGCGCCGAAGGGAAGGTAGGGTTGGAGCACGACGGCGAGGGCTTTGGAAAGTTGGAGGCACACGTTGAGGACGGTGCCGCAGCGGACGCGGTCGGTCTTGATGAGGGCCCACGGCGCCATCTCGTCCACGTATTGGTTGGCGTACTGGGCGAGCTTCATGCCTTCGCGCAGGCCTTTCTTGAACTCGCAGCGTTCGATGGCGTCGCCGACGGTCTTCGTGGCCTCGTCGATGCGGCGCAGCACGTCTTGGTCGCGCGGCGTGAGCGGGCCGCGCACGGGGATCTTCTTGAAGTGGTTGTACGTGAAGCTGAGGACACGGTGACAATAGTTGCCGAAGGTCCCCACGAGCTCGTCGTTGATCTTGGCGATGAAGTCGTCCCACGACCAGTCGGCGTCCTTCTGCTCGGGCATGTTGATCCCGAGGTAGTACCGGACGGTCTCGGGGTCGAACTTGGAGAGGATGTCGGGGAGTTGGATGCCGATGCCGCGGCTCTTGCTGAACTGCTGGCCGCTCATGGTCAGGAATTCGTTGGCGGGCACGTCGTTGGGCAGGTTGAGCGGCCGTTCCACCAAGCCGTTCTTGACGAGGGAGTCGGAGTAGCCCATGAGCATGGCGGGCCAGATGATCGTGTGGAAGGGGATGTTGTCCTTGCCCAAGAAGTAGTAGTGGCGCGCGTCGGGGTTCATCCACCACTCCGTCCAGAGGTCGGGTTCGCGTTGGAGCTTGGCCCATTCGATGCTGGCGCTGAGGTACCCGATCACGGCCTCGTACCACACGTAGATGCGCTTGTCGTCGTAGCCGGGAAGCGGGATGGGCACGCCCCACGTGAGGTCGCGCGTGATGGCGCGGTCCTTGAGGCCCTCCTTGAGCCAGTTGTTGGTGAAATTGATCGTGTTGGGCCGCCAGTCCTTCTTGTCCTTCAACCAATCCCGGAGGCGGTCCTCGAAGGCGGTGAGCCGGAAGAAGAAGTGTTTCGTCGGCCTGAGCT
>CAYVGY010000149.1:1701-6488 GCA_964451065.1 uncultured Halobacteriales archaeon
TCGGGGGCGGTGCCGCAGTGCTTACATCGCGGGCCCTTGAGTTCGACGGGGTCGAGGGTCTTGCCGCACTTGTCGCACTGGTCGCCCCGCGCCCCGGGGTTGCCGCAGTGGGGGCACGTACCCTCCACGTACCGGTCGGGGAGGAACCGATTGTCCTTGGGGCAATACATGCCCTGCGTGTCTTCTTCGCGAAGGTATCCTTGCTCCTTGTGGGCGAGGAAGATCGAGTGGACCACCTCGCGGTGGTTGGGGGTCGTGGTCTTGGTGAAGAGGTCGAACTGGATGCCGAGCTGGCGCAGCGACTCCTTGTGCTCCGCGTTGTACTTGTCCACCACTTGGGCGGGCGTGAGCCCCATCTTGTCGGCGGTGACGGTGATCGGGGTCCCGTGGCAGTCGCTGCCGCTCACCATGAGGACGCGGGTGCCCGCCATGCGGTGGTACCGGGCGAAGATGTCGGGCGGGAGGAGACTCCCGGCGACGTGGCCCAGGTGGAGGCTGCCGTTGGCGTAGGGCCAGGCGACGCAGACGAGGATGTTCCGGGCCGGCATCGAGGCGCGGGAGAGAGAAACGTCCTATTAAGCGTGAGGAGTCGGCGCGCTCGGCGGCGACGGGGCGACCTACGGGCCATCGATGGCACCTTCAGAAAGCTGGGAAACGACGGGAGACGGAGAGAGAAGGGCGCCGCCTGGAAACGGCGCCCGCGGGCGGCCGCCCTTAGTGCACGTAGCCGATCTGGTTGAAGAGCGGTCCCTCGCAGATGATCTCCGGGACGGAGATTCCCAGGATCGTGCAGTCAGAAGGCGGCGGTGGCGAACTCGAGGAACAATACGTCGACCCTGCGGCGTGGCCGGGCGAGCCTTGGCTGTAACGGTGCAGGTGGTCGCCCGACGGGCAGCCGCCGCAGGCGGCGGCGGGATCGGGCGCGTCGCAATTGTGGGCGGCGGCGCTGCCGGCGAAAACAACCGTGGCGAAGGCGGTCAAGGCGAAGGTGGCGCCGAGGAGGGCGCCTTTCGTGCGGGGTGCGGGGGTTTCGATCATGGAATCACGGGCCCGGCGGAACCGGGGCACTGGCCGCTGGGTGGGGCGGAATACTTCTCGCTTGGGGGCATTCTTCGCAAATCCCCAAGCCCCGGTTAGGGGGCGTGGCTCACGGTGCCCGCCGTTCCTGGGTGCGCCACGCCGCACATGAGAAGGCTTCCCACGCTGCCGCCGACGTACACGTAGAGGGGCGCGGATTGGACCCAGCCGTCCCCGTCGCCGATCGTGGTCGAGGAGCAGAAGGACTCGTGGAGGGTGCCGGAGCCGCCGCAGACGACGCCGGTGGCGTCGGCTTGGCAGGCGAACCCGGCCACGGGCCCGGCCGTCCAGACGGCGTCGCTGAGGCTGATCGTGGCACGTCCGAGGGAGTTCGCGGTGACGTGTCCGCCCGCGAAGCACACGACGCCGGCGACGGCGGCGTTGCAGGGCGGCACGACGCAGAACTTGGTGGACCAGCAATCGTCGCTCCCGACGTATTGGCGGCTATCCGCGACGGCGGCCGGCAGAAAGGTGGTCGAGGCGAGGCTGGTGAGCACGGCCAGGGTTGGGATCCAATGGGCCAGGGGCGTCCGTCCTCACTCCGCGGCGTTCGGATGACGGACGGCGGAAAAACCCTTTCTTTGACAAGTCCGGGCAATGGTCTAGAGAGTTGTGGCGATGGTGCCGGCGCCCGGCAGGAGAGCTCGCCCGCGAGGTCCGACCCTCGGAAGTCGAACCGGGCGTCCCCCATCGTGGTCGAAGCGGCGGATCCCTACTTCGTCGCTGGAGGCTCACTCTTGCGGGCGCGCTGAATGGGACCCGTGGCGTGGTCGCCCAGATAGAAGAGCATGGCCAGGACGCCGGTCTGGCTGGCGATGACCGCCATGAACGTGTTCCTTGTCACGTCCACGAGCTCGAATTCCAGGGCAAGCAGGGCCAGCACGTTGCCGACGACGAAGGGCCACGTCAATAGGAGAAAAATAAGGCGCTGCCTCGTCATGGGCCAGTCACCAACCTGACGAGCATAAGTGGTTTCCGGTGGCTGTTGTCGGGACTGCGGCTGTGAGGACGACGCTGACGTGAAATGATTCGCATGCTAGAGATTTCCAGACTGTTTGAGCAACCATTCCACGTCCCCCTCGGGCAGTTTGCATTCCCTCCAGAACGAGGCGACCAGGAGGGGTCGCCTCGCGATCTTGCGTAGGCCCGTGCGGATGCCGGCGACGAGCTCCTTCGTGTCGTGGGGTGTGAAGTTCTTGAGTTGAGCCCATTTGAGATGGCTCCACACGCCTTCGTCGGGGTTGTAGTCGAACCCGTACGGGGGCAGGGGCAGGACGAGGATCCGCTCCCGGTGTTCGTCGCGAAACTCCTGGACCTGGATCCCCTTGTGTTGTTGGGCCCCGTCCAGGAACACGACCAGCCGGCCGCGGACGTGGCGCAGGAGGTGTTTGAGGAATCGGACGACGTCGCCCTGCTTGATGGATTCCCCGACCTTGAGTTGGAAGTGGAGCTTCTTGCGGGAGCCGACGGCGCTGATCATGCTGACCTTATCGCGGTTGCCGAAGTTGTGGCGCAGCGTCGGCACGTGGCCCTTGGGGGACCAGGTCTTTCCCACGAGCGGGGTCAGGCTGGCGCCGCTCTCGTCGAGGAACCAGATGGTCCAACGCTTTTGGAGCGCCCTTTTTTTACGGGTCCCCAGACGTGGCGAAGCCACGCGGCGACCTTGAGCGGGTCGGCCTCGCGGGGTTGGCGTTCCGGCTTCTGTCAGGAGAACCCGAGTTGGTCTTTGAGGAGTTCGGGCACGTACTTCCACGAGTACGTCACGCCGAACCGGCGGCGTAGGAGGTCCGCCACGCGCTTGCCCGTCCAAACGTCCGTCGCGTATCCGTGGGCGATGGCGCCCTCCAGGAGCGTCCTTCGCAACCGTTCCCGTTGCGGTTTCGTCAAGCGGGGCGGTGCCCCCTTGGCCTTGGTGGACCGCAGTCCGTTTATCCCGTGCTTGTCCAGCGTCCGGGCCCACCGCATGGCCGTGGCGGAGTGGACGCCGTAGCGTCGCGCCACGGCGGCCTGGGTGCCACGTTTGCCCCGGCCGCGTTGGAGGTCCCGCGCGGCCGCCAAGCGGCGTCGTTCCATCTCCCGACGTGTCAGCTTCACGTTGAACCTGGGGCGCATCCGAATCCCAGATAATGAAGGCTGGGGGCTTATTCAGACGTTGCTAAATCATCCTGGAAATCTCTAACCACCCGCAGATTGATCGTGTGACACTCGTGCCGGAGTCGCCCAAGGAGGAGCGGGCGAGGGGAGTGTCACGGAATCATCCTGCGCGTGGTTAGTCCGCCTGACAACCGTACTCGGCCCAGATGACGCATACGCCGTCGACGCACGTTACCTGGTCGTACGGCTGGCAGGCACTGCGAAAGGGTCCCCGGCTAGCGTAAGGGCGTCCTGTTGTTGAGCGTTCACGGCCCGCAGGTCGGGGCTGATGCAGACGTTGACCCGGGCAGGTGGCGCGTCCTCCAGGACGAATCCCTCCTGAAACGACCCACAGCAGTGCGACACGCCCGAATCACCCGTTGCCAGGCGGACGAGGACGGCTGGGGCGTTGGAACGAACCCGGAACGGCTTCCGCTACGTACGCAAGCAAGCCGAAAAGGAACACTTGATTGAGCAGGATCCAAAAAAGGGGTTGCTTGACGTCGTCAGCAACATGGGTAACGCCCGATGAAATCAGAATCAGCTGGACGAAGTTGCCGAGGATGATGGACAGAGCCGCGAGCAAGAAAATGAGCCGTTGCGTCTTCATGAAACACCCACCAGCACACCGGGATTATCTGCGTTCCGGTCGTTTGGCGATGCCCCATGGGTGATTCTGGGCTCTAGGCCCATGGAATCTGGAATCGCGGGGTTCCACGGTCGTCGACCCTTGTTTGGGAGATCCGCGAACAGCAGGAACAGGGACCCTTCGCCCGTGAATTCGACATCCGCCGTCCAGGCGTCCCCGTAATCGAGGAGGATCCAATCGGAAATCTTTCGGCGGTCGGTGCCTGCACCAGCCGCGTAATCGAAGGACTCCCTGGACCCCTGCAGGTGGACCTCCATGGACCCGATGCCGGCGTCGCGTCCTTCGAGCCAACCTTCGACAAAGACCGCCGTCCAGTTTCGAGTCTGGAATGGAATCGAGGTCGCTGTATCGGCGACGTTCAGGGGCCAGACTTGAAGTCGGGAGCCGCTTGTCCCGTCGAAATCGCCCCGGCTCAAATCCACGAACCGGTAAGCATCGCCGCCCGTCGTCAGCGTGACGGGTCCGATCCTTGGGGCTTGGGCCACGACACCCAATTCCACGATGAGGGGTTGTCGCAGGCTCGTGTCCATGAGGGCAACGCCAGAGAGAATAAGCCTCTCCGGCCGGCCCGACTCTGGCGGATTCACCAGGGGAAACTGGTATGCGTCGTCTGCGTGCAAAACCGCCGGGACATCTGGCAGGTCCAGCGGGTTCACCACGTCGGATCCCCCACTGCGCACGACGACGCGCGCGTCGCCCGGTGGCACCCAGGACATGTAGCGCAGGGCTTCGCCCCGCGCAGCGTTTTCCCAAAACGCCTCAACGTAGAGCAGTTCGCCGTTCCGGTTCGGACTCGTCATAACGTCGCGGAGCGTCACCTCCAGAGGCGTCGGGGAGGGATAGACAACCAATTCTGCCACGAAGACCCCGCCATCCTCCGGCGTCAATTCCCAGCGCCACACATCGGTCAAATTGGGGCTTGAGTCCG
>CAYVGY010000150.1:0-296 GCA_964451065.1 uncultured Halobacteriales archaeon
ACATTCCAGGCGCCCCCAGAGGAGCCCGGTTTCGAAGTAGTTCTCCGGCGCGCCCTGCGCGGGACTCGAGGCGACGACCAGCGCCAGGACCGCTGGCAGGACGAGGACCGCGCCGGCGCCACGCATGCAGGTCCGAACGGCGTTCTCCCGGTTCATAGGTCTTATGGCCCTCGTGTTCAACGGGGAGGCCGAAAAAAGGGGGAACCCCCGAGCGCGTCCGCTCGGGGGGGCACGGGCGGGGTGCCCGTGTTGGGTCGGCGATCGAAGGTCGGGCGGTCTAGGGACGGGCGGTGTAA
>CAYVGY010000150.1:306-6431 GCA_964451065.1 uncultured Halobacteriales archaeon
ATCTCCAAGTCGACGAAGGTCGAAACGTAGACCTGGACGTCCTGTTCGAAGATGACGCCCGAATCATGCGAAGCGCCGGCGGTCACGTGGAGCGCGAGTTCCTGCGAGGCGCCCTCGGGATCCTCGGAGGCAACGATCGCCCGCAGCGGCGACGGGCCCTCCGTGCGCTTGGCGCCCGGACCCTCGTAGGTAGGGGGCGTGATGAGGGCGAGTGTCTTGCCGCCGAGCGAGCCCGCGGGAGGCGAAGCCGTCTGCACGAGGGTGTGGTCCGCGCCGGCCGCCACAACGAACTAGAGCCTAGCCGCCGAACGGGGGCAGAGGTCGTCGGTGGCGACCGCGACGGCTCCGGCCGCGCATCCGATCTTGCCGTGCGCCTCGGACACGACGACGTAGCCGTCGCCCTTCCCAGCATGGTGTGGGGACTTCTCGGTCGGTTCCTCCCCCGGTTCTTGGTCGTTGGGGAACGCCGTGTAGCCGTCCGGCACGGGGATGTCGACAAAGGAAGAGATGGCGAGTTCGAAGGGTTGGTCGAGCACGAGACCGAGCTCGTGGGAGGCGCCGGCCACGGCCTTGGTGGAGGTTCCGGCCGCGGCGCCAAAGGGGTCGAGGCTCTTGATGGTGGTGCGGAGGACGCTCAAGCCTTCGACGCGGGCGGTCTCCCCGGATTGGTACGCCACGGGGGCTGTGAGGGCGAGGGCCTTGCCGCCCAGGGCACTGTTGGCCTGCCAACGCATTTCGAGGATGGTCACGTCGGCCCCTTCCGGAATGAGGGATTCGACGATGGACTCGTCGGCGGCATCGGGGCAGACGTTGTCCGTGGCGGCGGCGCCTGCCCCGGCGGCGCACGCAATCCGCCCTGCGTGGAGTTCGACGGAGTAGTAGCCGCTCGCGGGCGGCTTATGGGCGTGGTCGCTTGCTTGGTCCGGGACGGCTGCAGCGCCGGCGAGGACCAGCGTCGACGCGACGGCGAGTCCCAGCCAGGTTTTGGAAGAGGTTCGGAGGTTCATCGGAGTTGCCTCAGAACCTGGCGAGGCGGCGAGGGCTAATGCCGAGATTGGGGGCGTTTTGGCGAATTATTTGAGGGTTTCCCCTCGCGGCCCGCCAAGAGGGGGGTGGGAGGCCGGCGCGTCCGGCCTCCGGGTGGCTGAGGTACGAACGAAATGGGCGCCCGCCAGCCCACAGGCGACCCGCCACGATGACCCCGTAGGCGGTCGGCGCTTGTAACGCGTGTGGAGACTCCTGTCTGCACGTTACACCGTCCCCAGGCGCGGGCCATTCTCGTAATCGTGTCAACGCGCTCGATTGCCGGGCGCGTTCCTACACGTCGTCTCGAACGGACATTCTCTAATACCGCACAACGCTGGGGACGGCGGCGATGGCCAAGACGGAGTGGTACGACGAGTTCGTGGACGCCGGGATCCGGCCGGGGTCCCGCGACATCGTGGCGCTGTTCCGATTCGAGTGCGACCGCGGAATCACGGTGAAAGAGGGGCTCGGCCGCATCGCAAGCGAGTCGAGCGTTGGCACGTGGACGACCCTTGCACGGCTTCCTCGCCGCATCGTCAAGATGAAGGCGGTCGCGTACAAATGGACCAAGAACGAAGCCTGGATCACGTACCCGGCAGAACTCTGGGAGCCCGGCAACATGCCCCAACTCCTCTCGGGCGTGGCCGGCAACATCTTCGGGATGAAGGCGGTACGATGGCTGCGGCTCCTGGACGTCCGCCTTCCGCCGTGGTACCTCAAGGGGTTTCGTGGACCGCACAACGGCATCCCGGGCCTTCGCCGCCGGCTCAAGATCCCGAGACGCCCGCTCACAGCCACCGTCCCCAAACCGAAGCTGGGGTGGAGCTCGTCCGAGCACGCCGACCTCGGCTACGAGGCGTGGGTCGGCGGCATGGACCTCATCAAGGACGACGAGAACCTCACGAGCCAATCCTTCAACAAGTTCGAGAAGCGCGTCCAGCTCCTCACTCGTGCCCGCGATAAGGCCGAGCGCGCCACCGGCGACGTGAAGAGCGCCCTCATCAACGTCACCGCGGAGACCAACGAAGCCCTCCGACGCGCGCAACTCCTTTCGGACCATGGCTGGGAATACGCGATGATCGACGTCGTCACCACAGGCTGGGCCGGCCTCCAGACGCTGCGCAACGAATTCGAAGAACTGGACCTCGCGATCCACGCCCACCGAGCCATGCACGCCATGTTCACCAAGAGCGAACGGCACGGGATGGCGATGCCGTGCCTCGCGAAGCTCCTGAGGACCGTCGGGGTGGACGAGCTACACGCCGGGACGGTGGTCGGCAAACTTGTGTCGCCGCGCCATGAGGTACTCGCATCCGCGGGCGCCCTTCGCGACAAGCGCACGGAGGCGCGCAACGGGCAATTGTTGGCCCAGGATTGGGGACGCATCAAGCCCGCCTTCCCCGTCGCCTCGGGCGGCCTCCATCCCGGCATCGTCCCGGATGTCATGCGCACGTTCGGCAACGACCAAGTCATCCAGCTCGGCGGCGGCGTCCACGGGCACCCCGACGGAACGCGCGCCGGCGCCAAGGCATTGCTCGACGTGATCTGGGGAACGATGGAGGGAAAGGGCCTTCGCGACATCGGCGGACGGAGCCCAGAAGTCCAACGGGCGATGAAGAAGTGGGGACGCGGGCATCCCAAGTAACTGTCGGGGTCGTTTTGCGCGACCTACCCCTAATCGGCAAACGCCTTGAGCTCCCCTGTGGGACTCGTGCTCACTCCGACAAGAAAAACCCTCCAATAACGTTTTATACGGTCGCCTCGCCCGGCGGGGCCATGCGTCGGCTAGGTTTCGTCCTCTCCTCCACGATGCTCGTCCTGGCCGGATGCCTTGAAGATAGCGGCTCCTCCGACGAGGCGGACGCGACGGACGCCGATACGGGCGAGCCCCGGGGCCCCGACCGGCCCCCGCAACGCCCGCCGCCTGGCAACAATCCGCCCTCGCAACCTCCCTCCGACCCACCCCCCGAGCCGGACCCGACCCCGCCCAACGACACCCACATCCGGGTCACCGAAGAGATTCTGCTCGAGAGCCTCGACACCACCTACGCGTGGGACGTCGCGAAAGGCGCCCGACATCTGCGGATCTCGGTCTGGGTCCACGACTACAACGACACCGGCGTCCAAGTCGGCCAGATCGACATGAACCTGACGACGCCCACCACGGAAGAATCCGACCGCTTCGGCAGCGTCATCGGCACGACCACCCAAGTCGGCGCCAACAACGTCGGCGGGCCGCAAATGGTGCGCGACTGGTCGGGCGACATCGACGCCGACCTCATCGGGCACTGGACGCTCCGCCTGGCCACCACCAGCGACCCCCCCGTCCCCGCCATTGGGGGATGGACCGTGAGCGTCGACGTCGAGTATTAGCGGGCGTTGGTCGCCCCTACGCCACGCGAGACAGGAACCGCTCGTGGATCCTTGTGTCCTGCGTCAACTCGGGATGGAACGCCAAGGCCAGGAGGCGGCCTTGCTCGGCGGCCACGATCTTGCCGCCGAAGCGCGCGCGTTCCTTGGCGCGGCCCCACACGCACGTGATCGCCGGGGCCCGAATGAACACCGCGTGGACGTTTCCCTTGATGCCGTCCACGGTGAGGTCAGTTTCGAACGACTCGCGCTGTCGGCCGAAGGCGTTGCGGTCCACGGCCATGTCCATGACGCCGATGAGCTCCGTGTGCGTCTTCTTCACCTGGTCGTCGCCGGCGCGCGCGAGGAGGATGGCGCCGGCGCACGTTCCAAGGACCGGGAAGTCGTCCTTCTCGATGCGACGCCGCAGGACCGGCATGGCGCCGAAGCGGACGAGGAGCTTGCTGATGGTGGTGGATTCGCCGCCCGGTAGGATGGCGGCGTCAATCGCGGCGGCGTCCTTCTCGGTCCGCAACGGAACGACGTCCCCCTCTAGGTCGAGTTTGGCGAGCGCCCGCTGGGTGATGGCGATGTGCTCGCCGAAGTCGCCTTGGGCGGTCGCCACGCCGATTCGGAGACGTCGCACATTCAACGACTCAAGCCGGCGCCTTTTAAACTTTAGCCGGTACCCCGGTCCACGACTGCGGCGGAGGAACCGCGTTGAATCCCCCTCGGGTCTTACAATCTGGTGACCCAGGTGCGCAACCCAACGTACGGCCCCGCGCTGACGGCAATCTTGATCATCCCCGGAATTTTCGCCGGATGCCTCGAAGATTCCCCTCCGGCCTCGCCCGAACCAGACGAACAAGGCGATGCCTCGCTCGTGGCGATCGAATTCCCCGAGGCCGCCCGCTCGGTCGAGGTGACATGGGCGACCCTGGAGTTCAACGCGTCCGGCGGTCCGGGCACGTGGCTCGTGGTTTCCCATCCCGTACCCGATCCCGGTCCAGAGGGTTTCCTTCGGATTGACCTCTCAGTGGGCTCGTCAAGCGAGGCCGGAGTCCCTCTCGGACTTCTCGTGACGCCTCCTTGGTTCTCGGAGGACTGGTTGCGCGACGACCGGGGCGAAAGCCTCGATTTCGGCACGGACGCTCGATTGATCCTCCGCCCCTCCGGGGGGTCCGCATCATTCGACCTGACGAACTACACGATCGGCATCCTGTGCGGCACATCCACCGGAGAGCCTTGCCCCGTGACATTCCCGAACATTATTTTCCTCATCGGCTCGACGGGAGCTTGGAACGTGCAATTGCGGGTGGCACTCATGGAGAGAGACGGCGAACGTTTCGTGGACCGCCAAGGCCCGGCGACGCGCCCACAGCGCATCGCTACGGGCGACGGCGTGCAGCTATTCCAGGGTCAAAGTGCCACGGACGATGCAGGCGTTCATGGTCGCCTGCAGTTGGCGGCCGATCGTTCCGCTTCCGGTTGGTCTCATCTCGAGATCTACGACGACTCCGGCCACCCGATCGGCGCCCGCGAGTACGACATTCGTACGCCCGACGACTACCGGTTCGAGGACCAGCAGCAACGTGTGGGAGTGGAAACTCCAGGACCAATTGTCGGCCTGGGAGCTCCGGCCTGTCCCGGCTTCGGCGACTGGATGCTCACGCGCCTCGGCGTCCCGTACGGCAACGCCGGGCGATTCGAGGCGTCCGTCGAAAGGATGGAAACTGGCGGGAGATGGGACATCTTCCTCGCCCATGTGCCGGGGGCCGAAAAAGGCCTACCCGACGGGTTCCAACTCGGCGCCGTGTACCAAGACAACTCCCATCCCTGCACGGGCAACCCCATGAGCCTGGTCATGGGCGACGATACCAGGTCGGAGACGCTTTCAACCGGGCTCCCCGTGCCGAGGACGCAATCATGAAGCCGAAGATGATCCGGCGACGAGCTCGGACATGGGCCGCCGCGGCCCTATGGGTTGGCATCTTCGCCCTCGTCGGTCAGTTCGCGACGCAAGCTTGGGTTGCCTCAATCGGCACTCATGTACCGCGGGATCCCGCCACTCAAGTATACCAGCAACCCGAGGCAACCTACATCGAACACCGGTTCTTGGCGCAGCCGGGGGAGCACCTCCGCCTGGATCTGGGAATCAGTCGAGAAAGGTGCATCGTGCCGGCCGCCAATAAGCCGGAGATCCTTGCCGAAGAGCAAGCCGGCCGCAGCGTGGACATCAAAGTTTGCCGGCTCCACGCGGACACCGCCGCCGACGAGACGGCGACCTTCTACGTCCTCTTTGGATGGGCGTGGAGCGTCATCTCGAACGCCTCATTCTCGGATTACGGCCTGCGGGTTCCCTCTCGAGAGGCCTGGAGCCAGACCTATTGGCTCACCGTTCCCGACATTCATGAGGGACAGGATGCGGCGTCGCAGCTTGTTACCCTCGTGTTCGCGATTGAACGCGTGAACGACGTAAACCGCACAACATTCCACAAGCCGGGCGAAGACCTAACGCCCGCGTTCCGGGTTGACGAGGGCGAAGTCGGAATCGTCGATGACTGGGCTTACGACGTGCAGCCGTTGCTTCGTTCCGGGATCATGGCGGCCGCAATCCTCACCTTCCTGGCGGCCGGCGCGTGGCTCCTCTTGCGTCCCCGATCCGAGCCGGCACCTTCTCATGGGCCGGGAATCGAAACCCTCCTCCACGTCACCGAACAGGCGGCGTCGTATCTCCGCGGCATTCGCAC
>CAYVGY010000151.1:0-6366 GCA_964451065.1 uncultured Halobacteriales archaeon
GGCGGCATCATCCTGCTTGGCCTCGTCGTCATCTTGCTCATCCTCACCAGTTTCCTCCCCTTCCGACCCGCCAAGCACGAGGCGCAGCCCCTCCCGTCCGCCATCCAGCTGGCAACCCCCACCCTGGCGCAGGAGCCCGAACCCTCCGACCCGTTCCTCCCCGCCGATCCTTTGGCGCGCGGACGGCGCGCCGCCAAGGAAACGCGGCCGAAGACGCTCGACGAGGCCCTGGAATCGTTCTCCGCCCAATACGGAGGCCATCCCCGCCTCATGCGCTTCCTCGAGCACCAAGTCATCCTGCGCGTCTACGAGTGCCCGGACTGCGCGCCCGACGCCGACGGACGTGAAGGATGTGGATTCACCGCCGGCTACCTCGAGGCCGCCGTGGCCCGCGCCACCAAGAAGGGCGCGCGCGTCCGAGAGAAGGCCTGTCGCCGCTTCCGGTCGCCCGTCTGCGAATTCGAGGTCGTCGTATGACCCGGCCCGGCCATCGACCCGGCGCCGGAATCTTGTTCCTCCTCGTGGCGAGCCTCTTCGGCGCGGCCGTCGGGCTCGTCATCGAGACCATCACATGGGTCGCGTCGGCCCCGGATCGCGGACCCGCGCAGGCCAGGGACCACTTCGCGGGTTTCTTTGAGGCGCCGCAAGCCTCCGCCTTGGCGGCCGCCGGCGCCGGCGCGGCCGTCGCCTTCTTCGTCCTCGGGCTCGTCCGAGGCACCTTCCGTGAGGTCGGCGTGACCGTTGGCACGCTCGTCCTCGTCCTGCTGGGCGGGCTCACGGGCGCGGCCCTCGGCGGCGCCGGCTTTCTCATCTGGTGGAGCGTAGCCGTCGCCGGCGACTCCGCCGCCATGGCTCCCACGTACCTCTTGCGGGCGTTCGAGGTCCAACCGCTCCTAGGCGCGGGCGCCCTCGTCGGCGGCGGGGTTTTCGGCATCACGGTGACGGCGTTCCTGGTCCACAACCGCGCCACCGAACGCTTCGCAAGCAGTCTCGTTGGCGGCGTCGTAGGAGCCAGCATCGGTGTCTTCCTCTACGCCACGGCCCGCGTCACGGTGGACCGGTTCGGGGAACCCCTCTCCACAGACTGGCTGCGCGGCCTCAACCAAGCCGTCTACACGTTCTCGCCCCCGGAGATCTTTTTCGCCGGATACGGCGCCGCCATCGGTCTCGTCGTCGCGCGTTACAGGTGGCGCTTCCATGGAATCGTTACGCTCGTGGCGCTGCTCTCCGTCGTCACCGGGTACATCATGTACACGCTCGTCGTCACGCTTCCGCGGGTCGCCCCCGACTCCCGCCCCTTCGCCTGGATCCTCTTCGCGGCCGAGACCGGGAGCCTCCTCATGGTGGTCCTGTACAGCTTCTACTCCATCGACGTCACGAGCCGGAAAGCCTGGCGGCGCGGCCCACGTGACCGCCCCTTCTCGCGACACTACGTCCCCCGCGTCGCCTTCCAGTTGCCCTGCTACAACGAGCCTGCGCCCGTCGTCATCGACACGCTTCGTGCCCTCATGGCCGTCCACTACCCCAAGGACCGCTATCTCATCATGGTTCTCGACGATTCCACCAAACCCGATTCCCGCGAACCCCTCGAAGCCTTCTGCAAGACCAACGGCATCACGTATCTGCACCGCGACAACCGGCAAGGTTTCAAGGCCGGCGCCCTCAACCACGCGCTGCGCGCCACGTCCGAGGACGTCGACCTCCTCGCCATCGTCGACGCGGACTATCTAGTGGACCCCAACTACCTGCGCGAGACCGTCGGCTACTTCGCCGATGAAAGCCTCGCCTGGATCCAGACCCCGCAAGACTACCGCAACCCCGACCAGTCCTTCCTCACAAAACAATACCACCTCGCGGACGCCTACTTTTACCGCGCCGTGATGCCCTCCCGCAACGAAGAGAACACCATCATCTTCGCCGGCACGATGGGCATCGTCCGCAAGCAGGCCCTCCTGGGCGTCGGCGGCTGGGGCGAAAAATACATCACCGAAGACGCCGAGCTCTCGCTACGGCTCCTGCTGCACGGCTACTCGTCCGTCTACATCAACAAGACGTATGGACGCGGCCTCATCCCGCCGACCTTCGACGGCTACAAGAAGCAGCATTACCGGTGGGCGTTCGGCGGCGCCAAGATCCTCCGCGGACACTTCCTCCACCTGCTCTTTGGCCGCCTCACGCGACGCCAAGCCTTCGACTATTTCGTCGGGTCCGTCCACTGGTTTGAAGGCCTCCTCATTCTCCTCATCGCCGGACTCCTCGGATTCTTGGCCGTGGCCGAACTTGCTGGCCTGAACCTCGCCACGCACCACTCCGAAGAGATCCTCCTCATCGGCCTCATCCCGTTCTTCGTCCTCACCGACGGGCTCACGCGCCTCCACACCGTGATGCGCCACCGGCTCCGCCTCTCGATCCTCCAGACGGCCCGCGTCCTCGGCATGTGGTTCTCCATCAAGTTCAGCAACGCCACCGCCGCCACCAAGGCCCTCCTCGGCTTCAACATCCCCTTCGTCCGGACGCCCAAGGCACCGAGTCGACCGCTCGCCGGCGGCGAAGCTGCCGCGCGGGCACTCCGCGTCACCAAGTTCGAAACCACCATGGCCGCCGTCGTCCTCCTCCTCACGTTCGCGCTCGGCGCTCGCATCGCCACGCAATGGGCGGCCACAGGTGCGCCGGACGTCCCTCCCATCTTCCTCTTCACGTGGATTTTTTACTATTTCTTCGTCTTCTTCTCTGCGCCCCTCTACGCGTACAAGTCCTACGTCACGTTTCGGCCTGATGAGGAGCGGCCCGTCCGGCCGACCCGGACGCCCATCGGCGGCCGACCCGGCGCCGCCTAGCGCACCGTGCCCAGCCCCAACCCTTATGAACGTCGGCCGTTTCGAGACGCAGAAATGGGTGCCATCGTCGTCACAGGCGTGCCCGGCGTGGGCAAGACGACCGTCATGAATGCCGCCGCTGAAGCGACGCAGCGAAAGGTGGTCGTTTACGGCACGGAAATGTTCGAGGTCGCCCAGAAGCGCAAGCTCGTGACCTCCCGGGACGACATGCGGAGGCTTCCGCCCGAAGTTCAGCGCAAGATCCAGAAAGAAGCCGCCCAGCGCATCGCCAAGCTGGGTGAAGTCATCGTCGACACGCACTGCACGGTCAAGACCCCGAAGGGACTCCTGCCCGGCCTCCCTGTATGGGTCCTCGATGCCTTGCAACCCTCGAGCATCGTCCTCGTCGAGGCGGACCCCAAGGAAATCTGGAAGCGCCGTCAAGGCGACGCGTCCCGGAGCCGCGACCCCGACACCGCCGACGACATCGCCCGGCACCAAGAGATGAACCGCGCGGCGGCGATGGCGTACGCAGCCCTCACCGGCGCCACAGTCAAGGTCGTTGTGAACCGCGACAAGAAGATCGACGAAGCCCTCCAGCAGATTCTACCCGTCGTCCAGTAGGTGCACCATGGCGCTCGAAAAGGACCAACGACCCGCGTTTCCCAAAGGCCAGTTCTTCCAGATCTTCCTGTTCATGTTCATCATCTTCATCCTTCTGGACCCCCGGCTCCGCCAAATCCTGGGCAACGCCGTCGGCATCGTCCTTACCCCGCTCATCGGCTTCGGCGGGCGCCTTCCCATCCTCACCATCCTCCTCGCCTCGCTGCTCATGATCGGGTCGTCGACGCTGGTGCGCCACCTCCTCGTGGACTGGGTGAAGATCGCTCGCATCCAGAACGTGATGCGGTCGTTCCAGAAGGCGCTGCGGGAAGCCCGCGTCGCGCGGGACAGCAAGCGCATCGAACAGTTGCAGAAATTCCAGACGTCCAAACTCATGGGGATGCAGGCGGATCTCTCGAGCGGCCAGCTCAAGCCGATGGCCGCGACCATGGTCATCGTCATCCCGCTCTTCGCGTGGCTGTGGCAGTTTGTCCAAAGCCTCGACTACCAGTTCTTCACGGCGCCGTGGAACCCCACGGTGGAGATGTTCAAGAGCACCGTGCTTCCCCACTGGATACTTTTCTACACGGCCGTGAGCGTCCCCTTCGGCACCCTCCTCCAGAAGCTCCTGAAGTACTACAGCTGGAAAGAGCACTGGCACCTCACGAAGCACAAGCCCGCGGACGCCGTGGCTACGACCCTCAAGGCGTGACCCGTTCCGGTTCGAAAACGGTTTAGGGCGGGGGCCCATCGGGCGCTTGGGGGACCCGTGTGGCGAACGATTGGATCCGCACGCTCACCATCGGAGGCCTTCCCGGCACCGGCACGACGACGGCGTGCAAGACCCTCAGCCAACGCAGCGGCCTCACGCACGTCTACGCCGGCGCCATTTTCCGCACGTTGGCCGACCAACACGGGATGACCTTGGCCGAGTTCGGCGCCTACACCGAGGCGCATCCCGAGATCGACCGCGGCCTCGACGCCCAGCAGGTCGAGCTCCTCAAGGGGCCCCCCATCATCCTGGAGGGCCGGCTCAGCGGGTTCCTCGCCGGCCGCGGCCAGGTCCCTGCCGTGAAGGTCTGGTTCACCTGCGATCCCTACACCCGCGCGCAACGCTTGGTGCAGCGGGAAGGGGGCGACGTCGAAGCCCGCCTGGCCGAAATGCGCCGGCGCGAAGAGTCCGAACGAAAGCGTTACCTTGAATTCTACGGCTACGACGTGAGAGACCTCTCCCTCTACGACCTCGTGCTGGACACGACCAGACTGACGAGGGAGCAGGTGGTGGAGGCGGTCGAGCGGGAATACAGCCGCCAAGTGGATGCGCGGCCGTGGTGGAGACTCTGGCGCCGGTGAGGGCTACTTCCCTTTCCGCTCGTCGTCGCCGGGCCGGGCGACGGTGATGCCGGGCGCCTCCTTGACGACGTCGAGCGCGAGCATCGTGTAGGTCCGCTCGACGTGAGGCATGGCGGTGAGGCGCTTGACGAAGCCGTTGAGCTCCTCTCGGGTCCGGAACTTGGAGATGATGATGGCGTCGTACTCGCCCGTCACGTCGTAGACGGCCAGGCAACTCGGGTCGGACGCGATCTTGGACTCGATCTCGCCGAGGTGGCCGCCTCGGATACGCAGGCCGATCACGGCCGTCATGTTGTAGCCGAGCCGGTTGTAGGCGACGTCGATGTGCCAGCCGCGCAGGATGCCGGAATCCTCGAGCGCCTTGATCCGGTTGTAGATGGTGCCCTCGGCCACCTTCAGCCGCTTGGCGATGTCCCGGTAGCTCATGCGCGCGTCGTGTTGAAGGATTCGCAGAAGCTCGTAGTCGAGTTCGTCCGGTGCGTGCAGGAGGGGGCGAAGTCGTGATGCCGTATTTGAGCAATTTGCCCCCGCTTCCATTGGAAAAACATTCACCTTCGTCCAAAAGATTTATAGAAACACTCAGTTCGCTGGCCTGCGGGGATGGAAGTCCCCCGGGAGGCACCTGAATGGTCGTGCTAGCGGAATACATCTGGATGGATGGTACGGAACCGACGCAGAAGCTACGGAGCAAGACGAAGGTCGTCGAGGTCGAGACGGTCAAGAACCTCAAGGACTTGCCCGAGTGGGCCTTCGACGGCTCCTCGACCAACCAGGCGCCCGGCGACAAGTCCGACTGCGCCCTCAAACCCGTCTTCTATTGCGCCGACCCCATCCGGGGCGCGCCTCACGTACTGGTCATGTGTGAGGTCTTCCTCGCCAACGGCGACCCCCACCCCACCAACTCGCGCGCCCTCTTGCGCCCCGTGGCCGAGAGAGTGAAGGGCGAGGACGCCTGGTTCGGCATCGAGCAGGAGTACACGCTCTTCAAAGGCAGCCGGCCCCTCGGGTTCCCCGAGACCGGCGGCTTCCCCGGGCCCCAAGGCCCGTACTACTGCGGCGTGGGATCTGACGAGGTGTCCGGCCGCGAGATGGTGGAAGAACACCTCAAGAACTGCGTCGGCGCCGGCCTCCGCCTTAGCGGCATAAACGCGGAGGTCATGCCAGGCCAATGGGAATTCCAGGTTGGCCCCCTCGGTCCACTCGAAGTCTCGGACCAGCTCTGGGTCGCACGATGGCTCCTCTACCGCACGGGCGAAAAGTACGGGATCAACGCCACGCTCTACCCCAAGCCCGTGCGCGGGGACTGGAACGGCGCCGGCGCGCACACCAACTTCAGCACCAAGAAGATGCGGTCGCCCGGCGGCATCAAGGTCATCGAGGACGGCATCAAAGCCCTCGAGAAGCGGCACACGGAGCACATCGCCGAATACGGCGCCCACAACACGGAGCGGCTCACGGGCCGCCACGAGACGGCACGCATCGACCAGTTCCGATGGGGCGTTTCCGACCGCGGCGCGAGCATCCGCATCCCGCTCGGCACGGCCAAGGCTGGCATGGGCTACATGGAAGACCGCCGCCCGGCGGCCAACATGGA
>CAYVGY010000152.1:0-4747 GCA_964451065.1 uncultured Halobacteriales archaeon
CTCATTCCGCTCAAGGTCAACAAGGACGGCCTCGTCGAGGGCGTCCCCGAACTCAAGGAGTCCCCCTTCGAGCACAACCTCGAATGGTACCGTTACTGCGGCCACGACGCGTCCCCCGCCTTCGACCCCGGCTTCACCGACGACAACGTGCTTCGCTACTACAACAATCCCGTCAAGGCGGAAACCGCCGAATCCGAACTCGGCCACGAGATCTGGTACAGGGCCAAGCTCGACCAACCCATCCTCGCGCGCGACTTCACCGAAAAGGACCAAGGAGCCCCCTTCCGGTGGCGCAGCGAAGAACTCACAGGCAACGACATCGTCACCGGCATCATCATCAAGGTCGACCCCGAGGACGTGGGCGGCAGCTACGGCGAGGACGCCGCGGCCTTCATGGCGTCCTCCAACCCTGACGAGCCCGACAAGAAGGACCTCATCGCCTTCTGCAGCTACTGCGCCCACTTCTGTTGCGTTCCCGGCTACCAGGAATCGAAGATTCCCCTCGGAAAGGACCTCTTTGACCAGATGTACTGTACGTGCCACGACAGCGTCTACAACCCCCGCAACATCGCCCGCTACACGTTCCCCCCTAACCTGTGAGTTGTCCCATGCCGGAGGAGACGCCCCCCAAACTCGCCGCCCCCACGGCCGCCACGGCGACGTCTCCTGCGAAGGCCGCGCCTACTAGCGGGGCGCCCCCCGCCACGCCTCTGGCCAAGCCGGCCGCCGCCAAACCCGCCGCCCCGGCCCCATCGGCGGCCCAGCAAGCCTCGATGCAGGTGAGTCCGCGCCGCAAAGTGACGCTCTCGCAGAAACTCGGCCTCAACCTTTTTGCCTGGCTGGAGGAGCGGTTCAAGCTCCGCATTTACTGGGACCGCCTCCGCTGGATGTTCTATCGCGTCAACATGCAGTTCCCCATCAGCCACACGGAGCGGTACAAGCTCCGGATCATTTGGTACTGGTACCCGCTCTACACGCTGGGCAGCATGGCCCTCTTCGCGTTCCTCATCACGACCATCACCGGCATCGTCCTCGCCCTGTACTACATCCCCAGCGTCGCCCCGGCCGAATGCGCCGGCATCCAGGCCACGCAGGCGTGGAAATCCATTGGGTGTGACATCTACAACATCCCCTTCGGCTTCATGACGCGCCAGCTCCACTTCTGGAGCGCCATGGTGATGGTCGCCGCGGTCTTCCTCCACATGCTGCGCGTCTTCTTCACCCAGGCGTACAAGAAGCCCCGCGAACTCAATTGGCTCATCGGCGTCGGCCTCCTCGTCTTCACCCTCGGGCTCGGCTACAGCGGTTACCTCCTCCCGTGGAGCCAACTCAGCTTCTGGGCCGGCCGCATCGGCCTCGAGATGGCGATGGCCACGCCGCCGGAGGCCCTCGGCCAGTGGGTCGCCGGCCTCATCTTCGGCGGCTTCGAACTCGGCCAAGCCACGGTCACACGCATGTACATCCTCCACGTCTTCCTCCTCCCCATCATCACGTACGCAGCGATCTTCCTCCACATCTTCATCGTCTGGATCCAAGGGATCGCGGAGCCCCACTAGCCATGCCGGAACCCAACGACCGCCCCCGCCTCAGGCCCTCGCTCGTGCGCGAATACATGCACGAAGTCACGCGGCTCGAGAACGAGCGCCGGGCCAAGAAGCGGTTCCGCAACGTGGAAGGGTTCCCCTTCTGGCCGCACGAGGCCCTGCGCGACGCCATCTTCATCTGCTTCTTCATGGCCCTCATGTTCGCCCTCTCGGGCTTCATTCCCTACTACCTCGAGGCCCCCGCCAACCCGGCCGGTCAACCCCAGGTCATCCTGCCCGACTGGTACCTCCTCTGGTCGTACGGCCTCCTCAAGATCGCCTTCGACATCAACGTCTTCGGCACCACCATCGTCACCGCCAAGGTCTTCGGCGTGCTCCTCAACGCGGTCGTCATTGCTCCCCTCATCCTCATCCCGTTCATCCACCCCGGCCATTCCCGGCGACCCGTCGAAGAGCCGTTCTGGGCCGGCGTCGGGATGTTCGGCGTCGTCTTCGCCATCACGATGAGCGCCTACTCCGTCAACGGCGTCATCTACCCCGAACTCCCTTGGCTCGGCAACATCCGCTTCGGCATCTGGGAACTCGGCGCCTGGCTCACCATGCTCCTCCCGCTCGTCGGGTTCTTCCTCGCCTACATCCCCCTCAAGTGGCGCAAGTCCATGCTCCATTACGAGAACAAGCTCAGCCGAAACTACTTCCGCATCCGGTGACCTCGTGGGCCGGCCCCAGATCTCCCTGCGGGCCTTCCGCCTCCTGGTCCGACTCCTCCTTCTTGCCGCTGTCGCCGCCGTGACCCTCGCCATCTATTCCGGCTTCCACGCCCGGTGGGGCTTCGCCCTCCTGGGCGTCGGCCTCGGCGTCATTCTCCTCTACTTTTCCCAGGTCCTTACCATTCGCGCCGAACCCGGCGCCGAGGACGAACTCGTCTTCGTGACGAAGAAAGAATGCAGCCTCTGCGACGAGGCGCGCCTGCTCCTGCCCGCCCTCACCGCCGGCACGCCGTTCCGCGTCCGCGAGGTCGTCCTCGAGCGCGACCGCTTCCTCCGCCGGCACTTCCGGCACGCCGTCCCCGTCCTCTTGTGGCAAGGGGAAGAACTTGGCCGCCTGTCCTGGGACGCCCAGGCGATTCGCGGCCGCCTCCAAGAAATCCTCGCCCGACGGGCATCGACGGGCGCCTCCGAAAAGGAAGGACAAGGGCCATAAAGGCCGCCGTCGATGGTTCGGCGACCATGCGCCGCACCCGCGCCCTGCTCCTCTTCAGCGGCTTCGCGCTCGTGGCGTTCGCCCTCCTGTCCAGCCTCGCCTGGGGCTACAGCGACGGCGTCTCGGGGAGCACCGGCCAAGTCCCCGTCCGGCTACGCACGTGCGAACCGGGGTTCGAATACTGCGCCTACGAACCCGCCTACTGTGGGGGCTGCCATGGCGAATACCGCGACATGCGGGAACAGGAGGGCGCCAAGCCGACGCCGCAGGACCGCGTCAACGGCGTCGAATTCGTCATCAACGGCGACGCGAAAGGAGGCCAGAGCGGCGGCGAAGTCTGGGAATACCAGGTGGGCCAAAGCTTCGTCATCGATATCCAGCTCCCCGACGATCGGCCGGCCGGCCCCTACAATGCCGGCGGTTTCGACCTCAGCGGGAGCGCCGGCCGATTGGACAAAGCGAATCCCAACGACGACACCGTGCGGATTACGGGAGGTAACTTCGACCACGCCGGCTCGAAGAACACGACCTACAACGTCGCCGCTTGCGGCAAGCCCGAATGCCGCATTGGCCCCGTGGAGGAATCCGCCACGGCCGGCGAGGCCACGCACACGGCCAGGGGCGCTGAACAACGCGCGTGGCGACTCAAGTGGACCGCCCCCGACGCCGAGGCACCCCACGGCGTCGCGCTCGTGCTCAGCGTCATGCTGCCCAACGGCGACGGGCTACGCAACTGCACCCGTTCCGACTGCGACAGTTCCCAACCGTTCACGCCCCAATCCACGTGGGATTGGTACGGGACCATGATTCCGCGCCGTATCCTGTGCGAACGCGGAGCCTACGCCGATTTCCGTTCGTGCCAGAGCGCCGTGCTCGACTTCGTCCTGCCCCCCGGGCGGCCCCGGGCGACGGACGCGAGCTGCGAGCCAGGCAGCCCCGGTTGTCCCGCCTCCACCGATGGCCGCGGCGGAACCCCCGTCCCCGTCGGCCTCACGTTCGTCGCCCTGTTCGCGGCGGCGGGCTGGTGGAGCCGACACCACTGAAGCGCTTGGACACCCTTTATTAGGCGCCACCGTTTCGCCACGACGATGGCCCAGGAAGCCGGCCTCAAAGGGTGGTTCAACCCGGGGTCGGCCGCCGTCATCCTCCTCGGCCTTGCCGTGTTTCTCGGCCTCATGGCCTTCGTCGTGGACTGGTTCTCCGTCGATACGCGCGTCGAGGTGTTTCGCTACGATCCGTCCGAGCCCGACAACCGGGGCGCCGACACCGGCATCTCGGCGCTTATCGAGATGGACATGCGGATGACCAGCCTGGAAACCAAGGTGAGCCCCCCGATCTTCCGGGACGCCGTCGAACGCTTCGACGCCTACCCCTCCTACGAGAAGAACGCGGTCCAGACCGGCAGCGAGATGCTCAGCGTCATGGCCATGCATGGCGTCGCCGTCGCCGCCCTCGGCGCCGGCACCGCCTTCTACGCGTGGCAACGCAAGAGCAACAAGGATTTTTCCCGCACTGTCTGGCGCTTCGCGGCCGTCTTCGGTGCCTTTGCCTCCTTCACCGCCTTCTACATGGCCTTCACGGTTCCTGGCGCCGCGGAGGAGGACGTCCACCAGATCCTCAAGGAGCAAAGCCTCGCGATCCAGCAGGCCGCCGGAGGCATACAGATCTCGGAAGACCTCATCAGGGTCGAGCTCAGTTTCTGGCCCTGGGACGAGCACTCCAAGGAGGCCGACTTCCAGACCAACACCGCCCCCTGCAACCAGCGATGCCTCGCAGTCCTCACGACCCGGGAAGCCCCCGGAGGGGGGTTCTGGCTGGAACTCCTCTCCCTCGGCTCCGCGGCCGCCGGCCTCTACATGGCCCGCCGCGCCGGCCACTTCGAGGTCAAACAACCGCCCACCATCGTTGGCGAAGCCGCCCCCCCCCCCCAGCCCCCCCGAGGGCGGCCCCCCCCCCCCCCCTCCTTGCCCCCCCCCGCCCCCCCCGCCCCCCTCCCGGGG
>CAYVGY010000152.1:4757-6320 GCA_964451065.1 uncultured Halobacteriales archaeon
CTCATCTTGGCCCACCGCGGCCTCCACGGCCATCTGCCGGAGAATTCCCTGCCCGCCCTCGAAGCCGCCCGCCAGCTCGGATGTGACGGCGTCGAATTCGACGTACGCCTCCTGGCCGACGACACCCCCATCCTCCACCACGACGCTCATTTCCGCCGCCGCGGGCGAAGGGCGTTCCTTAGCCGGATGAGCCTCCCTGCCCTGCGCGACTCCGGCAAGCACGGTCGCAGCGTAGCCACCTTGGCCGCGGTCGCCCAGTGGGCGGCCCAACACCCCGGCGTCGTCCTTGACGTCGAACTCAAGGAGCCTGTGCCTCTCCGCCATCTGGCGCCGCTCTTCCGGCGCGCGCACCCGCGACGTTCCATTCTCACCACGTTCGACCACGACCTCGCGGCCAAGATCCGCGCCGAACGGCCCGAGTGGCGCGTCGGCGCCATCGCCGTGGACTGGGACGCACGCATCCTGAGCCGTCTCGCAGACGCCCACGTGGACCTCCTCGTTCTCCACCGCGCCGAAGCCACCCCTCGCGCCGTCCGCGCCGCCAAGGAGAACCGTCTCGAAGTCTGGACGTGGGGCGTCCAGCGCCCCCGACAGGCCGAACGACTTCACCGAATCGGGGTGACGGGCTTCATCACGGACACGCCTCATCATCTCCTTCCGTGGGCCCGCGGCGTCGCGCCGTCGGGATGAACCTCCCGGCAGGGCTATACCAAACGTCGCCCGTCCCCCACGAGGCTCCATGACGCGCCCGCGACGCCGACACCACGGCGCCACGGAACCTGCCGCCAAACCTCCGCCGACCGCCGCCTCCCGTCTCCCGGCCCTCCCCTTTCACCGGTCCCGCCTCCTCGCCCGCCAAGAACTCCTCCAACGGCGCCTGCTCGAACTCAAGGAGCTCCAGGCATTCGAACGTCGCCTCGAACTTCGCCGCGACGTCCCCGGATGGCGCTACATCCGCCAAGGACGCCAGGCCCTGCTCCGACACTTCGTGCAACCCCAGGAACGCGCCTTCGCCTACCTCCTCCTCCATCAGAAAGCCCTGCTGCACGAAGTGAGGCACTCGACGCAGCGGGCCCGCGCACGGAACCCGGTCCTCGCGGTGATGCTGTGGGCCCTCCTGGGCCTTCCCTACGTCCTGATGGCCGGACTCACGTGGGCCCAGCAAAAGGTCTACTTCGGCGTTACCCGCGGGCAACGAGTCGTCACCGGCCATCTCGTCGCGTTTCCCCACACCTTCGAGCGCGGCCTCACCGCCACCCGACAAGAGCTCGCCACGGCCCAGACCCGGCGCGGCCTCGCGCAAGCCTTCCTCGACGAACGCCGCCTCACGCGTCGTCGCCGCCGCGCCATCCTTTTCCTGGCCCTGTCGGCCCTCGTTGCGGGCTGGGTCATCGCCGAAATCCTTGTGCGCACGGTTTTCCCCGGCGCCATCGACGACAAGCGCGCCTTCGACCTCTTATTCTACTACGGCGCGGCCACGCGCCTGTTCCTCCCGACGCCCCCCGAAGCCGTCATCCCGGCCGCCGCCGACCGCTTCGGCGCCCTCGGCGCCATCCTTCCCTC
>CAYVGY010000153.1:0-6314 GCA_964451065.1 uncultured Halobacteriales archaeon
GGTCGGAGTCAGGGTCGGAGTCAGGGTTTCGGCCGTGGTCGTGGTTGGGGTCGTCGTCGTGGACTTCGCCGTCGTTGAGGGCGGCGGGACCTCTTGGATCCGGGCGGTCGGCTCCGGTTCGACAAATAGCAACCAGAGGAGGCCGCCCCCGAGGACGAAGGCCGCTGCCCCAATCACGAGAGCGTTCGCCACGCGACTCAAGGAGCGTCCACCTCGGAGGACAGCGAGAACAAACCGGGGGGGTAGTGCGCGGCGGTCATCGGTCGCCCTTCCGGGTCGTGGAGGGTCCGCGAGGGCGCGGCGCAGCCGTCGTCTTCACGCCGGCCGTCGGGCCTCCACCGTATTCGACTGCGCGCCTCGCGCGTCGCCCAACGTTGCTGGGTGGTTGGAGACCCGGTTCCGACCCTATTTTAATCTCACGGGACAGCGGTCGAAAGGGTTGGAGGGGCCAACACGGGCGAACCATTTATCGGGGCGGGTTCCTTTGGTGACCTGGGATGCAAACCCGTTTTGACGCGCCTTCGGGTCCATCGCCGTTTCCGACTTTGGACGGGTTCGTCGAGCATCCTTTCCTCAAGCCGCGCACCGTCGCGAGTCGCGAATTCCAGGTGCAGGTGGCCGAGCGGGCTTTGCGGGAGAACACGCTCGTCGTGGTCCCCACGGGCCTTGGGAAGACCTTGATCGCCGTCCTGGTGGCGGCGGAGCTCCTGCGACGCCGGCGGGGGACCGTCCTCCTCGTGGCGCCCACGCGGCCTCTCGCGCTCCAGCACGCCGAGACCCTGCGGCGCCATTTCCGGGACGAGGGGCTCGTGGTCTTGCTGAGCGGCGAAGTGGCACCGGCCAGGCGAGGCGACCTGTGGGGGAAGGGTCTACTCATCGTGGCCACACCTCAGACCATCCGCAACGACCTCGCGCGGGGACGCTACGATCTTACACCCTTGATGCTCGTCATCTTCGACGAAGCCCACCGCGCGGTCGGCGATTACGCGTACGTGGAGCTTGGGGCCCGGCTGCGCCTCGAGAACCCCGGCGCGCGCGTTCTGGGGCTTACGGCCAGCCCCGGAGCGCAACGCGAGCGTTTGGCGGAGGTTCGTCGCAACCTCTCGATCGCCGCCGTCGAAGCCCGCGAGGCCACGAGCGCGGATGTGCAGGCTTACGTCCAGCCCGTGGACGTCGAGCCCCGGTGGGTCGACTTGACGCCCACGCTGCGACGCGTGACCAAGCCCCTACACGACCTCCTCGTGGAGAAGGAATCGAAGCTCCGCTCCTGGGGGCTCGTACGGGGAGAACGGCCCTACGGACTCACCAAGAAAGAGCTCATCATGCTGCAGCAGACTTTAGGCCGCTCCGGTTTCTTCGCGGGGCTACACGCGGCGGCCCTGGCGCACCAGGCGAAGCTGTGCGTGGACTATGGCGAGGTGTACGGTCTCGACGCCCTGCGGCGCCACTTCGCTCGATTCCGTTCACGCCCGGACCTCTCGCGCAACGAGAAATCGTTCCTCAACCACGCCAAGGTGAAGGAAGTCCTCGACTTGCTCGACAAGGGCATAGAATCGAGCCACCCCAAGATGGACGCCCTGCAGACCGTCCTCAAGACGCTCGCGATGCGGCGACCGGACTTCCTCGCCGTCGTCTTCACGCAATACCGCGATTCCATCCCCAGCATCCTTGAGACGGTAGGCGCGGCGGGTTTCACTGCGGAACGCTTCGTCGGCCAGGCGGACCGGCCGGGCAGCGACGGCTTGAGCCAAGAGGAGCAGCGAGACGTCCTGGACCGGTTCCGGCGACGCGCGTTCCGCGTGCTCGTTAGCACGTCGGTGGGCGAGGAAGGCATCGACGTTCCCCAGGTCGACTGCGTCGTCTTCTACGACGCGGTGCCGAGCGAGATCCGCGCGATCCAACGCCGAGGCCGGACCGGGCGAACGGTTGCGGGCCGCGTCGTCCTGCTCCTGGCGCGTGGTACGGCGGACGAGGGCGCGCTCAAGGCGGCGGCCCGAAAGGAGGCGAAGATGCGAAGCCTGGTGGGGCGGTATGCATGAGCCGTGATGGCGGCCGTTTCTCGTCACACGCGAAGCTCGGCACCGCGGAGCAGGTCCCTCCAGAGCCGGAGTTCGTCGCGGACCATCCGGTGCAGAAGGAAATGGCGGCCCACGGATCGGTGTGCCGCTTCGCCCATGCGGCGCGCCTTGGCCGGATCGCGCACGAGTTCCACGATTCGCCGCGAACATTCCGTGGGCGAGCTCACGACGTAGCCGGTGCGGCCGCCTTGGATTTGGTGCGGGATTCCCCCCGCGGAGCCTCCGATCACTGGCGTGCGTGACCACATGGCTTCGCTCACGGTGAGGCGGAATCCCTCCCGGATGGATTTCTGGATCACGGCGGTCGCCAACGTCTGGAACGCGTTCACGTCGCGTTCGGACGCCACGTCGTGTAGCACATGGACGTCCCCGATGGCCTCGGCTGCCTCCCGTACCTCCTCCAACACATGGGAGCCCTCGGGGTCGTCGTCGGCACTCGAGCCCACGAGGGCCAGCTGGAGGTCGGGAATCTCCGCCTTGGCTTCCTTGAAGGCTTCCAGGACCCCTAAGGGGTCCTTCCAGATGTCGAAGCGCGAGACCTGGGCGACGAAGGGGCGTCCCGGATGGACGCCGAAGGACCGCACGATTTCGCGCGCCTCCCGCACGTTAATGGGCGCGTTCTTCTCGCTCCAGGGGTCGATGCCTGGCAGGATATGGCGCTGCAGCGGCCCCAATCCATCCATGGCATAGTGCGGGAGCGAAAAGACGGTCGCGTCGTACGGTTCGAGGTACCGGACGAAGCGTGCTCGCGTCGCGGCGTTGGGGTGCGACGTGTCGATGTGGCATCGCCAGACCCAGGCGGCGCCGGCGCGGGGGCCCAGGAAGGACCGCAGGGCGGCGGGTTGGGGGTCGTGGATCACGATGACTTCCCACGCGTGGGGGTCGAGTCCGTTGGCGGCTTCCAGGTTGACCTGTTCGAAGAGGCGCCACTCGTCGGTGGACGGAGCGTGGGGAGCGCCCTGGAGGGCGTTGTGGATCCGCTTCGTCACCTCGTAGAAGTCCTTGGGGCCCTGGATCGTCCGCCATTCGACTTCAAGGTCCAGCGAACGAAGGAAAGGGACGCCGCCGCGCAAGAGTTCGGCGACGCCGCCTCCCCGCGCCGTCGAGTTGATCTGAAGGATCCGTCGACCCGCAGCTGCGCCGCGAGGGCCCGGCACCGGTCGACCGGGGCCGCTTGCTTGGGTCCGTCGGGCGGGGCGGAGGTCCTGGACTCCACGGAGACTGTTCGAAGCAGAACGCATCAGCCCTGGACCTGGGTTCCATCTTGGGCCACGATATTTCAAGATTCTACGACACGCCTCGAAGACGCGCCGTCGCCCTTTTCAGCCCGTGGTGACTTGGCGGCCCCGCGGGGTCGCGAGGGTCTGGCTCCTTGGGAATCTGTCCTCACCGGCGCGGGCCTAGGTCTCAGCCTCGCGGCGCCTCCGGGTCCCGTCTTGGCGAAGGTCGCTTTCGACACGGCCCGTGGCCATTGGCGGCAAGGCCTCATGGTCGGGCTCGGCGCCACCAGCGCGGACGCGGCGTTCTTCCTCTTGGTCTACCTGGGACTCTTGGCCGTGCTACCCGACCCCCGCGTGTTCGCCCTCTTGGCGCTCTCAGGCGTCGCGCTCATGGACTTCTTCGCCTGGCACGCATGGAGGGCCGCCCGCCGGCCTCTCGACCCGTCGCCGGGGACGCTCGAGGGTTGGCCGGCTGGCTTCGTGATCGCCATCACGAGCCCCTTCAACCTCGCGTGGTGGCTGACGGCGGGCTCCACGTACGTCCACGACCACGGCCTGGCCCTGGCAGGTGGTTTCTTCGCCGCCATCCTTGCCTGGGTGGTGTTGAGCGTCGTCCTCTTCCGGTTCGGCGCCGCGCGCGTCGCCCGGTTCGAGACATACGTGGCGTATGTGAGCGCCGGTCTGCTGGCCGCGTTCGGGCTTCTCCTGGCGTATGAGGGACTCCAGTACTGGCAGAGGGCCTGACCGCCTCGACCGAGGTTGAAGCGTCCACGGTGGGGCCGGGAATCCTAATATGCCTGGAGCCGTGGCGCGACCACGATGGCGAGCGTTCCCCTCATGAGCCATTTCAGCGCCGCCACCGAGCTGCTCGTGACGGCTGGCGTCTTCTACTTCTTCTGGCGCGCCATCCGGTTCGATGACTTCCGGTGGCCCCTCATCTGGATCACCATCGGCTACGAGACCCTCTTCAACATCACCTACATGGCCGTGCGCCTGGCCCGCCACGATCCGGCGCCCGATTATCCCGGCTGGGCGACGCTCCTGCTGGCCGGCCACGGCACGCTCAGCCTCATCATGTTCCTGGGCCTCATCGCCTTCGTCATGGTCGCGTTCCGGCAACGCCACGTGGGAGATCTCAACGTGTTCCGGGACCACGGCAGCTTCACGCTGCTCTTCATCGTCTTGTGGACGACGAGCATCGTAAGCGGCGAGCTCATCTACGCGCTTCAACTGACGGACGTCATCGCCGTCTGACGCGGTCGCCTACTTGGCGTGCGCGTACTTGTGGGGGTCCTGGCGGAACTCCGACATGCAATGCGCGCTACAGAAGTAGAAGGTCTGGCCGTCGTGGGACTCGCTGCCCACAGCGGACGCCGGCGGGATCTCCATCTGGCACACGGGATCCCTGACGCGCTTCTTCTTCCCAAAACCGAGGAAGCCCATGCAGAGCCATCACTGGCAGCGTATTTGGACGATTCGCCACGAACGCCCGCTCGCTAGACACGACGCCCTAAATGATTGCGCATAGTCTCCGGAGGGTCTCGTTTCCACGAGCCCACGCGTCGAACGTGGGCTCGACCGAATCGGTGACCGCGTTGAGGTTGGCGAAGTACCGGTTGTGGGTGGCGAGTCGACGCGTCAACTTCCCCACCCGTTCCACCGGGTTGAGTTCTGGACTGTAGGGGGGAGGTAGTCGAGGGCGAACTGTTTCACGTGGTCGATCCTCCAATCCTTGTGGAGGGTCGCGTGGTGGAAGCTCGCGTTGTCCGCGATGACCACGACGCGTCGCCCGCTGCGCGTGCTGGTGGCGGCGAGCTGGCGCAGGGACGCGTGACACGTCTCGCCGTTGAAGCGTTCGGTTTCTCGCCGGTAGACGAAGCGTCCGTCGCGGAGGCGGACGGCGCCCCAATAGGCGACGCTCTTGCGGGTGGGCGCGTGCAGGAGGATGGGGGTGCGGACCTCGGGCGGGACCCACATGCGGCACCGGCTGCCGTACTGTTGGAAGTGCACCTCGTCCATGGCCCACAAGTCCACGGAACCCTTGCGGGCTAGGGTTTGGAGTTTTTTTTATGACGCGCCTGGAGTGCGGGATCCGCGTGGGCCAGGAGCCCGCGCGGCTTGCGCAACCGAAACCCGAGTTGGCGAAACAGGCGTTGGCATTGGCGCACGCCCAAGTCCTCGCCGAACCGTTCCTGGATGAACACGCGTAGCGTCTTGCCGTCCCAGACGACGCCGGACAATCCTACGTCCTCCGGCGTCTTGCGCAACGCCGCTTCGATGCTCCGCATCTGCCCGGCGGTCAATCGGCGCGGGCGGCCGGGGCGCTCGCCCTCGGCCAACCCCGCGAGTCCCTCCTCGTCGAACCGCTTCACCCAATACTCGACGGTGCGTGGCGCGTCGCCCAAGAACCGCCCCACTTCGGGCGGCGTCATGCCCTGCGCCACGAGCAGCAGGCCGTGCAGGCGGTGGTCGTACCGGGCCTCGTCGTTGCGTCGGATCTCATCCTGCAAGGCCAGGATCACGTTCTGGGCATCGGGCACGGTCAGGGGGCGCATGGGGCACCATGGCCCCCAATGACGCGCAATTACTTATGTCGTTGTGTCTAGCTCTCGACGCCGAAGAAGCCACGCAGCACGGGGTGCATCTCCATGGCCTGCTCCTTCGCGATCTGCTCGTACATGCGGATCATGATGCCCACCGTGAGCAGGACGCCGGTGCCACTCGACTGACCGACGGTGCCGATCATGTCGGCGACGGCGGCCAACGCGCCCACGGTGAAGCCCCCGATGATGGTGACGGTGGGGATGTAGCGCTCTAGGATGCGCTGGAGCACGCGGGGGTCCCGGCGGAAGCCGGGAATCTGCATGCCGGATTTCTGAATCTGCTTGGCCACGTCGTGGGGCCCCATGTTGGTGGTCTCGATCCAGAACTTGGCGAAGAGGACCGACCCACCGACAAACAGGGTCAGATAGATCGCGATGCGGATGAGCAGTTGCCAGATCTCGTGGCCGTGCAG
>CAYVGY010000154.1:0-1395 GCA_964451065.1 uncultured Halobacteriales archaeon
GCGGAGTCCGAACAGGGTGAGCAGGTGGTTGCCGAGGACGGCCAGGCCCAGGAGCGCCGCGCCCACGAGCCATGAGGCGACCGTCGTCGCTCGCAGCCACCGGCGCTCGCGTTCCGGTTGCTCAAACGAGACGAGGCATTGGCTGGAACAGAAGTAGTACGTCGCGCCGTCGCGGATGCTCTGGATCGCGCCCCCGTCCTCCCGGACGTACATCCCGCAGATAGGGTCCGTGGCCAACGTCCGCAACTAGCCGCGCGCCCTACTTAAGCCGTGGCTCTCCAGAGAGAACCCATCGGCAAACCTCATATCGGGGCTGCGAAGTCCCGTCGCCGATTGCCCTTGCCTCGTTTTCTTCTTCTGTCGTTGTTCGTCGCATTCACGCTCGCGCCGATCGCTGCGGCGCACGACCTGTCCGCCGACTGGTCGCAGTACCGGGGCGGCGCTGAGAAGACGTCCGCGGGCCCCAACGCGGGGCCCACGGCCACCACGGTCGCGTGGACGCACACGATGTCCGTGGTCGGCGAGCAAGGCGGCACGAGCGACATCAACTATCCTTCCCCCGTTATCGCCGACGGACGGGTGTTCATGGGCTACCAGGAGGTCCCTCCGACGGGGGAAACCAGCAAGGGCAAGCTCATCGCGTACGACATCAAGGGAGCGGCGGGCGCCGCCGACGTCCTCTGGTCCAAGGAACTCAAGAACAACATCCGAGGAACCCCCGTCGTGCACGGGGACACGATCTATGTGGTTGGAGTCGACGCCCCCGACAGCGCGGTGTATGCTCTCAAGGCCTCCGACGGCTCGCAGCGCTGGGCCGCGCTCCCCGGCGGACGCATCGACAACTCCATCACCTTCTACGAGGGCACGCTGTACGTCCCCAACACGTCGGGCACCCTGTATGCCCTGGCCCCTTCCACGGGCGCGACCCAGTGGACGACGGGCGACCAGCTCGGCGTCAGCCGCGGGAACGCGTTGGCCGCCAGCGGCGACCGGCTCTACTTCAGCGTGACGCTCACCTACCCCGGCTGCGACCGGCCCTGCACGAACGACGCAACCTACGCGGTGCGGCGGCCCGACGGCGGGGTGGCCTGGAAGAAGGATCCTACCGACCAGTCCGCCCTGGACGACGACATGTTGACGACGCCAGCGGTGGCCGGCGGACTCGTGTTCGTCGTCAGCGGCGCGGTCGCCGCGTACGACGACGGTTTCGGTCACCATCCCGCCATCCCGGGCCGATTCTACGCGTTGGACGCCGCCACCGGAACCGTCCAGTGGACCAAGGAGACCGCCGGGACGTCCTACACGGACCCCGCCGTCAAAGACGGCGTCGTGTTTGCAGCCAACCGCGACGGCCACGTCTACGCGGTGGACCCCGAGCCCGCGCTCCTCGACGTG
>CAYVGY010000154.1:1405-6296 GCA_964451065.1 uncultured Halobacteriales archaeon
GTACACCAAGCTCAAGGTGCTCGAGTTCTACCTGAACCGCGTCTACCTGGGCTCCGCCGGTAGCGACGGATCCAACCGGAAGCTTCAGGCTCTCTCGGCCGCCGACGGACGCGAACTCTGGAGCAGGAGCGTTCAAGAACTCCCCGTGGGGACGCCGGCGGTCGCCCAAGGCTACGCCGTCTTCAAGCCCTTCGATGAGCTCCTTGGCCAAGTCAAGCTTGTCGCAATCGGGACGGATGCAGGCCCGCACCCGGCCAACGACGCACCGACCCTCGGCTCCGCAGAGGCGGTGCCCAGCGAGACCGGGCTGGCGGTCTCGTGGAGCGTCGCCGACGCCAACCCCGGGGACGTCCACCTGGCCGACATCTACCTCGGGACGTCGAACCCGCCCCCGCTCGCCCTCAACCTCCATGCCGGTTCGAGCCACACGGCCTCAAGCCTCGTCTCGGGAACGACCTACTATTGGCGCGTGGACGTGAATGATGGCCATGGTGGATGGGCCACGACGGGCGTCCGTTCCGCCGTGACGGGCGGCTCGGCGCCTCCGCCCACGTCCGAAACCACGGACTCATCGACCGCGACGACGGGTTCGGGCGACAATGGAGACGAGGACGAGGGCGGGACTCCGGGGTTCGAGGCGTTCCTCCTGCTCGCCGCCGCCCTTCTGGTCCTGGCTTGGCGTCGCCGCTAGGGGACTTCGGGGTTCCACGACGGCCCGCGCAAGCGGCGGATTCGCTCGACGAGCGGCGGGTGCGTGCTCCAGACCGATGAACGGAGTGCCCGCTTCCACGGGTTCGCGATGTAGAGCGCGGCCACCGTCTTGCTGCCCTTCGGGTCGTCGGGCAAGTCCTTCATAATCTTCTCGAGCGCGTTGGCCAGCCCTTCGGGGTTGCGCGTCATCCACGCGCCGGAGGCGTCGGCCAAGTATTCGCGGCGCCGGGACATGGCAAAGTACACGAGGCGAGAGACGAGCGGGGCCAGGATTACGAAAAGGATGGCCACAACGAGCATGATAGCGAGCGCCGGACCGCCTTGTTTTCCCCCACCCCGACCCCCGCCTCGCAGTCCACCGTAGAGCATGACGCGGAACACGATTTCGACGAGGATGGCGATGATGCCCACGATGGCGATCGTGTACGTGGCCAAGCGCACGTCATAGTTCTTGATGTGGCTCAGCTCGTGCGCCAGGACGCCCTCGAGCTCCTCCTGGTTCAACTGCTGGAGGGCGCCGGTCGTGACGCAGACGACGGCCTCGGCCGGGGTCTTGCCGGCCGCGAACGCGTTGATGTCCTTCGAGTCCTGGATGTACACCTTCGGCTTGGGCAGGCCGGCCGCGATGGCGAGCTCCTCGATCCGGTACAGGAGAAGCTTTTCTTCCCGGACCGCCAAGTTGGCGGGCCGCGCCTGCGTGGCTTTGAGGATGGCGGGGACGCCGCCGCCGGAGGCAATTGCGAAGTAGAGGAGGGCCGCGACTCCCGCCAGGGCGACCACGAAGAAGAGCGGCAGTTGCAGCAGCAGGCCGATGCCCATGATGACGGCGGCCAGGATTGCCAGCATCACCGCAACGATGAGGACGGTGCGGCGCTTGTTGGACCGGATCTGTTCGTCCAACAGCATCGGTTCGGCCAGGGCGACGCCCTCCTACGCGAAGCTCACCTTGGGGACGGCGCGCTCCGCCTCGGGCGTGGCCAGCATCTCCTTGGACTTGCGGCCGAACATCGAAGCGAAGAGGTTTCCCGGGAACGCCTGGATCGCGTTGTTGTACGCGAGGACCGAGTCGTTGTAGAACTGGCGCGAAAAGGCGATCTTGTTCTCCGTGTGCGTGAGTTCGTCCTGAAGTTGGAGGAAGTTCTGGTTCGCCTTGAGCTGCGGATAGTTCTCGCTGACCGCGAAGAGCGTCTTGAGGGCGCCCGTGAGCATGTTGTCGGCGTTCATCGCTTCCTGGGGCGACTTGGCCGACATGAGGGCGGCGCGCGCCTTCGTCACGTTCTCCAACACTTCGCGCTCGTGCTTGGCGTACCCTTTTACCGTCTCGACCAGGTTCGGGATGAGGTCTGTCCGCCGTTTCAGCTGGACATCGATCTGCGCCCAAGCGTTCTCCACCCGGTTGGCCGCGCGGACGAACCGGTTGAAGTAGCCAATCACGACCAGAAGCAGAATGACGACGACCGCGGCCAAGGCGATCCAAATCAACCAGTTCGGCATGGAACGGCCCAAGACACGATTCGGGTCCTCCATTTGTAGGTTCCTGCTCGCCGGCCTCACGCCGAACGGCTTCGGCCTCGATGGGAATGCTGGTTGCCAGATTCCTTATTGTGCTTTCCCGGCACGCCCGGCACGCATGAACGCCTTCCGCTTGGTCGCCGCGTGCATCACGCTGGCGACCCTTGTGCCCGTCGTGAACGTTGTCGGCCATCCGGGCCCGCACGCCGCCACCCAGAACTACGTGGCAGAACCCTACCATGAACGACTGTGCGGGACACCGGCGCCCGGCCTCGGGTCCGCCAAGTTCTCCTTCAACGACGACCACAACCGGGCCCCGGCCGAGGCTGGGGTTAGAGGCGCGCCGCCAAGGCCTTGAGCTGCTTGGAGGCGCCCGTCGCAATCGGATCCCCGTGACCACAGAGCAGGGTCTCAAAGTCGAACTGGGCCAGTTTCTTGATGGAGGCCCGGTGCTGCGCCGGGTCGATGTTGTACACGTCCTCCATCGGGCCCAGGCCGCCCTCGGTACGAACCGCGTCGCCGGCCACGAGCAGGCTCCTTTGTGGGTCCAAGAGTGACATGTTGCCCAGGGTGTGGCCCGGCGTGTGGATCACGCGGAAACCCTCGAACGTCTGCCCCTCCTTCACGCGAACATCCACGCGAGTCCCTGGGTGCCGCTGCGTTTGGGCGCCTGGGGGGCCCGTGTACGTTTTCTCCTTGGAAACGAACGGCGCCTCGATCTCGTGCGCGGCCACTCTTGCGTTCACGGCCTTCGCCTTCACGGCGGCCAGGCCCGACACGTGGTCGGGGTGCGTGTGGGTAATGATGATGGAGGTGAGGTCGGTCGGTTTCACGTTCGCGGCGGTCAACGCGTCGAAGATCCGGTGCGGCGTCGCCTCAGAACTTGTGTCCACGAGGACGAGTCGCTGATCCGTCAAGAGGAACGCGTGGGCGTAGGTGTCGATCACGTGGACTCCAGGGACGACTTCCCGGGTCACTCCATGGGCGCGCATAGGAACTGGCTTGAGAACCCCGCCGTCTTACTTACGGGTTTGGGCCCGCCTGCACAATCGTGTCCATCACGTCCGGGCGGCCGAGGCGGGCTGACATAAACCTCATAAACGGGCCTCATGGAGGGCCTCTTCATGCGGGTGGCCAGGCGGGTCATTCTTGCGCGCTCCCTCTTCCTCCTGGCGGCGGTCATGATTGCGACCCCCGCGGGAGCCATGAGCGCCTGGTCCCCTTTCCCGAAGGACCCCACCAACCCGGACTTCGGCGAGGACCCCCTGGGCGGAGGATCGGGTGGCTCGACGACGTGGCCCGAACTCGATCCCGGGGTCCCGGAGGACGCGGTTCCATGGGCGTCCGTCGAGGAAGCGGAAGACACGGCCGACGGGGCCAACGAGGAGGCGGAGCGCCAAGCCGACGACCTTGCTCGGCAACTCGACGATGCCTCCTCGTCAGCCCACGACGCCGCCCGCGGCGTGCTCCGCTCGCTGCGCAACGAATCCGGCTCCGACCCCGCCATGACGTACGACGAACCTTCCGCGGAGGCGCCCGCCTACGTCCGGTGGGCGCCCGACCCGCAAGGTCTGGACCCCCGGAATCAAGACGCCCTCCCATCCAAATCGTGCGAGTCAGACCCCACCGGATTGCTCCGCGACGTGCCGGGCGAAGCCGAGAACCGCTTCGGCTCCGATGAACCTCCCGCCCCCCACGGCATCGACTGCGCGGATTCCCCGCCCAACGACGCGGGACGCGTCCACCGGGAAAGCCGCCTGGAAGACCGCGCGGCCAACCCAGAACTCGGCGCCGTCATCCTCTGGGTCCTCCTCGGCACCGGCACGGCCTATGTCCTGGCCCACGTCGCATGGTCCCTCCACTCCCGCGTCCCGCCCGAACGCCTCCTCCGACACCCCAGACGCCGGTTGATTGCCAACGCCCTCGAAGCCAACCCAGGCATGGAGGTCGCCACCCTGGCGCGAAGCGCCGGCCTGTCGCGCGGCGTCGCCCGCTACCATCTCGCGATTCTCTCCCGCGCGGGACTGGTCTGGTTCGTGCAGGTCGGAGGACGCACCGCGGTCTTCCGGACAGGCAGCGCGGCCCGCACGGCTGGGGCGCTCCAGGCCGTTCTCTTGCGACGAACGCCGGTCCAACGCCTCTACGCTCTCCTGCAGACGGACCCCCATCTCGACCAGACAATCATCGCGCAACGCCTCGGAATGACGCAGCAACGCGTCTCCTTCCTCCTTGGCCGGATGCGCGAAGCGGCCCTCGTAGACGCATCCTCGGATGGTCGCCGTGCCACGTACGCGGCGCGGCCGCCCCTCCATTCCAACCCACCAGGGCGTGGCGCGTTCTCCCCCGGGCCGTGACAAGCCCGCGTTTGTCGGCCCCTTTTGTACGCCGCCCGCCACGGCCGGGGCGAGGTCAACCTCATGGTCCAAACCAACCCCAGAAGCCCGACCACGGCACGAAGGGTCGCTCGACCCATCCTGTTCACGACCGTCCTCGTGCTCGCGCTCGCCATCGGCGGCGCTCAACCGTCCGCCGCGCTCTTTTCGGAGGCAACCGTTTGGCTCGGGTTCTCCTCCAGCGGATACACCTGCGACGCGTGGTGGGCCATCACCTTCCACAAGTCCGCCGACACCACGGTCGGAATCCTCTCCGTCACGTACAGCGGCGCCGG
>CAYVGY010000155.1:0-6295 GCA_964451065.1 uncultured Halobacteriales archaeon
CCACCAAGCCTTCCAGCATAGGTGAGCTATGGAGTATTATCCTCAGTTTCCCGAGATTATCCTCCACTCGACGGTAGGTTGACCGCGTGTTACTGAGCCGTGCGCCGAGGGCTTACCCCTCTCGACTCGCATGGCTTAAGCGAAAACCAATAGCGGTGCCCTCTGGCAGGATCAACCAGAGTCAATGGTCGTTCTCAGCCGAAGCCGAGAACAACCAGGAATTCGGTCGCACCGAATTCTTTGGTCTGAAATTGGCGGATTTGTCGAGTATCGCTTATGGCTCTCTCGCGTCAACCGTCAGGTCGCATGAGATCACGCACCGCACCGGCACTTTCGCGCCGGGGGCCCGGGGATCACGCGCCTCCACGCTTTCAACGCACGCGGATTCGCTTCTTCACAGGTCCGCGGATGCGGCCTCGAAGCGCAACGTTGCGTGCGTCGTGTTGGACTATCTACGCCTCGCGCCGGTCGTCCCGGCCAGCGAGGGAGAGCCCTCCGATACCCAGGGGGTATTTGAAGGAATCTCCTCCCCGCCGACGCCACAGAGCCAGATAGGAAACCCTAGCTGGCTCGCATGGACTCGTGGACAACCGTCACGAGTGCAGAACTTTGGATTAGCAGGATGACTTTAAAAAATCTTCCATTGCACTTGAAGCAAGACTTCGACTCGAAACCATCGGACCGCAGGAAAAGCACCGATTTTCACCGGGTCCGCGGCAGGGCGACAGTTGCAGCGCCCGCGGCGTCCGACCCGCTTTAGTACGGGCGCACCATCCGCGCGGCCAGGGAAACCTTGCTCACCCCCAGCGACGCGCGAGAAATCGTGAACGAGTATGACTCAAAACGCGTCCAGCTCGGCGTCACAGGATCCCATAGCGCTCTCGACGTATGCGATGGCACCGCGGATGAAGGCGTGCCCAACGTCGCGTTCTGCCAGCGCGGCCGCGACGCCATCTACTCCCGCCACTTCAAGACGGTACGAGACGACAAGGGGAAGCGCGTCCGCGGCTGCGTCGACCGCGCGGTCGTGCTCGGAAAGTTCTCGGACCAGGTCTCGCCTCGGTGGCAGAGGTGGATGCGTGCCAACAACGTCGTGTACGTCCCGAACCGCTCCTTCACCTCCTATTGCGACGTCTCCTCCATCGAGAACGATTTCCGGGTTCCCTTGCTTGGAAGCCGCAACCTGCTTCGCATCGAGGACCGCGAAGAGAAGGACAACTACTACCGCCTCCTCAAGCGCGCGGGAATCGCAGCGCCCGCCCAGATCCACGACGCGGACAGAATCGACGGACTCGCCATTGTCAAGCTCCACCACGCCAAGAAGAAGCTGGAACGCGGCTTCTTCACCTGTGCTTCTCCCAAGGAATTCCGTGAAAAATCGGGCGCGTTGGTCAAGCAGGGCGTCATCGCCAAGGCGGACCTCGCGCACGCCCGGATCGAGCGGTACATCATCGGACCCGTGTTCAACTGCAACTTCTTTTACAGCCCGCTCACGCGCGGCGCCTCCAAGCTCGAGCTCCTGGGCGTCGACTGGCGGTTCGAGTCGAGCCTGGACGGGCACGTGAGGATCCCAGCCGCTCAACAGCTGACGCTGCCCCCCCACCAAGCCATCCCCGAAATGACCGTCGTCGGCCACAACACGGCCACCATCCGTGAAAGCCTTCTTGAGAAGGTGTTCGAGATGGGCGAGAAATTCGTCGCCGCGGCGGCCCAGCATTACAAGCCGGGGATCATCGGTCCCTTCTGCCTCCAGACCGTCGTCGACAAGGACATGAAGTTCTACGTGTACGACGTGGCCCCCCGCATCGGGGGCGGCACGAACGTCCATGTGGGCGTCGGGCACCCCTACGCGAACGCACTCTGGCGCGCCCCGATGAGCACGGGGCGCCGAATCGCCTTGGAACTCAAACGTGCCATGGCAGAAGACGCGCTGGATCGAATCGTCACCTAGGCGGATCAGCGTCCCTTGCGGTTCGTTTCCTCGGAGGGCGGCGCGCCGCCGACCCGTTGGGATCCCTCGAGCAGGTCCTCTTCGAGTTCGTGAGGGCCCTCCTCAAGGGACTTGCCAAGAATCTCGGCCAGGGGGTTGTTGCGTCCCACCGGAACCACCGTTACATCATGGGGCGCTCGGGCATAAAACCCAAGCGGGCTCAATCTTCGTCAATTGACGTCGCCCTGATAAGGCAGGCCAAGGCACCCATTTACATTTTCTGACAAAACGAATGGGTCAATCTTGGCCCTCGTTGAAGTCGAGGACGGCCGAAGGGGTCACCAAGTACCCCAGCTTCACGTCATGCGGTTCGCGCGGCAAACGGTCGACAACCTGCACGTCGAAGGCGACACCCACCCTCGCTCGCGTCGCGAAGCGCGACAGGAGTCGATCATAGAACCCGCGGCCGAAACCGAGGCGGTGTCCCTGGCGGTCGAATCCCAGCCCGGGGACCAGGATGATGCCGACCCTAGCCAGCTCCGCCGAACGGGAGAACGCTGCAGGTTCCAGGACGCCCAGGGCGTTGCGTTGAAGGTCGTCTTGCGGCCCCCATTCGTGGAGCATGAGGGACTCGCCTGCGACCCGCGGCAAGGCCACCGCGCGGCGAGTCGCCCATCGCGCCTCGACGTAGCCGGTCACGTCCAGCTCCGAAGGCAGCGGATGGTAGGCGACCACGGTGTCCGCCGCCCGGACGAAGGGGAGTTCTTCCAACCGTGCGCAGACGGCCCTAGACTCCATGCGACGCTGCTCGGGGGAGAGCGCCTGCCGTTGCGCCAAGAACCGACGCCGGAGATCGGCCTTCAATCCTGCCCGCCAAGGGCCACCCGCCCCAAAACCCTATGCGATGCAAACGGTTTTGAGCAGCGGGCATTTTCGCCCGGCTTCAACCGGGGTCCCCGATTGGCCGAGTTTGACGCCCAAGCGCTGCTCAAGCGATACGACCCGCGCCAGCTCACCATCGCCACCGCCTGCTCGCACTCGAGCCTCCAAATCTTTCACGGCGCCCGCCAAGAGGGGTTCCGAACGCTCGGGTTCCACATCGGCGAACGGCCCCGGTACTACGACGCGTTTCCGCTGGCCAAGCCCGACGAGTTCCTGGCGCTGGACTCGTACAAGGACCTGCTCCGCCTGGGGTCCGAACTGGTGCGACGCAACGCGGTCGTCGTACCTCACGGGTCCCTCGTCGAGTACCTCGGCGTCGATGCGTTCGAGCGCGTTCCCTGTCTCACGTTCGGCAACCGCCGCGTGCTGCGATGGGAATCGGACCGTTCCATCGAGCGGACATGGCTCGAAGGCGCCGGACTCCCCATCCCGCGCCACATCGACGACCCGCAGGAGATCGACGTCCCGGTCATCGTGAAGTACCACGGCGCCAAGGGCGGCAAAGGGTTCTTCATCGCGCGCAACCGGCGCGAGTTCGAACAACAAGTCGACAAGACCCGCCCCTACACCATCCAAGAATTCGTGCTCGGCACCCGCTACTACCTCCACTACTTCTACAGTCCGATCCAGGACGCCGGCTACCGCCTGCGCAAAGGAACCCTCCAACTCCTCAGCATCGACCGACGCGACGAGTCCAACATCGACGAGGCCAACCGGCTGGGAAGCGTCGCGGAACTTGCCGCCGTGGGAATCCAACCCACGTTTGTCGTGACCGGCAACATCCCGATGGTCATCCGCGAATCCCTCCTGCCGGAGGTGTTCGCCATGGGCGAACGCGTCGTGGAGAAATCCATCGAGCTCTTCGGCGGCCTCGACGGCCCGTTCTGCCTCGAGACTGTCGTCACCGACCGACTCGAATTCCGTGTCTTCGAGATCAGCGCCCGCATCGTGGCCGGCACCAACCCCTACATCGCCGGTTCCCCCTACAGCGATTTCATCGCGCCCGGACTCTCCACGGGCCGCCGTATCGCGCAAGAACTCAAGGCCGCGCGGCAGAGCGGCCGGCTCGCCGACATCCTGAGCTGACCATGCTCACCTTGATCTTGGCGGACACAGAGCTGGAACGCGTCCCGCAGGAGCTGACCGGGCACCAACAAGTGGTGACCGCCGCCGCCCGGTTCGGCGTCAAAACCGGCCGGATGCTCCTGGACTCGAGCCTCCACTACGCGGCACTGCGCAAGATACAAGACGGCGACCGCCGCGGCCGGCCCGACATCCTCCACTTCTTCCTGCTGACCGCCCTCGAGTCGCCTCTCAACAAGGCGGGCAAGCTCCGCGTCCTCGTCCACACCCGCGGCGACAAACTCCTCCGCATCGATCCCACCACCCGGCTCATCCGCAATTACAACCGGTTCTGCGGGCTCATGGAACAACTCCTCGAGACCGGCCGGGTCCCCCCCGACAAGCCCCTCCCCACACCCGAATCCGGCTGGACACTGGCTGACGTCATCGCGTCCGTCAAGCCCGACCGCCTCGTCGTGCTGGATGAGACCGGAACCGTTTTCCGACCTTGGGACGTCTTCACGCCCGCCGACGCCACCGCCTCCGTCGCCTGCGTCATTGGCGGGTTCCCCTCCGGCCCGTTTCGCAGCGAATTGCCTCCGGGGGAGCGCGTCGCTTTCGGCGACCAATCGCTCTCCGTGTGGTCGGTGGCGGCCGAACTCGTGGTCAATTATGAACGGGTCGCCGGCCTCGAATGGCCGCCGGGGCGCGCAGCTACGCCTTCCGGCGTAGCAGGACCACGACCAGCGCGGCCCCCACCAGCCCCACCAGGGCCGTGACGCTGGGGAGCGCCTTCGGCGGCTCCTCGATGTCCTTGGCCCGGCCCCCGACGTCGTCCGTGGAGGCGTTGGAGCTGCTGGACGCGCCGGAGGACGTGGTGCTGCTGGACCCGCCGCCCGAGGACGTCGTCGTGGTCGTGGTGGTGGTCGTCGTGGTCGTCGTCGTGGTCGTTTCATCGTCGCCGCCGGCGCCGTCCGATTCGGCCGCCGCCAAGACGCCCGAGGGGGCAGAATAGGAACCGTACTGGACGACATAGGTGTTGGGCGCCGCTGTCACGTCGGCCTGGGGGACAATCGCCTGGAGCGCGATGCGGAGCTCGATGGCCGATCCCGCCGCCACGTGGACGCCCTCGATGGGGAGACCGACGGTGACCCGGAACGCGGCCGGCGCCGCGGTGGGCCCGGCGTCGCCATGCGGAACGGACGTCCCCGTCGTCCCCGGGTTGTTGAATTGCGAGACGCCTTCGTAGTCGGCGCCGCCGATGGTTAGCTTGACGAACGCCGAGATGAAGACGGCGGCGCCCGGGTTCTGCAGCTTGATGGACGCGTTGAAGACGCCGTCATTCACGATGTCGTAGTCCCGGTCTGCCGTGCCACTGCCCCAGAGCACGTAGGTCTTGCTGGGCGGCTGTGCGCTCGCGATGGCGCGCGTCAGCGTCGTTGGGCCGGACGGGAAGTCCATATCCAAGGCGCCGGCGCCCAGGGACACGCGGAACTGGTCATTGCCGAGGCGGTTGTCCTCGGGATCGGCATTGATGGCGAACGCCAGCCGGCTCGGGTGCGCGGCGCTTCCGTAGACGAGGAAGATGTTGACCGGGGACGACGCGTGGTTCACGCCGACCCCATAGATGCCGAACTTGAGTCCAAGGGTGTTCGTGGCGGCGATGCTAGAACTGCCGTCCTTGGGGAACGCGACCGTGACCTTGGTGGGCGTCTGGCCGATCGTGAGGGGTTCGCCGTCCGTGTCCCGCACGAGGCGGTCGGCGCGCAGCGTGAACTTGTCGCCGGTGGCACTCAACCGCAGCGTGACGGTCAGCCCCTGGATCGTGATGGGTTGCGGTGCGTTGGTGCGGAGCCAGACCGTGAGAACGGGATCGGAGACGATGTCGTACGCGACGCCCGCCAGGCCGTTGTCGGCCGCGACGCCGAAGGAAATGGTCTTGGCGCTCGTGCCCGGTGTGCATTGGGGGGTGTCCGTGCCCGAGGTTTGGCAGAGGCTGACTTCCTTGTCGGCCGCCGCCGTCGGCGCTGTGTAGGTCACGGCTGGATCGTCAAAATGGACGGCCAGGAAACCCTCGTCGGCGGCTTCGGCCGCTTGGTTGGTGGGCACAAAGGCGAGGGCGACGATCAAGAGTCCGAACGCGGCCAATAACGTGATCGTGCGACGCAAGACTACCACCAGCGCGAGTCGACCGACTGTGAGCGTAAATTGGGGCGACTAAATAGTTTGTGATGGAATCGGCTTGGTCCTTTTTGAACCGGACCGTGGGCGAGCATCAGGCCGGGGACAAGCGGAGCTTGTAATGGTCGACGCGCCCGCGGACCACCTCCGGCTGGACGGCATTGATGCGGAGGCGCTCGC
>CAYVGY010000156.1:0-2601 GCA_964451065.1 uncultured Halobacteriales archaeon
CAGCCTGCCGCGACGACGGCCCAGGCGCCGGGCCCCAGGCGGATCCCCACGCCCTGGAGGACGAAGGGGGGAGCCCCCGCGAGGAGCCCGAAGCCCAGCATGCGGCCCATGGCCTTGGCGGCATGGGTCTTGATGGTCTCGGCCAACTGGTCGCCGTCCCAGTTCCTGAGATCTCCCACGCCGCGGACGCCCACGCGGGCGAGCAAAGCGGCGTGGGCGGGCTGGACACGGGGGACGAGAAGGAATTCGCTGGCCCAGCGCCATTGTTGGGCCTCGGCAGGCGCGGCTCGTAGGTGGCGCGCAATCAGGCCGGGGGGCCGTACGCGCAATTGGTCCGTGGTCTTGATGCCGAGCTTGTGAAGTGTCTTGATCTGAGAGGCCTTGAGGGACCCCAGCTGCTCGACCTTGTGGCGGTTGCGGATGGGCCACGTGAGGACGTGGCCGGCGGGAACGCCGGACGTGCTTCGGGCCGGGCCGCGGATGACGGCGTCCACGAGGTCGGGGCTGATGAGCGTCGCGCCGGTGAAGCGTCCCGCGCGAAGCGCGGCCAGGGTCTGGGCGCGGCCTCCCTTGGCGGGAACGCTCAGGTGCTTCTTGTGGAGTTGGCCCAGTTCCCAATGGACCACTTCGACGACGTAACCGCCGTCGGTTTCGAAGACGACCCGCTGGCCGACGATGTTCGCGGGGATGCGTTCGAGGCCTTTGAGAACCGTGTGGCGTTCGGTGAGGTCCTTCTGGAGCCAGGCGACTGCCTTCGGTTCGTACCGCGGGGCCCATTGCAGGTCATCGACGGCGTGGGCGACCGTTCGCGGGGATTCCGGCTTGCGCGGTAGCCACCGGCGTTCGTGAAGGTGGACGCCCTTTCTCCGCAGGCGCTTCTCCAGCTCGGACCGCGTGCGCCGGTCCAGGTAGGGTTCCTTGGCGACGAGCCGTTCTCCGTCGTACTTGACGAATTTCTGGAGATCCGCCGGAAGGTCGAGGGGCCACGGTTCGGAGGGTGCTGTCTCCTCGGGGAGTTCTTCCTCGAGCGGCGTCGGCTCGAGGAGCTCGGGCGTTTCGGGCGGCGCCTCTTCGACGGGAGGTAGTTCCTCGAGGGGCGCGGGCTCCTCGAGCGGTTCGAGGGGTCCTTCGCCTTCGGCCGTGATCGTCTCTTCCCACTCTTCGGGCGTCTTCTTCGTGATCTGGATTTCTTCCCGCGAAGCCATAGTACGCCTTCAGCCGGTGCGCGCGGAACGAGGTCGCGCGCTTCTCACCCTTCCGCGTGGAGGCCGCGTCGAACCGCATCACGACGAGTCGTTCGTGAGGCACGCGCCCCTCGCGGACTATGTGGGCCGCTCGTCCGTTTTCCGCCGCAATGCGGACGAGTTCGTCGAACCCTTGCAGGCTCGTCGCGACCATGAAGGCGGGCGGGCCCGATGGGGGTAGGAGCGCGAGGAACCGACGGGCCACGGCTCGGCCGTCGGGGCCGCCATCGAACGCCAGGTTGAGCGGGCCCGGGATTCGCTCGTTGGGCGAAGTCGGCAGGTAGGGAGGGTTGAAGACGATGGCATCGCAGTTGGTCGCGCGGATGCCTTGGAACAGGTCGGCGCGCAAGACGTCCACGCGGACACGATTGCGGGCCGCGTTCTGCCGGGCCAAACGGAGTGCGGCAGGGTTGATGTCGGTGGCGAGGGCGCGGCGGCCGCCCCGCGCGGCGGCGATGGAGACCACGCCGGTGCCCGTGCCCACCTCGACGATTCGACCGGGGGGAAACTGGTCCACCGCGTCGAGGAGCAACAGCGTGTCGTGGCTGGGCACATACACGTCGGGGTGGGTGTCATACCGGATGCCGTAGGGCTCGAGGACGTGTTCAACCATGGCCCCGGGCCTCCGCCAGGAGGAACGTGAACCGGCCGAAGTCAGCGGGGGACACTTGCTCCGGCCGGTCGGCACCGCGACCCCAGGCCTCAACGAGTCGCTCGAGGGTCCCCGGGTGGGGCACACCGAGCGCTTCGTGCTGGTGACGCAACGTCGACCGAAGGGTCTTGCGCCGCGTGGAGAAGACGATACGCAGGAGTTCCAAGTAGGCGGCTTCGTCGGCCACTTCAAAGGGGGGCGCACGGTGGCGACGCAGGCGCACGACGGCGGAGCGGACCTTGGGCGGGGGTTGGAAGGCCGTGGGGGGCACCGTTTCGACCATCTCGGCAGTGGCGTAGTAGGCCCGGGCCGCGCTCAGGCGGCCATACGCGTTCTGCCCCACCTCGGCCACGAGGCGCCGGGCGAACTCGTCCTGGTACATGAGGACGGCCAAGGTCCACGCCTCGGGCAGGAGGCGGAAGGTGATGGGCGTCGAGACGCTGTAGGGGAGATTGGCGACGGCCTTGTTGAACGGGCCGAGCGTCTTCCAGTCAAGCTTGGTGGCGTCGGCGTGATGGATCTCGACGTGGGGCTGGGCCGCGAACTCGGCGCTTAGTCGGCGTACGAGTTCCGCGTCGGTTTCGACGGCCACGAGTCGCCGCACGTGGGGCGCGATGCGGCGGGTGAGGGCACCGGGGCCAGGTCCGATCTCGAGGACCACGTCGTGGGGTTGGAGGTCAGCGAAACGAATTTGGCGGTCGGCGA
>CAYVGY010000156.1:2611-6184 GCA_964451065.1 uncultured Halobacteriales archaeon
GGCCCGGTCACTCGGCGTCCGGCCCCGTGTCGTGCGCGGCGGCGCGGCCGTCGATGAGGAAGTGTTGGCCGAGGGCCTTGCGACGTCGTCGGCCTTGCGCGGGGGCCATCCTAGGCCATGCCTTCGCTCTCCTGCGGGACGGGCGGGCGAGTGAAGATGTGGTACTTTTGGTGGGGGTCGCTCAGTTCGAGCTCAATCCGGTGGGCGATGAGCTTGTCGGGGGCGTGGAGGCTGTGGACGCGCTGTTTCATCTCGTCGAAGTTGGTGAACGGGGATTTTTTCCGCTCTTCCAGGACGGCGTCGCGGGTCTTGCGGCCGAGGCCGGGAAGGAGGTCCAGCCGGTGGTAGCGGATGGAGATGTTGTCGGCCTCGTTGAAGAACCGCACGAAGTCAGCTTCCTTGCCCTTGACCATGCCCATCAGCACGTAGGGAAGTTCGCCGTGGGCTCCCGCACTCAGGCGGGCGTATTCGATGCGGCCCTTCACCTTCGAGATCTTGTCTCGTTTCTCGACGTCCTTTCCGATGTAGACCCGTTCCCCAATCTGGAGTTGGGCGCCCGGCTTGGGCAAGAGTTCGAGGAGCGTGAACTGGTTGTCGCCGACGCCGTACGCGACGGGTTCACGGCCGCGGGGCCCCGACACGTCGGGGCGACCGCTGGGGAGGTAGTCCAGGATGTAAGCGTAGTCCTCCGTATGACAACCCTCCTTCGCTGGTGGCGGTAGACCCCAAGTTAGGTGGCGGCGTATTTCGCCACGGTTTCAAGTATCTTTTGCAGTTCAGCGTCGTCGATGTTGACGCGCGCCTTCGCAAAGAGGGCGCGCACATCGTCGGGATGGTTGGGGGCCAGGTCCGCGATCCGGACCGCCATGGTGTAGTCGATCTTGGGGTTCTGGCGCAGGTCCCCCATGAGCTTTGCGAGATTCTCCGCGGTGAAGCGGGCAAAGCGTCGCGCGTGCTCGAGGGCGAGTTTCTGCTCGTAGGTGAGTTCGCCGCGTTCGGTCTCAGCCTTCTCGAGGAGGTCCTTGACTTCGGTCAGCGTCACCAATCGGTCTTCCATGAATAGGCCTCACTGGATGGTCTTAAGGTGCTCGGGCCGGACGACGAGCTCCTTCGGTTTCTTGCCCACGACGATCTGGACGCGGACGGCCTCGCCTTGGCGACCAATCACGGTGCCCGCGGCGCCCTGGAATCGGACGTGGGGCATGCCAGCGTGGATGGAGGGGTTGATCTTGACGGCGACGCGGGACCCCTCAGGGAACTCACGCAGGGCGTGGGTGACAGGGGGGAGTCCGCGGTCGCGAGGCGACTTGCGGAGGATGCTGCGACTTCGGCTGCGGAGCCCTTGCGATTTCTTGGCCATGACTCATTCCTTCCAGGCGACGTCGATGACGTCCAGTTCTTCGACCTTGACGGGGACCCCGAGGGTGGCCGCCAGCGAGGGTCGGGTGCGGCCGTCGTCGCCCGAGACGAACTCCTTGATGTAGGTCCCGGACTCGGCCCGGATTTCGAGCTCGAAGCGGCTGCCTTCGTGGCGCAGGAGTTGGACGTCGTGGACGCGGCGTTCCCGGATGAGGTCGGCGCGTCGATGCGCGACCCGTTCGGGGGTCCGTTGGTCGAGCCGGACTCCCCGGAAGGAGGGCATCACGCTTATAAGCATGCCGGCGTCGATCGTCGTCGCGGCGACGCACCGCGCACGGTAGGTCTTGTCAGGGTCGGCCGCCTTGTATTCTGCGACGGCACCCGGTTCCGCGGGTGCCACGTCCAGGGCCTCGACGGCCCCGCCGGACCGGCGCACGACCTCGGCGGCCAGGCGCGGCCAGTCCAGGCGCCGTTTCTTGGGCGCCTTGAGTTCAAGGACGAAGGGGCGGCCGTCGCCCAGCATCCGCGCGTCGATATCTTCACGGCCCATGCCGTGGAACGCTTCGCCGGGAGCGTCGGCGGCCTCCACGAACGGTGCAGCAATCCATTCTTCGACGCTGTGGTCGTACTTCTTGCCGCGGTACTCGCACTGGCGGCAGCCCATCCCGCCACAGGCCCGGCAGGGCCATCGCGTCTGCGGCAGGGTCCGCTCGTGTTTGCGGTACCGGCCTTTCACGTAGACGCTGGCGACCTGGAGCCGCACGTGGTCGAGGCGTGCATCGACGTGGAAGGTGAGGTCGGGCCGGCTGAAGTCGACGCGCTTACCCGTGGCGGCCTCGATCCGCTTTCCCAGTTCGCGGTTGATCTCGGCTTTGAGATACTCGGCGGGGGCGAACGCCGGAGCTTTTCGGCCGTCGGGGTCGGGCGTGCGCCGGTGCTCGGGGAAAAGCGTGGCCAACCGCTCGTAGAGCGCGTCCTCGCGTCCGCGAATCTCGGGCCAGTGCACGCTTCCGACGAGGAACGTGTCAAATTCGTAAGGTCGGGAGGCGTCCAGGCAGAGGGTGGCGTAGGCGTCGAGGCGACCTGGAATCCCTTCGCACCCCGGGCACTCCGGCGAGGGTGGGGCTGCCTCGCCTCGCAGCGAGAGACCTCGTTCGACGTTGGAGGCACCTGGCACGTCCCCGTGGGCAAACGCGCGCCCGACGCACGACGCGCAAAGTTCGGGCGGGAGCGGTTCCAAGAGACGCTGCGCCTCCTGCACGTGCACGCCTCGGCCACCGTCGGGACCCGCTATAACCCTCCCGACGCCCCCGCCAGAAAACGACCTCACCAATCTCTTTAAGTAGCCAAAAAGACGCGAAAGGGTTGGCAGCGCGGTACCCCAACCCACCGCACACACCGCGGGTTCACCCGACCCCGCCCATCGAGACACCCCCGCGCCGCCGAGCCACCGGCCCGGGGCGAGTTACCGCCACTCGCCCCCGGTCCGTCCTTTTGAATCCCCTCGGGATGGCAAAGACGACGCGTCTCTTTGAAACCAGCCGTGGCCGCTAGGCAAGCAAAATTGGCATGGCCTGAGATCCCATTCGCAGGTCGGAAGCGTCTGTGATGCGGGCTGCGACGGAAAAGAGCGTCTCCGGCGCGATGTCAGGCGAAGCTCGGAGAGTCACGCTCAGAAGAGCCGTACCCGTTCCTCCAGGGAGGAAAACGCTCTCGGGCCCTTCAATCTCAATTCCGTCAACCCCCGAGGGCACGAACCATTGTAAGTGGAGGGCTAGAGGCGTCTCGTGCAACTTGAATACCATGAACGGGAGGGAAACACTTTCGCCACCTTCGACGTTGAGGGCGCCCCACGGGTATCCGATGAATTCGGCGAGCGCCGGTGGCATTCCAACGAAAACGTCATTGGCAACCACGCGAACGCCCTTCGGTGGCTCATACCAAACTACGGGCGCCAGGACAGGACCCAATTCATGTATAACGAGTTCGCTCGACGCGTCTTTTGCGTTAACAGAAAGTTCAGCATCCTGGGAATCAATCCCGCCGGCCCAAGCGATTGAGGCGAGGCCGGCGAGGGCAAAGATTGCACCCGCAATGCTCTTTTCGAATCTCATCTAGGCATCCACTCCTTTTTCCAGCCGTGTACGAAGAAGAACCGGACTGGTGCGCCCAATCGTACGGTGGGCAAATCCCGTTTTCAATTGTATAAGCGCT
>CAYVGY010000157.1:0-3969 GCA_964451065.1 uncultured Halobacteriales archaeon
AGAGGAGGAAGTACGTAAGCTCAATTTTGCGCTCGAACGGCGCGTCAAGGACCGCACGCGAGAACTCGAGGTTGCGAACGACGAACTCGAAGCCTTCAGCTCGTCGGTTTCGCATGACCTGCGAGCGCCGCTGCGCACCATCAACGGCTTCAGCCAGGCCCTCCGGGAGGACTACGGGCCGCGCCTGGACGCGGAGGGACTCCACCTGCTGGGCCGAATCCAGTCGGCCACCAGGACCATGGCCGCCCTCATCGAGAACCTGTTGCGCCTCTCGCGGGTATCGCGGGCCAATTTCCGCCGGGAAGCCGTGGATCTTTCGGCTCTCGCGCAAGAGGCCTTCGGCGACCTCGTCGAACAGCATCCGAGACGACGTGTCGAGTTCGTGAACACTGCCGGCATTCGAGCCCAAGGAGATCCCCACCTCCTGCGCATCGTCCTTGAAAACCTTTTCAGCAACGCGCTGAAGTTCACCGGCAAGAAGCCCACGGCCCGAATCGAGTTCGGCGCAGCGCCGGGCGCCGATGGCCTCCCAGCGTTCTTTGTGCGCGACGACGGTGCAGGGTTCGACATGGCGGACGCCGGCAAGTTGTTCAGGCCGTTCGAACGGCTGCACAAGCTCACGGAATTCGAAGGGACCGGCATTGGACTCGCGACCATCCACCGGATTGTCCAACGCCATGGCGGTCAAGCCTGGGCGGAAGGTGCACCTGGCCGCGGGGCGACGGTCTACTTCACGCTGGGAGGAGCCTAAGATGCCGAACCGTTGTATCCTCCTCGTGGAGGACAACCCGGACGACGTAGCCTTGGTCGAACGGGTGCTTCGGCACGTGGATTCCCGCTGCGAAGTCCAGGTGGCAATGGACGGGGCCGCAGCCATTGGTCGACTCCATCACGTGGGCGGTGGGCAGGGGAACCCGCCGGCCCTCGTCCTGCTGGACCTACGGATGTCGCGCATGGACGGGTTCGAGGTTCTTCGACGATTGCGCGCCGACGACCGAACGATCCATCTTCCCGTCGTCGTCTTCTCCTCCTCCAACGAGGAGCGCGACGTGCTACGGAGCATGGAACTGGGAGCCAACAGCTACGTGCAGAAGCCGGTGGACTATCCCCAGTTCGAGGCCTGCATCCGATCCATCGTCGAATACTGGATGGACCTGAACCTGCCCCCCGAGCGACCGGGCAACGCGAGAACGCATCCCGGGCGCACCGAAGCGCCCTAGTATGAGCCTTACGCGGTCGGCGTGGGCGCGGACGCCGTCAACGCGTCCTGGATGTTCTTTCGAATCGTGTCCGCCGAGTGCTGCAGCTTCTTCCTCTCGTCTGGCGTGAGCGGGTACTCGACGATCCGCTCCAGCCCGTTGCGGCCCAGGACCGCCGGAAGACCGATGCTCACGTCGCGCAACCCGTATTCGCCCTCGCAGAGGACACAACTCGGAATCTCCTCGCGCGTGTCGAGGGCCACGGCGCGCACCATCCGGGCCGCGCAGGCGCCTGGCGCCAGGACCGTCGCCCCCTTGCGCTGGATCACGTCCATGGCCCGTTGGCGCACCCGCTGCTCAATGGTGGTCCAGTCGATCTTTGCAGACGTAGGGACGACGCTCAAGGAGGGTACTGCAATCATGGTCTCCCCGTGCTCGCCCAGGATGAGCCCCCGGGCGGCGCGGTCACCGGTCTCGTCGCGCAGCATCCCCGTGAGGCGGACCGAGTCGTGCAGGCTCGACATCCCGATGACGCGGTTGCGCGGGAACCCGAGCGCGCGGTACGCGATGCTGAGCAGGACGTCCACGGGGTTGCTCACAAGAATGAAAACGCACCGGGGCGCCACCGCCTTGACCTTGCGGGCGACATCGTCGATGATGACCTTGTTCTTCTGGAGAAGGTCAAGGCGCGTCATGCCGGGCTTGCGTGGAAGACCGGCGCTCACCACCACGATGTCGCTGTCGCGCAACAGCTCGTAATCGGTGCCCCCCACGACCTTCGTCCGACGGCCAAAGCCGGGCGCGGCGGCCGCGAGGTCCATGGCTTCGCCCTCGACGAGGTCCCTGGCCGGAGGGATGTCGACAAGGACCAACTCATCGACGTCCAGCATGGAGAGCGTGGCGTAGGCTGATGTCGAGCCGATTTTTCCGGCTCCGACGAATCCGACTTTCGTCATGGGAACTCCGCGCCCGCGAGACCCCGGTCAGTCTTAACGGTTTGGGGCCCTCCGTACCTGTGCGGGTCGCGTGGGGATGCCGTATCGCTCTCGGCGCGCGCGCCCTTGGGCGTGACGGCGCCCGAACTGGGCCGGTTTGCGTTCGCCCCTGGGTGGTTCGTTGGTGACTTCGGTCTCGCTCAAGAGCTCCTGGATCACTTCGAGAGCTTCCTTTCGTGCCTCTTGAATCTCGTCCCCAACGACGTGCAAGAAATCGGGATCCTCGGTCATGGCCGCGTGCTCGAGGGCTTCCTGCCGAAAGTTTTCTCCTTCGTAAAGCCGCCGGACGCGCTCGCCAAGCTTGGACGCATGCTGGGACAAGCGGTAGCTTGCGGCCGCTCGACCACCCCAGGTCTTGGCCGGCTCCATCTCGACACCGATGACCTCCTTCTCGCGCTGTTCCTTCGCAGCCTTGTCGACGTCGAGCATGTGGTTCACCAGCCGCCACCAAGCCGAGCGAGTACCCAATGGGTTGGCTTACCGTCGTGTGGGCCGGAGGCGCGACTGGGGCGGACGAGCCCTGGAGCGCGACGGCCACGCCCAACCGCGCACGAAGCCGCCACGATCCCGCCCGAGGTCCAAACCTGAGTCCTTAAACGGAAAACCCTCTTTCCCGCAGGATGCCCACCGGGGAGCCTCCCGCCGGCTTCTACGGGATTCTCGTCCTCGTCATCGTGGTAATGGCTGCCGTGGGTCTGGTGACCTGGATTTTCCATCGTCGGCGACAAGACGCGTTTCGCACGGAGGCCGAACGCCTGGGCCTCCGGTACGAAGCGCACTCCTCCGAGGAACTTCATAGGATTCACCGCAACATTCCGCCGTTCAAAGAGGGCAGGAGCAGGCCGCGGACCATGAACGTCGTGGCAGGCATCTACAAGGGATGGAATGTCCGCTGCTGCGAGTTCCTCTACACGGTCCATACCGGCAAGAGCAGCCACACGGTCACGCGGTCCCTCGCCCTCGCGCACCCAGCCGCCGCGTGGCCGGCCCTCTCCATCCAGCCAGAAACCATGGGCCACAAGATCCTCGATGCCTTGGGCGCCGAGGACATCGACTTCGAATCGGACGAGTTCAGTCGGAGCTTCTGGGTGCGTGCCGAGGACCGCAGGTTCGCCTACGACGTGATCCATCCACGCATGATGGAGTTCCTGCTTCGGACGTCGTGGCGCCGATGGCACGTGAAGGGAAACGTGGTCGTCGTCTGGGACCCACGACGACTGAGGCCCGACCGGGTCCAAGGCGCGCTCGACGAACTCGTTGGCTTCCTGGAACTCGTGCCGCGTTACCTTCGGCCGGCCCAAGCCTCGAACCTCGGCCGCCCGGAATCCATCGTCTCGGGCGCGCGCTTATGAATCTGCGCGCCATGGGCTCGTTGTCCGCGTGCCGGCCCATTACATCGTCCTCCCGCTCTTGATTCTACTCCTGCCGGTGGTCGCGGCCGTCGTGATGTTCAACCGGCTCGTCGGGCTTCGGCTCCGGATTCGGGAGTCCTGGGCCAACGTCGACACCGAGCTCAAACGCCGCCACGACCTCATCCCCAACCTGGTCGAGACCGTGCGAGGCTACGCGCGCCACGAACGGGACCTCTTGGAGAGCGTCACGCGCCTGCGCGCGGCCGTCCTGACGCAGAAAGCCGACTCCAGAGAACGCCGCGCCACGGAGAGCCAATTGGTCGACGGACTGGGTCGGCTCTTGGCCGTTGCCGAGGCCTATCCCGGGCTCCGCGCGAACCAGAGCTTCCTGCAGTTGCAGCATCAGTTGGTCGAGACCGAGGA
>CAYVGY010000157.1:3979-5133 GCA_964451065.1 uncultured Halobacteriales archaeon
CGCCGATTCTACAATGGGAACGTGCGTGACTACAACAACAAGGTCCAGGCGTTCCCATCGCTCTTTGTGGCCAACACGTTCGGGTTTGCGTCCCACGAATACTTCGAGCTGCCCAGTCTCGCCGAACGCGCCGTTCCCGCGGTGACGTTGGCCTGATGCGGAGCGCTACTCCCGTTTCTCGTCGAGGTTCCGCATGACGCGGACGGCTTGCTGCTTGTACTCCTCCTTGAGCGGGAAGTACGCGTCGTCGGGGACGTCCTTGATCTCGTGGGCACCCTCGAGTTCCTTGAGGGCCGCCATCAGCGTGCGGCGGCGCGCCTCAAGCATGGCCCGAGACTCCATCGCACCGCCCTTGACGAACCTCCTGGCCTTCGCGGCGGGCCTCACGATGCCGCCCCGCACCAGGACGTAGAAGAGGAGCAACCCCGCGGCGAGACCGCCCGCGGCCCAGACCCAGAGTGAAAGATCCTTGGCGGAGGAGGCGGCGAGCGAAGCCTGGAACGCGACGGTGTACGACGTGTCCCCGGGCACGTCGGACTTCACCGCATGGACCGTGCCGTCGCCGGTCGGGGCGAACCCGGTGAAGAAGGGCGAGCTCGGCTCGCGGTCGGGCTGTGGGCCCGCCACGAGCACGAGGTTTTCAACCGCGTAGTGAGTTTGGAGATTGATGGTGGTTCCGGTTATCGCGTAGCTTACGGAAACCGAGTACTTCCCGTCGGCTGGGGGCGCAGGCTGGAGGTCCGTGAAGTTGGCGCGCCATTTCTTGAATCCTTCCGGCGCGCCGGCCTCCTCGGCGGCGGCATCGCCGGCGAGTTCCTGGCGTATCCCGGTCTGGGGCCAAAGCGTGAAACGCGGCGCCGTGGCTCCGTCCGGCACATAGAATCGGGCAACCCCTTCGTAGCCTTCGGATGTGGCCGCGTCCCATGTGAGGAAGTCCACGACGGAAATGCCGGAGTCCGTCTCGATGACGGTCGTGCGCTGGGTCGTGGGCAGGGGTTCGGCGGTCGTGGACGGCAGCAAAGCGAAAAGGATCAGAAGGGGGCAGAGGGTCCATCTCATGGTTGGTCACCGAGCCGGCGTTTTTCCGTTTGGATCCGGTCGAGTTGGGTTTGGAGCCGGCGTTCGATGCGCGTGAGCATCAGCGCGTAAAGCCA
>CAYVGY010000157.1:5143-6179 GCA_964451065.1 uncultured Halobacteriales archaeon
CGAGGTATGTGTGGTCGTCTTTGACGGTAGGTGTCCCGGCGGCGGGCGCGCTCCAGGCGCCGACCATGCCTTGCGCGTCTCGGGCAGCGACCTGGACGGCGTACGAGTTGTCGTTGGAGACGTCGCGCGAAGTGGCCGACGTGGACGTGCCAGTGGTGTTCTGCCGGTCCAGGACGGTGCCGTCGGCGTTGTAGACGATGACAACGTAGCCGGTCACTCGGTCATCGTCGACTGCATCCCAATGGATGCGCAGCAGCTGGTTTTCGGCCTCGACGCGCACGTGCTGCGGCGCCGGGAGATGGGTCGTCGCGCCCACGACCGGCATGAAGAAGATGAGGCAGACGGCGATCATCTGCGCAGGCCTCAAGGGGGAACCTCCTGCGCGGTCTGCAGGTCTCGGATGCGTGCCGCGAGATCGAGCAAGTGGCGACGCCACCGGTAACAGTAGGCAAAGACTGCCAAGAAGACGACGAGGCCGAGGAGGAAGACAGGCATGACGCCGGGGGTCACGATGCCCGCATCGGAGGCCTCGGCGCCAAAGACCTCGGGGTGGTGGATTCGGTCCCAGAGTTTTTGGGCGAACCAGACTAGCGGCACGGTGGCGAAGGCAGCCACGGCGTAGACGGCCGCCACCCGGGACCGCTTGTCGGGATCGTCGAGCTCGCTTCGCAAAAGAAGATAGGCGGTGTACACGAGGAACATGAAGAGGGTGAGGACGAGCTTCTCCTCGGCCCAATCAAAGGGCGTTCCCCATTCGGCCTTGCCCCAAATCATCCCGGTGGCCAGCGCCATGCCGGCAAATAGTGTGCCGACCTCGATAGCCGATTGGGCGGACCGGTCCCGGTGGGGGTCGGGGTGAAGGAGGTAGTACAAGGAATGGTAGAATGCGACGGCGAACGCTACGAAGCTGACCAGCGCGGCAGGCACATGGAAGTAGAAGAGCCGGTACGAGATGCCCGCCGAGACGAGGGGTCGGCCGACAAACGACGGGGCTTCGACGAGGGCCATCCAGGTGAAGAGGGCGCCGCCGCCGATG
>CAYVGY010000158.1:0-2032 GCA_964451065.1 uncultured Halobacteriales archaeon
GACTCCCGAACGGGGGTCCGCGAGGCGTTCGTCGACGCCCATCCCTACAAGGTGTCGCGCGGCCCCGTGGTCGCCGATCTTTGGGACACGGAAACGATGCAGTTCGTCGTGGAAGCCGGACCCGCCATCCTGGTCTTCGACACCCACGTCCCGTACGACTCCGCTTGGCCCCATCTTCCGTACGAATCCATGGGCACGGCGCCGCCTCCGCCCCCCTCCACGACGCCACCGCCCCCCACGTCCACGACGTCCCCGCTCCCGACCAACACGACCCCGCCTCCTGGCAATTTCAGGCCCACGTACGAAGTCCCGCCCGGCGTCAACGAATGGTGGGTCGAAGTCAAAGTCACCACGGCCGAGATGCTCGCGTCCGTCGACGCCCGGGCCAACAACGGGTCTTGGACGGCGTTGACGAAGACGAGCTGGGGAACCTGGGCCAGGAGCTTCTTCGTGGCCGCCGGAAGCACGGTGCAGTTCCGCGCCACGAACGCCTTGGGCGCCCAGAACCATTCGCAGGCGTTCACATGGCTTTCGGGCTTCTCGGCGACGTTCGAACCGCGCGCCCAGACCAACACCTGGTGGGTCGAAGTGAAGGTCACGAGCGCCAGCAACGTCGTCCGCGTCGACGCCAGCGCCAACGGCGGCGCGTGGATCGCGCTTGACCGCACGAGTTGGGGCACGTGGGCAAAGAGCTTCTTCGTCCCCGACGGGTCCTCCGTCCGGTTCCGCGCCACCAACGATGCTGGAGCGCAGGCCGTAAGCGGCTCTTACCCGTGGGGGTAGACCGACGGGACCTGCGTGAGGAAACGCCGGCCTCGATGCGGCGGTCTCCGAGGGAAACCGAGGACTCTTCCCCTGGAGCCGAATCCCTCCCCAGGGGGTCCTTGAACGCAACCCCTGCGAGGCTTGTGTCTCGCGTCCGTCACCGGCCTCATGGTGGTGGCCGCCGCGAGCGCCACCACCGTGGAACTTCCGTCGCCGACGACGACCCGGCCTACGCCAGGGTCCCCGCCGCCCTCCCCCCTTCCAACGCCTCCAGTCCCCCTCGAGTACGGGGCTGACCCCCACGAACTCGAATGGCTCGCGGATGTCGGACTCCACCCCCAATACGCCCAAGTCTGGACCGGCGCCTGGCTCGCACGCGCGGGCTGGGACGCCGTCGACGCGATTCTTTCCGACCTGCAAGCCCGCAACACCACGCCCGTCATCCAATTCTACTACTGGGGCGACGATCTCACGCGCCCCTGCTTCGAGCAAGGCTGCACCACGAACGATGGCCTCCTCAAGACCCAGGCCGGCTGGCAGGAGATCGCCGCGGCCCTCGCCGACCACCTCGTTCAACGCCTCCAGGGCGCGCCCGCCGTCATCGTCCTGGAGACCGAATTCAACAAGGAACTGCGCACCAGCGAGGGGCTCGACGAGGCCCTTGCCGTCAAGGCCCAGTTCTTCCACCGAGCGTATCCCGCCGCGCGGGTCGCGCTCGGCTTCGGGAATTGGGGGCGAGAAAACTGGCCCGTCTTCGACCGCGCTTCCCAGGCGTCGGACGAGCTGAGCCTCCAACTCCTGCGGGCCTCGACCCGCCACGACCTGGCCGCGTACCGCGCCGCGGCCCCGGACCTCTTGGACGGTGCCCGGGAACTGCACCGCCTCTTCCACAAACCCATCCTCGTGTCGGACGTCGCCCTCAGCACCTACGGGGAGGGGGCCTTTCTTGAAGCCCAACGCCACGTGATCGACTCCTTGTTTGCGCTGGCTGGCCCCCTCGAGGAGGCCGGCGTGTATGGGTTCGTGTATCGGAGCGTCGTCGATGCCACCGGGGCCTCCGCCAGCGGGTATTTTGGCGAAGCCGAACGCCACTTCGGCCTCGTCTGGGGATCCAACCGAACCGCGAAACCCGCCTTCGACGCTTTCCAAGACGGCGTTCTCCCGCAAGCCGCCGATTCTACCGCCTCACCGGTCCGACCCGGAGAATGAATGGAGACGGGGCTTTCCGCCGCGTTGCTCCACGGCGCGCGAGAGCTGTGAGAGGGCT
>CAYVGY010000158.1:2042-2897 GCA_964451065.1 uncultured Halobacteriales archaeon
CTTTCCGCCGCGTTCCTCAAACGTCAGCCTCCGATGGTGGCGACGACATGCGGGCCCACCGCGTCAATGGCCCACACCGTCAACGAGGAGGCTGTCGGCGGTCGAGTTCAAGCGGCTCCAAGGACTCGTCGAGGCGGTCCAGCAGGAGAAGCCGGGACCGACGGGGTTTAAAGCCGGAACCGATGCGGCCTACTCTTGAAGCCGGGAACGTAACATCGCCCGGTCCAGGTTATGTTGACTCCGCGGGGCGGTAACATAGTGGCCATGTGGCGGACTGCAGATCCGCATAGCCGGGTTCAATTCCCGGCCGCCCCTTTTCGTCGTGGTGGACCCCGCGCCCAGCCAGATTCGGCGCCCGGTTTCTCCACGGGTTAGCGAACGTGGGACGTCCGCGTCGGGGTGCCCAACGCCGCCTCGCAGGGCTGCGGGCTCGTGTTGCGTCTTGGGGATTCCGCGGACCTGGGCGGCAGGAACCGCAGAATCCCGAGACAAGCCACCAACGCCAATTCGGACGCCTTGGAAGCCAGGTCGATGGCCGCCACCGGTTCCACCCGGCCGGCCTGGGGGCCCAGGAAGGGTACGGCCACGGTCCGAGTGATGACGTAGAGTAGAATGATGGCGGCGTTCCCGACCAGCCCGACATCGAAGAGCCGATGCGTCCACGCGCGCCAGGCCTCCGGCCTCCACGACGGTGTGCGCGGAAGGGCCAGGAGCACGAGGCCGTAGAGGCCCTGTCCGAGGGCGGCCAGAATGAAGAAGACGCCGTAGCCCCACCACTCCTGGAGATGCTGTTCGATGACCGCGCCGTGGATGGCGCTCGCGACCAGCGACAAGGCGCCCGCGTAGCGTGTGAGG
>CAYVGY010000158.1:2921-6154 GCA_964451065.1 uncultured Halobacteriales archaeon
TCTATCAGGTCGCCGTCAAGCGTTGCATGGGTCGCGGGTCCTCCTCGGGCGGGCCGTCTCACCTTACGACACGGTGGTCTCGACCACCGGCGTCGGGGGCGTTCGTTGCGGGGATGCTGTGGAGAGGGCGGGGAGCGCGAACGCGAACGTGGCGCCCCGACCGGTCCCGGGGCTTTCGCACCAAAGCCGGCCGCCGTGGAGTTCGATGATGCCGCGGGAGACGAACAACCCGAGGCCCGTGCCGACGCCGGCCGGCTGGGCCTCGTCGAGGACCTGTTCGAAGGGTTGGAACAGGCGCGCGATTTGGTCCTGTCGAAGCCCGACGCCGGTGTCGCGGACCAGGATTCTCCATGCGTCGCCGCTTCCGGTGCATTCCACGACGACCCGCCCACCGCGCGGCGTGAACTTGATCGCATTGTTCACGAGGTTGAGAAGGACCTGTCCGATCCGCCTAGGGTCGGCGCTCACCAGGGCATGGGGGTTCGAGGCGACCGTGAAGTCGATTCCCTGGGTGAGGGCGAACGGTTCCAGGCTTTCGACCACCTCGCGCACGACCCGGTGCAGGTCGGTCGGTTGGAACTGGATCCGCATGTGCCCCCCTTGCAGCCGGGCCACGTCCAGAATGTCCTGGCTCAGCTTGGCCAGGCGGTCGACGTTCCGATCCAGGATTTCGACCGCCTTCCGCTGGGCGACCGATTCAGTACCGTCCTGAAGACGCTTGAGGATCTCGAGTTGGAGCCGGATTGGTGTCAAGGGCGTCCCCAGTTCGTGGGCGGCGGAGTTGAAGAACTGCGTCTTGAGATCCTCCAATCGGCGCAGGCGGCGGACCTCGACGTCTTTTTCTCGGACCTGGCGTCGCGCCTCGCTCGCGCGTCGACGCTCAATCGCGTAGAGCAGGCTTCGGCCGAGGAGCCCGCCATCGAGTCCGGCGCGGGGCAGGCAATCCTCCACGCCGAGCCGGATGGCCCGGCCGCCCACGTCGGGGTCCAACGAACCCAGCAGGGCGACGACGGGAATCCGGGGAGCCAACGTCAGGATCTCGATCAGGCCGTCGTCGGGGGGAGAACCCAAGGTCTCCGGGTCCACGAGGACGACGTCGACGCCGCCCGCCGAGAGCCGGTTCGTCGCGCCGGCCAGGGACCTGCAGACCTCGGCCTCGAACCGCGCGAAGGTCGCTGAGGAAAGAAGGGAAACGGTCTTCTGCGCATCGCCCGACTCCAAGATCAACACGCGGAAGGAGGCGCCAGAAGGGAGCGTCGTCGGTCCCTGGACTTCGCGAGGAATCGATACGGCCCCGGACCGCAGTGTCGGCGACGACGGCGGGGGTCCGCCGGGTAGGGTCGGCCGCGAACCGTTCCCGCCGCCGGGCCCCAGAACCTCGAGCAGGGACCGAACCATCCCGTCCGGCTCCACGCCCTTTTCGAGGTAGGCCGCCGCGCCCATTCGCTTGGCGACGGGGGCCATCCGCATATGGTTGAACCCGCTGAGCACCACCACCTGGGACGCGGGAGAAACTTCTAGGATGTGCGGCAGCGCCTCGAGTCCGTCCATCTCCGGCATCGAGAGGTCCAACAACACCAGGTCGGGTCGGGACGTGCGCGCCTGGTCGATGGCCTCGCGCCCGGTCACCGCCTCGCCGACCACGCGGAAGCGACCGCTGCCCTCGACGGCGATGCGGATGAGGTTCCGCAAGGCCGTGACGTCGTCGGCCAGGAGCGCCGTGTATTTCCGAGGGTCGGTCATCGTTCCGCTCCCGCCGCCACACCGCGGCGCAGGTCGCCCGGGCCCAGCGCGATCTCGCTGCCTTCGGTCCCGAGGATTTCCGTGATGATCCGGCGCGACGCCGCCAACGTGGCCTCGACGGCGGCACGTCCTTCCTCCTGGCGGCCGAGTTCCAGCGCCAGCTTGGCCCGCGACAGGCCCTGGACGATGTCGTCATGCATCTCCAACGCCTGGGCCTCCCGCTTCGCCATGTCTTCGCAGAGGGCGGCGCCGCGGTACACGATCGCGAACCGGCTTCGCAGCGTGTAGAAGTAGATCGCGGTCCCTGCAGTGAAAACCGTCCACCAGACGAGTCGGGGGTCCCCGAACTCGGCGCGAACCGCATCCAGCGCGGCGCCGGCCGGGACGTCCCAGAAGACGGGCTGGGCGAAGAAGGCATGCATGAGGTGCGCGCCATGGCCCAAGGTGCAGGTCACGAACACCGCGGCGGTCGCCGTCAACAGTGGATTCGAACGGAGCTGCCGCCCGTCGATGATGGCGCGAATCATTTCGATCGCGATGAGTGCGTAGATGAACACCAGGACGGCGTTCGCGCCCGCGGTCACCATCCACCACTCAAACGCCACCCCGGTCACCTCCCGAGACGCTGCGGCGAAGGGCCCCCGGCGGGACCTCTTCCTTGCCCAAGAGGTCGGTGATGATATGACGCGCCTTGTCCAGGGTGTCCCCCACGGCCGCGTCGCCCTCCCGGTCCATGCCCAAGTCCAGCGCCAGTTTCGCCTCGGCGAGCCCCTGGACCACGTTGTCATGAATTTCCAATGCCCGCCGCTGGCGGGCCCTCAAATCTTCGAAGACGGCGGCCCCCGAGACCAGCGCGGGGAACCGGTGGCGCATCATCCAGTACGCGACACCGGCCGCGGCGGTGAGAACGTCCATGATCCACAGGTGCCAGTTCGTGTCGTACTCGATTTGAATCGCATCGCCGGCCGGCGTCGCCAGGCCCAAGGGGGCGTCCAGCAGCTGAAGCGTGTGCACGAGGTGGCCGCCGCCGCAGCCAACGTAGAGAATCACCGTTGCGACGCCGAGCGGGTTGTTCTTGACGTGCTTGGTCCGAACAGCGTTGGCAAGGAGCACGACGGCGACGGCGAGGAACGCAACCGCGATCGTCGCGTTGGCGGCAAGACCGATCCACCAGAACTCAGCCATGGCCATTACTACGCTCCTTGGGCAGCGTGAAGTGGACCTCGGTGCCCCGGCCCAGCGCCGAGACAATCCACAACCGGCCCCCATGAAGCTCCACGATCTTCTTGCTGATCGAGAGCCCGAGTCCCGTGCCGGGGTAGCGGTCCGAGGAGTACACGCGTTGGAAGGGCTGCACGATGCGACCGTGGTCCTTGGGGTCGATGCCGATGCCGTTGTCTTTGACATTGAACTCCCACTCGTCTCCTCTTTCCTCGAGCCCAAGGTGGATCCTCGCCGGGGCCGCCGCTCGGAACTTCAGCGCGTTGCTC